>JAQGNH010000029.1 GCA_028291945.1 Betaproteobacteria bacterium
CTGGCACAACCTCAGACAACAGACGGAAAAACCGACCGGAAATCCGAATCTGTGTCTCGCCGATTTCGTGGCGCCGAAAGATTCGGGCGTGCCCGATTACATCGGCGCATTCGCTGTGACCGCGGGGCTCGGCATCGAGAAGCGTCTCGAAGTGTTCGAGAAGCAGCATGACGACTACGCGTCGATCATGATGAAGGCGCTCGCCGATCGGCTTGCGGAAGCGTTCACGGAGCTGTTGCATGCCCGCGTGCGCAGGGAATTCTGGGCGTACGCAAAAGATGAGCGTTTGAGCAATGAAGAGCTCATCGCCGAGAAATATCGCGGCGTTCGCCCTGCGCCGGGCTATCCTGCGTGTCCTGATCACACCGAGAAAGGGGCGCTGTTCAAACTTCTGCAGGCTGAACGTGCGGGCATCGAGCTCACTGAATCGTACGCGATGTACCCTGCTTCGTCGGTGAGCGGTTTCTATCTCTCTCACCCCGAGTCGCGTTACTTTGCAGTCGGGAAAGCAGGCCGCGACCAGATAACAGACTACGCGCGCCGCAAAAACATGCCATTAGCAGAGATCGAGCGCTGGCTCTCGCCGATCCTCGGTTACGAGCCCGAAACAGAAGGGAGTGTGCCTGCCACGATGACGGCGTGAGCTGTCGTCACGGTCTACATGCTACCGATCCCGCAGGCTGCCATGCACGGGCTTGAGCAATTTAAGAGCGAGGGCTACGCGATCGTGCGGGGGCTACTCCCCCTGGACGTACGCAGGCGTATGTTGGAGGTCGCGCGCGCGCATCTCGCCGCCGCTATTGCGCCAATCGAGTACGAAGCCGATATCCAGTACCCCGGCGCACCCGCCTCACGCGATGCTCCCGGCGGCCGAACAGTTCGGCGCCTGTTACAGGCTTATGCGCGGGATTCCGTATTCCGCGACTGGGCGACATCGCACGCGGTACGCGTGCGGCTGCTGCCATTTCTCGGGCCGCGGATCGAGCTCTCACAGGCGCACCATAACTGCGTCATGACCAAGGATCCGGGCCACAGCAGTCTCACCAACTGGCATCGTGACATCCGCTACTGGGCTTTCGAACGGCCCGAACTCGTTTCGCTGTGGCTCGCGTTAGGGCCGGAGCGCCTTGAAAATGGCTGCCTGCTGGTTCTTCCCGGCACGCACGCAATGGACTTCGGGCCGCAACAACTCGACGCCGCGCACTTTCTGCGCACCGACGTTGAACAGAATAGCGACATCCTCGCGAAAAAGGTCGCTGTCGAGCTCGATCCGGGCGATGTTCTTTTTTTCCACTGCAGGCTTTTCCACGCCGCCGGACAAAACCAGACGCCTGATACGAAGTATTCCGTGGTCTACACGTACCACGCGGCAGATAACCGGCCCGTACCGGGAAGCCGCTCGGCGGCGCTGCCGGACGTGCCACTCGAAAACGCTCGAGCGTAAAGACTACGCCTTACTCCCGATATCGAGTAGCCCGACATCGAAGCGCTCGCTGTCGTGGAAAACCACGACAGCGTCTGATCTGAGCGCTTGCAGCTGGGTGTGCGCTGAAAGGCGTTCGGCCGGCGTCATCGCATCGGTCTTGCTCAGGTAGATTGCGTCGGCTGATGTGATCTGCTCTCGATACACGTCGTTCTGCAGGTAGCGGCTATCACCGAGCTGCTTCGTATCCACAACGCAAAGTGTGCTTCGCAGCTCGAGCGCGTTTGCAATTCCCGGTTCCCGCAGTAAGCGCAGCAGTGCAGCGGGTTGTGCGGCGGCCGATGCTTCGATGAGCAAACGCTGCGGCGCAAAGCCGCGCAGCATTTTGACCAGCGCTGTGCGCAAGGCGACCTGTCCTGTGCAACACACGCAGCCCGCGACTTCGCGGAGAGTGACGTGTTCTTCAGTCGTGCTCTGCGCCGAGTGCATATCGCTGGGGCCAAAATCATTTACGAGTACAGCCCAATGCTGGCCTGCTGGACGATGGTCGAGCAACCGCGCAATGGCTGTCGACTTGCCAGCACCTGTCGCTCCGGTGACCAGGTTCGTCGGGATTCTTGTCACGGAAAACGTAAAACCGGTGAGAGGACGTCGATTATAATGCCGCGTTTTTGTCGCGGCAGACCAGAGGTTTGACCCATGTCTTTGCTTACACATCCCCTCGTGCCGACAAGCCTGCTATTGACGGCCTCGAATGTGTTCATGACGTTCGCCTGGTACGGGCACTTGAAGCATCTGAACGCAAAGCCGTGGTGGGTCGCGGCGCTCGTGAGCTGGGGCATCGCGCTCTTCGAATATCTCATCCAGGTGCCCGCCAATCGGATCGGATTCGAAACGCTGAGTCTCGCGCAACTGAAGATTCTGCAGGAGGTCATTACGCTCCTCGTGTTCATGCCATTCGCAGTGTTCTACATGGGGCAGGAAATCAAGCTGAACTATCTGTACGCGGGGATCTGCCTGCTCGGGGCGGTATACTTCATTTTCCGCGGTTGAAACATCCGTTTCGATAACAGTTCTTTCCTGATGCACATACACATACTCGGTATCTGCGGCACGTTCATGGGCGGTATCGCCGTGCTCGCGCGCGCCGCGGGCCACAAAGTAACCGGCTGCGATGCGAATGTTTATCCGCCGATGAGCACGCAACTCGAAGCCCAGGGCATCGAGTTGATCGAAGGTTATGGAATCGACCAGCTCAAGCTCGAACCCGCCGCGTACGTGATCGGTAACGTGATTACGCGCGGCAATCCGTTGATGGAGGCGGTACTCGACCGAGGCCTGCCGTATATCTCCGGTCCGCAGTGGTTGCGTGAGAACGTGCTGCAGGGGCGCTGGACGCTCGCCGTAGCGGGCACGCATGGAAAAACCACGACGAGCGCCATGCTCGCGTGGATACTCGAGCATGCAGGCCTGCGGCCGGGATTTCTGGTTGGCGGCGTGCCGCAAAATTTCGGTGTCTCCGCGCGCCTCTCGGACTCGTCTTTTTTTGTGATCGAGGCCGATGAATACGATACGGCTTTTTTCGACAAGCGCTCGAAGTTCGTCCACTATCCTGCGCGTACGGCGATCCTGAACAACCTCGAGTTCGACCACGCAGACATTTTCCCCGATCTTGGTGCAATCGAAACGCAATTCCACCACTTCGTGCGTACGCTGCCAGCAAATGGACTCATCGTCTCCAATGGCGCCGATGCACATCTCGACCGCGTGCTCAAGCGCGAATGTTGGACGCCCGTCGAGCGCTTCGATATCGAAGATGGATGGCGCGCAGCAG
The DNA here is from genome assembly GCA_028291945.1 of Betaproteobacteria bacterium. Taxonomy (GTDB): domain Bacteria; phylum Pseudomonadota; class Gammaproteobacteria; order Burkholderiales; family SG8-41; genus JAQGMV01. The sequence continues at coordinate 3,258 of JAQGNH010000029.1, forward strand.
AACCGGATGCAAGCGGCTCATTCGATGTGCACCTGAAGCGGCAGGCGTGTGGCACCGTCCGCTGGGACCTGATCGGAGCGCACAATCGCTCGAATGCGCTCGCCGCGATAGCAGCCGCCCGCCACGCTGGAGTTCCGGCGAACGTCGCTATCGAGGCGCTGAGCCGATTTGAAAACGTAAAGCGCCGCATGGAAGTGCGCGGCGTCGTCCGCGGCGTCACGGTTTACGACGACTTCGCTCATCATCCGACCGCGATCGAGACGACCATCGCAGGCTTGCGAGCCAAGGTGAACGGCGCGCGCATCATCGCAGTCATCGAGCCGCGATCCAATACCATGAAGCTCGGGGTCATGAAACAGGCCCTGCCGCGAAGTCTGGCTGCCGCGGACCAGGTGTTTTGCTTTAGCGGAGGTTTGAGCTGGGACGCTGTGGCTGCGCTCGCACCGCTCGGCGATAAGGCTTTGGTCTACGCCGACCTCGATCAGTTGATTGCCGACATTGCGATCTCCAGCCGCGTGGGCGATCAAGTGCTCATCATGAGTAACGGCGGCTTCGGCGGTATCCACGAGAAGCTCCTGCACCGGCTGGAACACCCATGAACGACGCGATCCCGAACGACGCGCTCGGCGCGTTCTGCCGCCATACCCACGTTGCTCTGGCAGCGACGCGTGCCGGAGATCTCAGCGGTCTCACGTTCGGCGCCAAGGATATCTACGATATCGCCGGTTGCAAGACCGGATTCGGCAGCCCCGATTGGCTGCGCACACACGCTGCTGCATCGCACACCGCTCCGGTCGTGCAACAACTGCTCGATGCCGGTGCAGACCTGGTTGGGAAAACCCAGACGGACGAGCTCACGTTCAGTCTCAACGGTGAGAACGCACATTACGGCACGCCCATCAACGTCAATGCGCCCGGTCGCATTCCCGGCGGATCTTCGAGCGGATCAGCGGCAGCGGTAGCGGGAGAGCTCGTCGATTTTGCGCTAGGCAGCGATACCGGCGGGTCAGTGCGCGCGCCGGCGAGCTTCTGCGGCATATACGGCTTGCGTCCGACTCACGGCCGCATCTCGCTCGAGGGTGCGTGCCCTCTCGCACGCGGCTTCGATACGGCAGGCTGGTTCGCGCGCGGCGCAGATGTCATGGAACGCGTAGGCGCAGTTCTGCTCGCTGAATCGCCTGACGCTTCTATCCCGAAGCGGCTCCTCTTCGCTGAGGATGCATTCGAGCTCGGAGGGGCCACGGCGACCGCTGCGTTGCAGCCTGCGCTGGAACGCCTCACGGGCGCGCTCGGCAAGCCGCAGCGTGTTTGCGTCAGCCCCGAAGGATTGAGGCAGTGGCTCGAGGTCTTTCGCACACTGCAGGGTTATGAAGTCTGGGCCGAGCACGGCGCATGGGTGCAGGAAGCCAAACCCGAGCTCGGACCCGGGATACGCCAGCGCGTGCAATGGGCATCGACCATCGCGACGGCGGATGCCGATGCGGCCAGGACTCAACGCGAAGAGATCGCGCAGCGCATGATCGCATTACTGCGGGACGATACCGTCGTTGCGTTACCCACCGTGCCGGACATCGCACCATTGCGCAACGCTGATCCGCACGCGACTGAGGATTTTCGCGCCCGTGCACTCACCCTGCTCTGCATAGCGGGCCTGGCGCGGCTTCCACAACTCAACCTGCCGCTCGGTAAGCTGAATGGATATCCGATCGGTCTTTCGCTCATTGGACCGCGCGACAGCGATATGATGCTGCTGGGTATCGCCAGAATGCTGGCAAGTGCCCTTTGATCGCTAACGCGAGTTACGTGCGCGGGTTTGATTCACCCCCTGTTACGCAGTCGGGCAGTCACTGCTCGAGTCCGCCGCTCATGAGTTCGATTCATCAGCGGTGTTGATCTATATCCATGGGTTCAACAGCTCTGCGCTGTCGTTCAAGGCTGGAGTGCTGCGTAAGCGCATGATCGAGGCACGGCGGGGCGGCGAGTTTCTTTGTCCTGAACTCCCAGATCGACCCGAGGAAGCGATCACATTGCTCGATCGTCTGGTAACAAGACATGCGGCCGAACGTGTCGCGCTTGTCGGGAGCTCTTTGGGCGCCTTTTACGCAACGTGGCTCAGCGAGCGGCGTGCGGTGCCGGCCGTTCTCGTCAATCCCGCGGTGCGTCCATACGAGCTGCTCAGCGGCTACGTCGGACGCCAGACGAATCTTTATACGGGCGCGCAATACGATTTTACCGAGCGGCACTTGAGCGAGCTGATCAAGTTCGAGACCCAAAGCATTACGCCCGACCGTTATCTGCTCATGGTGCGAACAGGCGATGAAGTTTTGAACTACCACGATGCAGTGGACAGGTATCGCGGTTGTGAGCAGCTCGTGATACCCGGCGGCGATCATGGCTTCAGTGATTTCGAACGCTACGTCGACATTGCGCTCGCCTTCTGCGGCATTCGCTCCGGCTGAGCGCTTTTGCGGCTCGGCGCCTCTCCGCGTGGTTTCGCGGCTGAGGGACACAAAAAACGACGCTTCTTCGTTCATCGAAGGAAGGCATTTGAATTTGCAGCACGATGACGCCAGGACCGGGCGGCCGCGCACGCATCGACTATAATAGGAGCGTAGCCGTTCAGGTTGCGTCCCTTTTTTCCGTCTAGTCGCCAATCGTTTGTATGAATGTTTTCTATGAGGAGGAAGGTGCGCTCAAAGTCGGGGCCATTCTTGGGGACAGTGGGGCATCATTACAAGTAGAAGCGCCTCACGGCAAACGTTCCAAAATCAAAGCGGCGGCAGTGCTGTTCCGTTTCGAACAACCGGCGCTCAGCGAATTGATGCGCGAGGCGCAGCGAGCGGCTGACGATCTGGATCTTGGTTTCCTCTGGGAATGCTCGAGCGCAGACGAGTTCGAGTACGACGTGCTTGCACGAGAGTACTACGGGCGAGCTCCGACGGCCATTGAAGCGGCGGGCATACTGCTCAAGCTTCATTCCGCGCCCATGTACTTCTACAAGCGCGGACGTGGCCGATATAAGGCGGCGCCGGGCGAAGCCCTCAAGGCCGCGCTGGCGAGCGTAGAGCGCAAAAAGCAGCAGGCTCTCGCAAAGGACGCCTACGTTGCGCAGATCCTTGCCGGCACGCTGCCTGCGGAATTCGGGCCGATGCTATCCGCGCTGCTCTACAGACCGGACAAAAATGCACTCGAGTGGAAGGCGCTGGAAGAAGCGAGCGTTGCACTCAGGCTTACGCCTGTGCGCTTGATCGAGCGCTGCGGCGGCATTCCTTCGACTCGCGACTTTCATCTGAACCGGTTCCTGCTCGAACATTTCACGAACGGCGCAGATTTTGATCCAATGCCCATCGCCGACGCTGTGGCGGACCTGCCCCTTTCCGACTGCGTTGCATTCAGCATCGATGATGCCTCGACGACCGAAATCGATGACGCATTTTCAGTGACTCCGCTCGATAACGGAAATGTCCGAATCGGCATTCACATTGCAGCGCCTGCCCTCGGCGCGTCGGTGCAGACGTCATTCGATGCTGTTGCGCGTGAGCGTCTCTCGACGGTCTATTTTCCCGGCGGCAAGATCACCATGTTGCAGCCCGAAGCCATCGATCGGTATACGCTGGCCGCTGGACGCGAGTGCCCGGCTTTGTCGCTGTATTCGGAGCTGACACCCGCCGGCGAGGTGATTGCGCGCGACACGCGAGTCGAGCGGGTACGCATCGGAGAAAACCTCCGACACGACACACTCGAACCACTCCTCGACAAGGCAGCCCTCGATCACGGAATAATCGACCACCCTTACGGCGCGGAGTTGAAGCGGCTCTGGCATTGGGCCCGGCAGCTCGAACGCGAACGGCTGGGGGACGTGCCCGAAGGTGAGCAGCGCCCTGAGTACAACTTTCGCGTCGAAAATGACCGGGTCGAGATCACCCCGCGCACGAGAGGCACGCCCATAGACAAAATCGTTTCCGAACTGATGATCTACGTCAACAGCACGTGGGCACAGCAACTCGGCGACACCCAGACTGCGGCAATTTACCGGGCCCAAAGCGGAGGCAAAGTCCGCATGAGCACAGTGCCTGCCCCTCATGTCGGCCTGCGGGTGAAGCAATACGCTTGGGCGAGCTCGCCGCTGCGGCGTTACGTCGATCTCGTAAATCAACGCCAGCTGATTGCACTTGCGCAAGGTGAGCAGCCGACGTATAGGCCCGGAGACGAAACATTGCTTGCGATCATGCGCGAATTCGAGTCCGCGTACGAAGCGTATGGAGAGTTCCAGCGCGCGATGGAACGTTACTGGTGCCTGCGGTGGCTTCTCCAGGAAAAGGTGAGCAGCGTCGAGGCCATTATCCTTAGAGACAACCTTTGCCGTTTCGATGAGCTTCCACTCGTCGTGCGCGTGGCTTCCGTCCCGGCGCTCCCCTCCGGCACACGCGTGGTGCTCGACGTGTCCGACATCGATTTGCTCGAACTGACGTTGCACTGTGAGTTTAGGGACGTTCTGGACAAAGCTGAGGGTGTTCCGGGCAACACCGTGGACACAAACGTCGTTGTTATGCCCACAGCGTGCAATGGCTAACAGTGCCTGAGGGGGGTGCGTTAGGTACAATGCGCCCCATGGAGTTAAAACCCTCCCCCAACGTAATCGCGTTCCCGCGTCGCGCGAAGCACGTGCGCCACGAGCGCTGGCACGCTGCTGTAGCCGCGTTGGATACACGCCTGACCGGACTCGAGCGCCGTCTTTCGGGAGCTCATGGTTACGACGGCACCGGAGCGGGGCCCATCCGCATTCGCACATCGTTCGTCATTTCAGTGCTGCTGCACCTTGCGGTGATTTTCGGGGTGGGCTTCGCCATGCCCGACAGGTCGAATTTCGAAAATCCTGACGCTAAGCTCGAAGTCGTTCTGGTCAACGCCAAGTCGAAGAAGGCGCCGGTCAAAGCGGACGCGATGGCTCAGCACAACCTGGATGGGGGCGGCAACACCGACGAGAAGCGCCGGGCGCAAAGCCCGCTGCCGGTGGTGAAGGAGGCGCAGCCCCAAGCCGACGTAAAGCTCGCATTGCGCAGAGTTGAGCAGCTCGAGCGCGAGGCGCGGCAGCTGATGACGAACAAGGCGCAGGCGCAGCCGCAAGTCGAAAGCGCAGTGGCGGCCCCCAAAACACCACCAGCACCCGCGCCGGATCCTGACATGCAGGTCCTTCCGCATGCTTCCGATCTTTTGCACCGTAGCATTGAGATTGCGCGGCTCGAGGCCAAAATCTCGCGTGATTGGACGGCGTATCAGGAGCGACCGCGGCGCAAGTTCATCGGCGCCCGCACCCAGGAATACCGCTTTGCGCGTTACATCGAAGATTGGCGGCAGAAAGTAGAACGCATAGGCGAAATCAACTATCCCCAGGCTGCACGCGATCAGAAGATGTCCGGAAGCCTCGTCGTGACAGTAGCGATCCGATCGGACGGTACGGTGGAGCAGGTGGACATCAATCGGCCATCCGGCAACAAAACTCTCGACGAAGCGGCCCGTCGCATCGTGCAGCTCTCAATGCCGTTCGCACCTTTTCCGGCCGATATCGCGAAAGACGTGGACATTCTGCACGTCACCCGCACTTGGACGTTCACCCCCGCGGACAAATTCGTATCGGAGTGAGTGTTCTCAACGCTGCCCGGATGATGCCCTGCTCGATGGGCCGCGATATTCATGGTCATTATGACTGACCGTTACGCCGTTATCGGTAATCCCGTGGCGCACAGCAAGTCGCCGCTCATTCATGCCGAGTTCGCGAGACAGACTGGCGAAAGCTTGTCGTATGAACCACTCTTTTGCGAGCTCAGCGGGTTCGAAGCCGCCGTAATGCGCTTTCGCGACGAGGGCGGACGGGGTCTCAACGTCACCGTTCCGTTCAAACTCGGCGCCTACGAATTGTCTGAACACCGCACCGCGCGGGCAGAGTCTGCACTCGCCGTGAACACGCTGACGCTGGGTCACGACGGTATCGGCGGCGACAACACCGATGGCGCCGGGCTCATCCGCGATCTGACCCAAAATCTCCGGGTGGCCCTTTTGGCAAAGCGAATTTTGCTGATGGGCGCCGGTGGGGCATCTTACGGCGTGTGCGGTCCCCTGCTGGACCAAAAACCGGTGCTGCTCGTGGTGGCTAATCGATCCCTTGATAAGGCATCGGCGTTGTGTCGGCACTTCGACGCAGCGCACACGCGAAGCACCGAGATGCGTGCAGCGCCTTACGATGAACTTACGGGAGAGCAATTCGATCTTGTCATCAATGCGACATCCGCCGGTCTGGCGAACGCCATGCCAGCGCTCCCCGTCCGCTTGTTTGCGCCTGGGGCGCTCGCCTATGAAATGGTGTACGGCAAAGCCACACCGTTTATGCAGTTCGCGCAGCGTGAAGGCGTCCGCACAGCAGACGGTCTCGGCATGCTGGTCGAGCAGGCCGCGGAATCGTTTTATGTGTGGCGCGGCGTGCGGCCGCAAACAGCGCCGGTGATCGAGTTACTCCGCGATAGCGGCAAGTAGCACTTCGAACTGGCCCCGTCCGAATCGTAACGCGTAACACTTGCTCCACAATGCTCGCCAAAAAGCGCAGCCGCCGCTTCACACGCAATGCTGGAAATGGCTCACCATCCGCCGCCCCGCTGACGCTTCTGTGGCGCTTCACGTGGCGCATCGTTCTCCTCTTCCTGATTGCGGTGACGCTCCTGCAATTGTGGTTTTTCGCGTGTGTCTGGTACTGGTCCGTTTACAACCCGGGCTCCACCGCGTTCATGCGCATGCGCCTCGAGCGAGTGCGAGAAGAGCAGCCGCACATCGGAATACGCTATACGTGGGTGCCTTACAAGAGAATCTCAGCACATCTGAAACGTGCCGTGGTCGCGGCCGAAGACGCTAAGTTTTTCGAGCATGATGGGTTCGACTGGGACGGCATACGTAAAGCATACGAAAAAAACATACGCGAAGGTGAGGTGGTAGCGGGCGGGTCGACCATTACTCAGCAGCTCGCCAAGAATCTCTTTTTGTCCGCCGATCGCGCGTGGTGGCGCAAAGCCCAGGAAGCCGCCATCACGGTCATGATCGAGCTCCTGATGGATAAGCGCCGCATTCTCGAGCTCTACCTGAATGTCATAGAATGGGGTGATTCAGTGTTCGGAGCGGAAGCTGCAGCGCGCTACCACTATGGTGTATCTGCCGCCGAGCTTGGTCCCGCCCAGGCGGCTCGGCTTGCAGCGATGGTCCCGACACCGCGCCGATATACGCCGGGGAAACACACGGCTTATCTGGATCGGCGCGCCGCCACAATCCTCGCACGGATGAATGCGGTTCGCGTTCCATGAACAACCCAGGTGGCAGAGGTGCGAAGACTCACGGTTGTGCGCCTCTCTGCGCCGTCAGCAGAGTCTGCTAAGATTTGGCGGCGCCCACGCTGCCGGCGCACCTTGGCCACTTTCGCTTTGAGGAGTACATCAACATGCATCGCAGACAGTTTCTTGCGGCGCTCGCCGCAGCGGGCGCAGCCGGCTTCGCGCACGCCTATGACTCGAGCCGAATCCTTCTTGCTCAGACCGCAACGGCCCGCCGGGTCCCGGATGTTATCTTCGTGCCCACGCCGAACGAAGTGGTCGACAAGATGCTCGAGATCGCGAAGGTGACGCCCAAGGATGTCGTTTACGACCTGGGATGCGGCGACGGGCGCATCGTGATCACCGCGGCTCAGAAGTATGGTGTGCGCGCAGTCGGCATCGACATCGATCCCAAGCGTATCGCCGAAGCGAATGCGAACGCCAAAGCCGCCAAGGTTACGGACAAGGTTCGATTTATCGAGGGTGACTTGTTCGAAGCCGACATCAGCGAAGCGACTGTGGTCACCCTGTATCTTTTGACGAGACTCAACGAGAAATTGAAGCCGAAGCTTCAGAAAGAGCTACAGCCGGGAACACGGGTGGTTTCGCATGCCTTCGACATGGGCGACTGGGCGCCGGAGCAAAAAACCCAGGTTGCAGCGTCCACGGTATACCTCTGGCGCATACCGGCACGTGCGTGACCCGCTCCCCCAGGAGGGCCCTTTATAGGTCCCTGCTCTAGGCACCGGCTTCATCGCACGCTTGTGCGCATGTGCACTGACAATGGCTTGTTTTTTGCAGTAGCATGGCCGCCCTCCTGCTGGCGTGCGGCACATGCGACTGGTTTTATATCTACTTGCAAGTGTACTGATAGCCGGTTGCGCGTCGCTGCCCGACGTTCATCCATGGCTGCGTTCGGCTGACGCCCACAAGACGCCAACGATCGTCGGCTCGCGCGGGCCTTTGACGCCTGACCGGGCTGCCGCGGTATTGGCACGGCTCCGCGCGAACGGCGCACCCGATCTTCTCGCACGCCATATAGCGATCGAGGAGGAAGTCGCAGGCCGTCCGCTGACCGTTGGCAACAGCGCCATGCTCCTGCGTGACGGTCCAGCCTCCTACGCAGCGATGTTCGAGGCAATCGAAGGTGCGCGCGACCACGTCAATCTCGAGTTCTACATCATCGAGGGTGAGGAAGTGGGGCAACATTTCAGTGATGTGCTGCTGCGCAAAGCAGCAGAAGGTGTGTCAGTCAATCTGATGTACGACAGCGTTGGTTCGAGCGGCACCCCGGGCGAGTACTTCGACAGACTGCGTGCAGGCGGGGTCATGGTGCTGGAGTACAACCCGGTGAATCCCCTTAAAGCGCGGCGAGGATGGCGGGTGAACAATCGCGATCATCGCAAGGTCGTCATAGCCGATGGACGCATCGCTTTCACTGGCGGAATCAACATCAGCGATGTGTACTCCAGCGGGTCTACGCCAGGAACGGCCAGCAGCGGCGGCTCACGATTTTCCGGGAGTGCTTCAGGCGGATTGAATCTGGGCTCACGCCCATCTGCAGGCTCCCGCAAGCTGGGCTGGCGCGATACGAACGTGCGCGTGCAAGGGCCTGCAGTGGAGCAATTGCAGCGGCTTTTTCTCGACACCTGGGAGGCTCAGGGCGGCGAGACACTACCGCAAAAAAACTGGTTCCCGGGAGGCAAGCGCGAGGGCGATCACCCGGTGCGCATCATAGCGAGCGGACCCGGTGACGCGGTGCCTTCCATTTATATCGCGCTGCTCTCCGCCATCGCTCAGGCGGAAAAATCGGTGCACATCACGATGGCTTATTTCGTGCCCGATCCGCAGACGATAGACCTTCTGAAGGAAGTGGCTGCTCGAGGCGTCGACGTCACGCTAGTGCTGCCGTCGTACACCGATTTCTGGGCGGTGTTCCACGCAGGTCGCTCGCATTATGCGGAGCTGCTCGCCGCAGGCGTGAAGATTTACGAGCGACAGGAAGCTTTGCTTCACGCCAAGACCATCGTCGTAGACGGCGTGTGGTCGACGGTCGGGTCGAGTAACTTCGACTGGCGAAGCTTCCTTCACAACGAGGAGCTCAACGCGGTCATCCTGGGCTGGGATTTCGGACGCCAGATGGAAGCAATGTTCGAGGACGATCTGCGCGGTTCGGTGCGGATCGAACAGGAAGAGTGGGCGCGCCGGCCAATGAATGTCCGCATGAAAGAGTGGGTCGGGCGCATGTGGGAGTACTGGTTGTGAGGGGCCCGACTTCACGCGTCAGTCTCTAAAATCGGTGGCTTGACCACCGGGGTCGCGCAGCTTAGCCTTCGTCAGCAACGCAAGTTCATGCCTGGACGCCATCCGACATCGCACGCCGTGCGAATCTTTCTGGGCGCGTGCTGTCTCCTCTCTGCATGCGGTACCGTGCCGGATGCTCGAGGAATCGTGCAATATCAGGTGCAGGGCGACGCGATCATGAAACCATTGACAGCCACACCGGGGGATCCTGCCCGAGGCCGTATCGTCGTTGCGGGACGTGACGGGAATTGTCTGCTATGTCATGCCATACCGGAAACGGGCGAGCGGTTCATGGGAAACGTGGCGCCGCCGCTCTCCCGCGTCGCCACCCGGCTCACGAATGGACAGCTGCGCCTGCGAGTGGTCGATCCGACGCGAATCAATCGTGAAGTTGCAATGCCGGCCTATTACCGAACCGACGCGCTCGACGGCGTAGCCGACGCCTACCGGGCGAAACCCATACTGACCGCGCAGCAGATCGAAGACGTCGTGGCGTACCTGTCCACCTTGCGCTGAATGCCGATGAACCGCTCGAGGCGCCGCTTTCTAGTCGTGACTGCCGCGGGTGCGCTCATAGCGCACGTACGCATCTGCAGCGCGCTGCCGGCACTGGAAGGTCTGCAGCCGCTCGTGGATCAGATCACCGGAGGGGCAGCATTGCGAGAGGGGCGCGTGGCACTTGACATACCGCACCTCAGCGATAACGGTCACTCGGTTCCGCTGAAGATCTCAGTCACGAGTCAGATGAATGAGCGCGACTACGTGCGGACGATTCACGTGCTTTCGGAAAAAAATCCGCGGCCGCTCGTTGCGGTATTCCATTTGAATCCACAGTGCGGGCGCGCGGAAATCTCCACGCGCGTGCGCCTGAACGGCGCGCAGAATCTGCTCGTGATCGCGGCCATGTCCGATGGCTCGTACTGGGCCTCGTCCGCGGAAGTCATCGTGACCGAAACCGCGTGTCTCGACGCGACATAGCCGATGCTCGCGCGTATCCAGGTCCCGAAGGAGACGAACCGTGGCGAGCTGATCACGGTGCGTGTGGCGATTCAGCATCCCATGGAGACGGGATTCCGTTATGACCACATGGGCCGGGTGATTCCAAAGAACGTCGTCAATACGTTGACGTGCAGCTATAACGGTATCGAAGTTTTCCGCGCCGAAATGGGGTCCGGCATCTCGGCAAATCCGTACCTGCAGTTCTACACGCGGGCCGTCGCGACCGGGGAGATGGTCTTCGAGTGGGTAGATGATGCCGGCGAGCGCGGTAGCGAGCGAGTAGCGATTGCGGTGACCGGGTGAAGCGTGGCGTTTGCCACTCGGTCACAGCCGGCACCTGATGTCTTCTGTTTCGCCGGATTCCACCCTATCCGCACGCGTGCCGCGCGGCGTGTGGGTGCTCGGGTTCGTGAGCCTTCTGATGGACCTTTCGTCCGAGCTCATACACAGCCTGCTGCCGGTGTTCATGGTGACGGGCCTGGGCGCCTCGGCCTTCGTCGTCGGAATCGTTGAAGGCGTGGCCGAAGCGACGGCGCTAATCGTTCGCGTGTTTTCGGGCGCGTTGTCGGATTACTTCGGCAAGCGCAAAGCGCTCGCAATCGCGGGTTACGGTCTGGGCGCGTTATCGAAGCCGCTATTCGCTCTTGCAACGAGCATCGGCTGGGTGCTGACGGCGCGGTTTATCGATCGAATAGGGAAGGGTACTCGGGGGGCGCCGCGCGATGCGCTGATCGCTGATTTAACGCCTCCTGAAATCCGCGGCGCAGCGTACGGGCTGCGTCAAACTCTTGATACCGTTGGAGCGTTCCTCGGTCCGCTACTCGCGGTCGCTCTGATGCTGCTTTTTGCCGGTGACTTTCGATCGGTATTCTGGGTCGCGGTCGTGCCCGGTTTTCTCTCGGTGACTTTGCTTATCGTCGGAATCCGGGAGAGTGAGCGGGCGGCAGGCGCTGCGCGTGCAGCGAATCCATTGCACCTGAGCTCGCTCCGAGAGTTCGGCCCGGCTTACTGGTGGATCGTTCTCGCGGGAGGTGTCTTCACGCTCGCACGCTTCAGCGAAGCGTTTTTATTGCTGCGTGCACAGCAGCAGGGCCTGCCTGACACCTACGCACCCTTCGTGCTGGTCCTGATGAACGTAGTATTCGCGCTGACGGCATACCCAATGGGCCGTCTCGCAGACCGCGTGAACCCCACCGCTCTTCTCGGCGCCGGTCTGGCCGTGCTCATCGCAGCCGATATCGTGCTTGCTCGCGCAACCGCGTTGTCCGCGACTGCCGCGGGTGTCGCGTTATGGGGTTTGCACATGGGCATGACGCAGGGCGTACTCTCGGCAATGGTCGCCGGCAACTCCCCGCCACTCCTGCGCGGAACGGCTTTCGGATTGTTCAACCTGGTCAGTGGGATCGCAATGCTGATCGCAAGCGTCCTCGCAGGCTTCCTGTGGGATCGCTACGGCGCACCCACTACTTTTTACGC
>JAQGNH010000087.1 GCA_028291945.1 Betaproteobacteria bacterium
AAGCGGTCCCATGACAGTCGTCTGATATGAGACACGCGTGCGTTGCCATGTTGTTCGCGACGGCATGCGGCTACGTCAGCGCGCAGACCTATCCCATCAAACCCGTGCGGATGGTCAATCCGTTCAGTCCGGGCGGGTCGCTCGATCTCGTGGCAAGAGCGCTCGCGAAAACGATGACGGCGGAGCTCGGCCAGCCGGTCGTGGTGGAAAACAGGGCGGGTGCGGGCGGCAACATCGGTGTAGAGACTGTCGCCAAATCGGCTCCATACGGCTATACGCTGCTCGCGGTCCAGAGCAGCATAACGATCAACCCGAGTCTGCAGAAACAGGTGCCGTACGATCCGATCAAGGATTTGGAGCCCATTTCGAAACTATCGTCTTACATGTTCTTCCTGGTCGTTCATCCTTCGACGCCCGCGAGATCGGTTCAGCAGCTCATTGCGCTCGCCAAGGCAAGACCGGATCAGCTTAGTTATGCGTCGGTGGGCGTCGGCAGCGGGACTCATCTGGCAGGTGAGCTCTTCAAGTCCCTGGCCGGCGTGAAGATGACCCATATTCCGTACAAGGGTAGCGGTCCTTCGATCATCGACCTCGTTGGGGGCCACGTCGCGCTCACGTTTGGCAGCACTTCTGTTCTGCCGCACGTGCAAACTAAAAAGCTGGTATTGCTCGGCGTTTCGGGTTCGAAGCGCTCCGAGTTCGTTCCGGATGCGCCGACTATCGCCGAGTCCGGTCTGCCGGGTTACGAAGTCACTGCCTGGAATGCGCTCTTTGCACCCGCGGGAACGCCCGCGCCGATCATCAACAGGCTCAATGCCCTGGTCAAAACCGGACTGGCGCATCCGGAGTCGAAAGCAGTCATGGAGGCACAGGGGCTGGATGCGACGCCCAGCACACCGGCGGAACTGGGACAGCTCGTCAGGACGGAGCTTGCAAAATGGGCGAAGGTCATCAAGACCGCGGGAATCAAACCGGAGTGAGCCGAGACCGATTTCAACAACGCACTCACGCTCGTGCTCAACGGGGCGTGCCCGGACAAGCTTCAGCATTTCTCAATTCAATATCGACAAGGAGCGAGCGATGGACAAGGAACTGATGGATGCGGGTCTCGGCGTGCGCCGTGAGGTATTGGGAGACGAGTACGTCGACCGTGCGATGAAGAATGCGGATGACTTCAACAAACCGTTCCAGGAGATCGTAAGCGAGTATTGCTGGGGCCTGTGCTGGAGCGATGAGACGCTGTCAAGACGCGACCGCAGCATACTGAACCTCGGAATGATCGCAGCACTCGGCAAGATGCACGAATTCGAGCTGCATCTGCGCGGCGCAATCCGCAACGGTTTGACGAAGGAGGAACTGCGAGCGGTGCTCATCCAGATCGCGGTGTATTGCGGCATTCCAGTCGGCGTCGATTGCTTCCGCACCGCAAAGCAGGTCATCGGCGAAATGAAGCCGTAGGTTCAGATAGAAAAAGAGAGGCGTCAATGGCACACATGGTGGCCGGTAAGGTTGTAGTCGTGACGGGGGCCGGTGGCGGCATCGGGCGCGGGATCGCACTCGCCATGGCCGCCAGCGGAGCACGCGTTGTCGTGAACGACATCGGCGCGTCGCTCACTGGCGATATAACGAAGGAGCCCGGCGAAACCGCAGCCGAGAAAGTCGTGCGCGAGATCGAAGCGGCAGGCGGTGAGGCAGTACCGAGTGCGGATTCGGTCTCGGGCTGGGCCTCTGCCGAGCGCATCGTTCAATGCGCGCTCGACCACTACGGCCGCATCGATGCGGTCGTCAACAACGCGGGTAACTTGCGCGACCGCATTTTTCACAAGATGACCGAAGACGAATGGCGCTCGGTCGTGTCGGTACATCTGGATGGTTCGTTCTTCGTGAGCCGGGCGGCGGCCAATCACATGCGAGCGCAGAACAGCGGCGCGTTTGTGCACATGACCTCCACATCGGGGCTGATCGGCAACTTCGGGCAGGCGAACTACTCGGCGGCAAAGCTCGGCATTGCGGCTCTTTCAAAAAGCATCGCTCTCGACCTCGAGCGCTACAAGGTGAGGTCGAACTGCATCGCTCCGTTTGCGTGGAGCCGCATGACGAGCTCGATACCCGCGACTACCCCGGTGGAGAAAGAACGCGTCGAGCAGCTCAAGAAAATGGAGGCGCGCAAGATCGCGCCGATGGCCGTATTCCTGGTCAGCGACGCCGCTGCAGGTGTCACGGGGCAGATCTTCGGCGTCAGGGCAAACGAGATCATGCTGTTCAGCCAGCCGCGGCCCGTGCGTTCGGTGCACCACCTGCCGGAATGGACGCCCGAGACGATCGCCGAGATTGCATTGCCCGCGTTGCAGAGGCAGTTCTATCCGTTGGAGCGCTCGCCGGACGTCGTGAGCTGGGACCCGATCTGATATCGCTCGCACGATCGCGCCTGATGGCCCGGGCAAGGAGCGCTTCCTTATCTGCCCGATGTGCCGACCCTTGCGGAAGCCGGCGTGAAAGACTTCAACACGGCGCCGTGGCAAGGCGTGCTCGCTCCTGCAGGAACACCGCGGCTCGTCGTCAACTATCTGCACACGCAAATCGCCGCCGTTCTGAAGACATCCGAGATCAGGGAACGTTTCGCCTTGCAGGGAACCGATCCCGTAGGACTTGGACCCAAGGCGTTCGACGAGATGATCGATCACGAGCTTGTACTGAACAGCAAGGTGATCAAGGCTGTTGGAATGAAAGGCGATTGAGCGGTAACGAACGCGCCTGCCGGACGGCGCAGGGTATTGAGGAGAGCACAGTGGCCGATGCACCTGAGCAGTGGGATGGTACAACCGAGCGGCTCGTCGATTTCGCCGAGCGCGCGCGATTCGATGCGCTGCCGGCCGATACGATCCACGAGTGCAAGCGCAGGTTGATCGATACCTTTGCGAGTGCGCTCGGAGCGTACGACGAGCCCCTGAGCGGGATGGCGCGTGCGGCTGCGAGACGCTCGAGAGGCGATGTCGAGGCAACTGTCTGGGGCAGCGAGATCACGACAACGCCGGAAGCGGCTGCCTTTGCCAACGGCGTGATGGTCAGGTTGCTGGACATCAGCGATACGTATCTCGGAAAGAGCCGAGGACATCCGAGTGACATGACGTCGGGTCTCCTTGCACTGGCTGAAAGCGTGCGAGCGGACGGCAAGTCGCTCATCAACGCGATCGTGCTGGCGTACGACGTCTATTGCAGTTTCTGCAAAGCTGTCGATATCAATTCAAAAGGGTGGGATCAGCCGGTCTACAGCGTGCTGGGCTGCGTGCTCGGGGCGGGCAAGCTGCTCGGCCTCACGCGTGCGCAGATGGGCAACGCCGTGTCGCTCGCGCTCGCGCCGAACATGGCGCTCGCGCAAAGCCGCCGCGGACATCTGTCGAGCTGGAAAGGCTGCGCTGGTGCGAACGCGTCGCGCAACGCGGTCTTCGCGGCACTCCTTGCGCAAGACGGATTCACCGGTCCGACTGCAGTGTTCGAGGGCGACGGCGGAATGTGGGAGGCGATCGGCCGCTTCGACTGGCCTTTGCCTGAAGGCACGCACATGATTTCGGAGACTCATATCAAAGCCTTGCCCGTGTGCTATCACGGCCAGTCGCCGGTCGAAGCTGCACTCGAGATGCGCACTCGCGTGAATGTCGATCAGATCGAAAGCATCGAGGTCGACGCGTATAAGACCGCGGTGATGATGATGGGCGCCGACGCTTCGCGCTGGGCACCGAGTACGCGCGAGACGGCCGATCACAGCCTGCCGTACTGCGTGTCGATCGCACTGTTGGATGGCAAGGTCACCAACCAGTCGTTTGCGCCTTCACGCCTGACCGATCCGGCGGTCGCGAAGCTCATGCGTAAAGTGAAAGTCCGCGAAGACCAACGGCTATCGAACCTCTATCCGGAAGGCGCCCCTGGGCGCGTTACCCTGCGCATGATGTCTGGCGAAGCGCACACCGCAGAGATCCGATACCCGACAGGACACGCTAAAAGCCCCATGAACGACGGCGCGGTCGAGCGCAAGTTTCACGACATGTGCGGCACGCGTCTGAGCGAGGCGCAGCGTATAGCGCTGCTGAAGGCGATCTGGAATCTGGAGCAGGCGAGCGATGTAGGCCGGGATGTGGTCAGGCTAACGTCCAAGAGCTGAAGATCAGGAGGTTCCGAGCATGGTCGAGTTCAAGACGATCTCATACGAGGCGGTCACTGTCGGCGAGGAGTTCATGTCGGATGACTTTCTCATCAAGCCCGAGGACGTCGAAACGTTCGCGTACGCAGTGGACGATCATCATCCCTGGTATTTCAAGGAGTCCCCTTTTGGCGGGACGATCGCCCATCCGGTGTTGCTCGGCAACCAGGCGCTACTGATGCGTCACAGCCGATACATCGTGCCGGCGGGCTTGCACGCGAAGATGCAGTTTGAGTTCGTCGAGCCGCTGCGCGTCGGAATGCGCGTGCGCTCGCATGGCAAGGTAATCGACAAGTACGAGCGCCGCGGCCGGCACTACATGGTCACTCAGTTCGAAACCCGTGAGGAAGATACCGGCACCGTCCTCACGCGAGGCCAGTTCACGCAGATGATATTTCCCGAATCAGGAGTGCATCTTGAAACCACAAACCGCCAAGGCGCTGCAGGTCGGTGACGCGCTGCCGCCGCTGACGAAGTCGATTGCGCAGCGCCAGATCGATTGTTACTCCGGTGTGCGTCCTCACTCGATACACACCGATCCCGAATGGGCGCGGAAGAAAGGCTTCAAGGTGCCGCTCGCGCAGGCCTTGATGTCGACCGCGTATGTCTCGCAGATGATGGTGCAATTCTGCGGCGAGGGTTTCGTCAGAGGCGGCAGGATTTCGGTCGCCTTCATCAAGCCTGTGCTGGCGGGTGAGACATTGACTGCTCACGGCAGGATCAAGAGCAGAGAGCAGGAAGGCGGGAAGGCGCGGGTGACGCTGGAAGTCTGGTGCGAGAACCAGGACGGCGTGAAGACTATGGTCGGCACCGCGAGCGGTCTCGAATCTGATTTACAGGCATGAAACGCGGGATGACGAAAAGACCCGCTGAGGTCCTGTCCGGCAAATTCGATGCATAAACGCAGAATCTATGTTTCAACGTCAACATGGATCCTGGATCGAGTCCAGGATGACCAACAGACCGTCATTCTGGACGAGCCGGCACGGGCGCGATCCGGAATCCATTCGTCGTCCTCGACCTTTCGCGAGAGCGAAATAGATCCAGGATCGGATCCAGGATCCATTTTGCTCAACGCGTTTAAGATGGATCCTGGCTTGGCGCCAGGATGACGTTGCGGGACGGCAAGGGACCCGTGACATCCAATGAATAGCGTCGTGTCTCCCGAAATCGAAACCGATCTGTCGCGATTGTTCGCACCGAGGTCGGTCGCCCTCGTCGGCGCAACGGATCATCCCACTTCATTCGGTGGGCGCGTATTCCTGCAGATGACGAATTTCGGGTATGCGGGGAAGATCTATCCCGTGAACCCGCGACTCAAAGAGATTCATGGGCTCACGTGTTACGCGAGTGTAAGAGATCTTCCGGAGACGCCGGATCACGTCGGCATCATCGTGGCGACGGAACGCGTGTTCGACGTGCTCGCCGATTGTGCTGCGGTCGGCGTGCCATTCGTAACAGTCTATAGCGCCGGTTTTTCGGAGACAGGGACACCCGAGGGTCGCGAGCGCCAGGCGAGGCTGGTCGCGTTCGCGCGTGCTTCTGGCATGCGGATCATGGGTCCGAATTGCAATGGCGTCATCAACTTCGTGGATGGATTCGCGATGACGTCGACGGCGGCGATCAAAGGGCCGCGCGCACTCCCCGGGAACGTGGGCATCGTCAGCCATAGCGGCGGGCTCGGTCAGATCAACGTCATGTGGCGCGCGCAGGAGATCGGTCTCGGAATCAGCTACGAAGCGAGCTGTGGCAACGAAGCCGACCTCGACACACTCGATTTCGTGCTCTTCATGCTTCGCTCCGAATCCACCGACGTCGTGCTCATGGCAGTGGAAGGCATCAAGGACGGAGACAAGTTCAGGGAGGTCGCGCGTGAGTCGGCCGAGCGGGAAAAGCCTATCATCGTGCTCAAGTTCGGTCGCACCGACGCCGGAATCCGTGCGGCTGCGTCTCACACGGGCGCAATCGCCGGCGATGACGATATCTACGAGGCTGTGTTCCGTCAGTATGGCCTGATCCGCGTTCACGAATGCGACGAGCTTTATGAGACAGCGGTGCTGCTGCGCAAGGGGCGCTGGCCCCAGGGCCGGGGTGCAGCGTCGGTTGCGCCCACCGGGGGGAATATCGTGCAGGTTGCGGATGTCGGCGCGAGCTTCGGGATTTCGTGGCCCGACTTCTCGAAAGACACGCAGGCGGCGCTCACACATCTGCTGCCGGGCTATGGCAAGGTTTCGAATCCGACGGACATGACCTCGCTCGCGACAGGTGACCAGGCGCTGTATCGGCGCGCGCTGAACGCCATCGCTGCGGACCCGGCCATCGATGTGATGGTGCCGATATTCGCATCGATCTCGAAAGCCGATCTCGAACACGGTGCTGAATTCGTGACGGCATGTACGAAGCCGTCCGCGATGCTGTGGGTCGGCGGATGCACGGATGACTCCGCCTTTACCGCGAAAGATCTGGTGAAAGCTGGAGTGACGGTGTATCGCGATGCAACGCCTTGCATGAGAGCGCTGCGCGCCGCGATGAATTTTGGCGAACACGTGCAAAGGTACAAGTCGGGCCGTACGAGGGCCGAGAGACCTGCAGGTCTCTATTTTCATGCAGCCTCGGCGGTGCTGGGGGCGTGTGCAGGAAAGCTCAGCGAGCGGGAGGCCAAGCAGTTGCTGGCAGCTTACGGTTTTCCGATCACCCGCGAAAAACTCGCTTCGACGCCGGAGCAGGCGGTTGCGCATGCAGGCGACATTGGCGGTCCCGTCGCGTTGAAAATCGATTCCCCAGGCATCCCACACAAGACCGAAGCGGGCGCGATACGGTTAGGTGTGCAGGGTGAGCGGGCCGTTCGCGAGGCCTATACGCAAGTCATCGAAGCGGCGCGGCGCTACGCGCCAAGCGCACAGATCAACGGAGTACTGGTCCAGGAAATGGTCCGGCCCGGCATCGAGATGATGCTCGGCGTCATGCGCGACCCGGTGTTCGGTCCGATCGTGGCGGTCGGGCTCGGCGGGATCCACGTCGAGGTGCTGAAGGACATTGCCTATCGGTCGGCCCCGCTAACGCCACAGCAGGCGAGTGACATGGTGAACGAGTTGCGCGGCGTGAAGATCCTTCACGGTGTGCGCGGTATGCCGTCTCGAGACATGATGGCTGTGATCGACCTTGTCGTGCGTCTGTCCTGGTTCGCCCATGATTTCCGCGACGATATTCGCGAGCTCGATATCAATCCGCTGGTCGTTTTCGAGGATGGGGCCGGCGCGCGCATCGTTGATGCATTGATCGTGCGAAGTGCAAACTCACAATAGCGACGCCGAGTAAGCTCGGCAGGAGCAGAAAATGCGATGCCCGTTTCTCGTACTCATAGCGCTCCTCGCGATCACCCCGGCGCGATCGTTTGCCGCGGACGCCTTTCCCGCGCGGCCCATACGCTTCATCGTGCCGTTTCCGCCAGGCGGGGGCACCGATGCGTTCGCGCGAATCATCGGCATCAAATTGGCTGATGCGTGGGGGCAGCAGGTCATCGTAGATAATCGTCCCGGTGCCCAAGGCAACATAGGCTGTGCAGTCGCGGCGAAAACCACGCCGGACGGTTACACCATATTGCTTGCGCAGCAGGGCGCCCTTACGATCAACCCGCACCTCTATGCGAACCCAGGGTTCAATACGCTGCGGGATTTCGCGGCCGTGGCGCGAGGAACGGAGACCGCGATGGTTCTCGTCTCCCATCCTTCCGTACCCGCAAAGACGATGAAAGAGCTGGCGGCTTATGCGAAACAGAATCCGGGAAAGCTCACGTTCGCGTCGACCGCTTCGGGCCAGCAGATCGCAGGCGAGCTCTTCAAGCTGACGACTTCGACCGACATCGTCCACGTGCCCTACAAGGGCGCCAGTCCGGCGGTGCTGGATCTGCTCGCCGGTAATGTCACGCTGATGTTTTCGAATCCCACATCTATCGTCGCGCACGTAAAAGCCGGGAAGCTGCGTGCTATCGCGGTGCTCGGAAAGACTCGCAATGAAGCGTTGCCCGCCGCGCAGACCGCTGTCGAAGCAGGTTATCCGGATCTCGCCCAGGTGCTCGAGTGGTACGGGGTCGTTGCGCCGGCGTCGACTCCGCGGACCACGATCGAGAAGCTCAGCGCCGCGATCGTGCGCGCGCTTCGCGCACCCGATGTCGCGGAACGTATGAACGCGCTCGGTCAGACGATCTCGCCAAGCGGGCCGGATGAGTTTGCGAAGCAGATCCGCGACGACTTCGAACGGTGGGGCAAAGTCGTAAAGGCGTCGGGTGCGAAAGCGGAGTAAGCTTACAACGGCACTCCGGCGCTAGTCATGATGGGAACACTGCACCGTGCGCATAACGCTCGGCTATTCCGTTTGAAAAGCTGCGCTCAGTTGCGAGAGCGGTAAGCAGAAGGCGATATTCATAGCGATGAGCTGGATAGACAACCTGATCAAGGAGATGCCTTCCGCTTCCCACCACCGACAGGACCTGGAAGCGATGCACAAGGAAAACGCGTCGCTCAAACAGGAGAATGCACGGCTCAAAGCGGAGCTGGACAGTCTCAGATCGAAAGTCATTTCACCCGACCGCCTGGACGCTGAGGTGGAGAAGATGCTCCTGTTCATTCTGCGTCAGGAATACGCCAACGTGTCGGTGCTCTCGAAGGCACTGTCCTTGAGCAAGGAAGCCGTGCAGATGTACATCGAGGACCTCACGAAAGGCGATTTGATCGAATCGTCGTATGCGGGAGGTGACAACGCCGAGTATTACCTCAAACAGAAGGCGAAACGGTACTTGCTCGCCGCGGGTCTTATTTGAGCGCGACAGCTGGCCTGTGAATCGCGAGCCGATGGCTCGTTCTCCCCTTCTCAGTGCCCGGCGAGGATAGCGAGGCGAGGAGGGCAGGTAAAGGAAGGGAACCTCGGTTCCCGTCTGTTCGTTATCGCCGGCGTCAGGCGATTCGCAGCTCCTGACGCAGATCGTTGATCGCCTGAGTGCGCGTGCGCGTCATCCAGCGCTTGCGTTGGCCGATCGCTTCGTTCTCCACTTCCGGCACCACTTTCATCGCAACGAAGACAGGGCCTTTCTGTTCGAGGATGTCCGGCAATGCTTTCGCGAACGCGTCCAACTCGTCGAACGCAAAAGCGCGGGGATAGCCGGATCCTTTCGCGATCAGATCGTATTGAACGTTCTTCGCGTTCGGCACAGGTTGTCCGCCCGTCGTCGCATAGCATTCGTTGTCGAGCATGAAGTGATAGAAGTTGGCCGGCTTCTGCTCGGCGACGCTCATCAGCACCCCCAGGCTCATCTGCAGATCGCCTTCTGAATCGAACAGCACCACCTTCCTGTGCGGCAGCGCCATTGCGAGGCCGAAGGCGAAAGCGCAATGGCCGCCCATTGCGGGATCCCCTAACGGGACATCGAGCTTGGGCTTCTGGCTGATATTGATCCAGTGGCGTCCTCCGCGACCCGGAACGACGATCGCATCGCCGCGGTACTTCTGAAATATGTTGAGCATGTCAGCGGTTTTGAACATGGTTTTCTCCGTAAGGCGTAAACGGTGAGCCGCAAGCCGTGTCGCTCACTGCGTCACTGCGTCACTGCGTCACTGCGTCACTGCGTCACTGCGTCACTGCGTCACTGCGTCAGGTGCGTCAGGTGCGTCACTCACGATGCTGTCACTTCGTCATGAACCCGTGATATTCATCGCCCACCAGCACCGCGACCGGTCGGTTCGTTTTCTCCGCTTCTTCGAACGCAACCGAGATGCGCGAAGCATCGGCATCGCTTTCGACGAGGTAGTAGCTGATGTTGAACGCATTCAGGAAGCGCTCGGTATAAACGGCGGCGGTATCCTGCGTGACACCGTGACGCGTCCAGCCTCGCAAGCCGACCATCAGCACCACCGGAATGTTGAGACCCAGCAACCAGCCGCGAATCGAATCGCCCGATTCCATAAGCCCCGTGTTCTGGATGAGGATCAAAGGCTTCTTGCCGCCGGCTGCGAGCCCTGCGGCTATCGACGCCGCCAGACCTTCGCGCGAAACCGCGACGAGCGTGAGTGTAGGCTCGGCTTGCATGAGGAGGTAAAGCCAGTTCGTCTCGCTGTCGGGGAGCCATACGACGTGTGTCACGCCATGCTTCTTCATCTGCGCGAGCACGGTTTCAGGACTCAAATGCTGCGTGGTCACCATATCGTTCATACAGGTCTCCTGATTGAAGATGTCATCGCTGATCGACGGCCCTAAGCAAACATCATCTGCCCGCCGTTGACGTGCAGCGTCTGCCCCGTGATGAATCCACCGCCGGGCCCGCACAGGAACCGCACTGCAGCCGCGATCTCGTCGGTCTCGCCCCAGCGGCCCAGTGGAATCGTCCCTTTCGCGTTGGCGCGTGGAGAACGGTGCGCCGGACGCGTCGTGTTGATGTTCCCAGGCGAAACGCAGTTCACGCGTATGCCATTTTCCGCCAGCTCGCGCGAAAGCGCGCGCGTAAGTCCGACGAGGCCGTTCTTCGCCGTCGAGCTGTGTGCTTTCCTGACCGCGCCCATGAGCGCGTTGTCTCCGGCCAACGTGATGATGCTGCCGCTGCGCGCCTCGATCATCGACGGCAGGCACGCCTTGATGCAGTGAAACGAGCCGTCGAGTGTAATCGACATGATGTCACGCCACTGTTCGAACGTCATGTCCTTGAACAGCACCTCTTTACGGATTGAAGCATTGAGCACGAGGATGTCAATGCGGCCAAAGCGCTTTAGCACGCCGTCCGCCATTTCTTTGACTGAAGGCGCATTCGCGATGTCAGCCAAGTACACCTCAGCCTGACCGCCCGCGGTACGTATCTGCTCGGCAACGCCGTCCGCCTGCTCTCTGGAAGTTCGTGTATTGATGGCTACTGCCGCACCGGCCGATGCCAGCGACAGCGAGATCGCTCGGCCGATGTTGAGAGCACCTCCGGTGATCAGTGCAACTTTGCCTGCGAGCTCCTGCCCCTGCATCGTCGCGGCCGGCGCGGTCATCAATCGTGCTCCTCAATAACCCTGCTGGAGAGCCCGTAGCATCGTCGATTTCGGGATGTCATTCAACTGGTGGAAGCAGCTGAGCGGGGTAACACTATTTACGGCGCGTAAACCCATAAATCGAGCTGGACGGTGCAGCCGGGCACGGGCAGGAACGGCACCTTTACCGCTGAAAATGGCAGATGCTGGCCAGGTAAGTGCTGCTCCCATACTTGATAGGCGAAGTGGAACTCGCTCAAGTCCGTGTGGTACTGCTGAACGCGAACGACATTCGAAAGTGTAGTGCCCGCGGCACGGCAAATCTTCTGTGCGTTCTCGAGCATGACATTCATCTGAGCCTGAACGCTCGATCCAAAGTAAGGCTGCGCGGGATCAGCGCGCGCCGCGTCAACGAGCCCATTCTCGCCGATAGCAAGCAGGCCCGACAGGAACAGCAGGTCTCCCGCGCGCACCGCCCGGCTGTACCCTGCGAACGTGGGAAATACGGGAGCCTCGACGATCTCCTTGCGCGTCTTGCCGCCCGATCTCAATGCGATCGTATTGATCTCGATGCGTGCCTCGGAAAGGAAAAATCCGGGTGTCGCAGTCGGGACGAGCGTAGTTGCGGGCTTTGCGCGCGTAAAGAACTGTGACCAGACGTCGTTGAAGGCGCCGAAGTCGTCGATGTCACGCATGTAGACCTGGCATTTGACGATATCTTCGAGCGAGGAGCCGGCTGCCTTGAGTGCAGGTTCTATTTTCTGACGCACGATGAATTCGGTCTCGAGCTTGATCGGCAAACCTTTCCACAAGTGCCCTTGCGGCACCCGGGCGTCTTTCGCGATGCCTTCTCCAAATATGAACGAGTCCGCCATGCGTCCTGCGACGAACACGTAGTCGCCCACTTCCAGCGCGAGGCTGTAACCTGAGCTCGCGTGGACGTCGTGCCCTTTGGGTCGGATGTGGTGTGGCTGGAAATCGCCTTCCGGCACCACGCCGATCGCGTGGACTTCGATCTCCTGTGCCGGCAGCAAAAAGCCTTGTACCAGCGTTGACGTGCTCGGTGGAATGTGGTCCTTCAGCACGGCGCGCCGCGCATCGTGGTACGCCTCGACTGCTCTGCCCGAAGTGTAGTTCTGATCAACCCGTACAATCTTTTCGAGGCCGCTGCCGCCGGCACCCATGACAGCGGCTAGATTGGTGAATATCTGATCGGCTTCGCGACGCAATTTCGAGGTGTCCCACTGGGGTAACTGTGCTCGCACGACAGGTTCCGACATACCGCTCGCGTAGTCAGCAGTGCCCTTGTGACCGGTCGCGAAAACCCAGCGCCCCGCGCGGACGCCGGGTGCATACCGTATATTGCCCTTGAGCGTCTGAGGAAGCAGCGCGCGCACGCGCGTCTCATTGGTGCCTCGTGTCATGCTCGTGTTCCTTTTTGGTGCCGGGGTTCTCGAATTCGAGATTAGAAGTGATTATACGGTTTGTCTTTTGAACACTTTGCGGGCAAAGGGGTATCGATGCTGCGGTCACTTGCATTTGCTTTTGTATTGCTGGCCACGCCAACGTTTGGCGCTGATGCTGTCAAAGAATTTCCCGTGCGGCCGGTGCGTCTCATCAATCCTTTTCCGCCCGGTGGAAGCAGCGATCCATCGTGTCGCTTACTGGCGGATGCGCTGACGAAATCTCTCGGGCAGAACTTCGTCGTCGACAACCGTGGCGGCGGCAACGGCAATATCGGAACCGCAATCGCTGCCAAAGCGAACCCAGACGGTTACGTCCTGGTGTTTGCCTCGGGCACGACTTTTACGATCAATCCCTTCATCTACAAATCGTTGGGGTTCGAGCCGGCGAGAGATTTTGCGCCCGTCATCAAGTTCGGCGCGGTACCTAATGTGCTCGTCGTGCATCCGTCGCTTCCCGTTCGCAACCTCGGCGAGTTCACGCAATATGTGAAAGCTCACAGCGGTGAGCTCAACTATGCGTCCGCTGGCAACGGCAGCAGCATGCATCTCGCATCCGAGATGTATCAGAAGATGACCGGCACGAAAATGCAGCACATTCCGTACGTGTCGCCTGGGCTCGCAACCCAGGACACGATCGCGAATCGTACCCAGCTCATCTTTCACTTGCTGCCCGCGGTTGCGCAGCAGGTGCTCGCGGGTAACCTGCGCGCACTGGCCGTGTTGTCGCCCACGCGAACAAGTGTGCTGCCCGACGTGCCGACGACCAGCGAAGCGGGGATGCCAGGTCTGGAGGCGGGAACCTGGTACACGGTGATGGCACCTGCGGGAACGCCCAGGCTCATCATCGACAAGCTCAACAAGCAGATCAATGCGGCACTCACGGAGCCCGCATTTCGCAAGCGCGTAACCGAAATGGGCGTGTCACCCATGGGAGGCACGCCTGAAGACGTGACGCGCTATATCGCGACCGAATCGAGCCGATGGTCGGAAGTCGTGCGTAGCGCCGGCATCAAGATGGACTGAGGCGGCGTACACTCACCCGGTGGCGACATTCGATCGTAACTACATGCGCGACCGGAAGATGCCGATCGCCGAACCCGCATGAGGGTCGCGCTGATCGGCTTCGGCGGCGTGGGAAGCATCGTCCCTGAGCGTTTCGCTCGTAAGCGCGAGATTCGTTTTGTCGCCGTCGCAGCGCGTAAATCATGACTCGTTCGATGGCTGTGCCTCACGCTCGTCTGTCTTCGCCCTACAGGCCCGAAGCCGAAGCAGCGGGTGTTGCGCTCGCGCGGCTCGACGGCGCGCTCGACTGGGATCGCGTCGCCGCTACGGCGAGTTTGTGGATTCAGGGTGTGCGCAGCCAACCTGCGCCTTTCTGGGCGCTCGAGAGTCTCCTGACCGAATATCCGATTTCGAGTGCGGAGGGCACGGCGCTCATGCGGCTTGCCGAAGCGCTGCTGCGAGTACCCGATCGCGAAACCGCAATTGCGCTCACGGCCGATCAACTGTCGAGGGCCCATTTCGAAGATCATTCCGGCCATGGAATCGCGGCGGTATCCGCGCGGGCGCTGGCGCTGGCGAAATCGCTGTTGCCCGAGGCCGATGGGTCCACTCCCGGTCTCGTTCGGCGGCTCGGTTCCGAAGCGGTCGTTGCGATCGCGATGCGCGCCGTGCAGCTCCTTGGACGGCAGTTCGTGCTCGGCGAAGACATCCACGGTGCGATGGCTCGCGCCGAAGAATGGCGTAGGCGCAATCAAGCGTTCCGTTTCAGCTACGACATGCTCGGCGAGGGCGCGCGTACTGAAGCGGCGGCGCAGTCGTACCTGGAGCATTATCTTCAGGCCGTAGATGCACTCGCGGATCACGGCGGCGAAGCCTCGCCAGAGGTGCGGGACGGCATCTCCATCAAACTGTCGGCGCTGTTTCCGCGCTACGAGGAGCTCCAGCATGCCCGTGTGTTGCGCGAGCTCACGCCTCGCGCATGGATGCTCTGCGAGCGCGCGGCGCGTGCGGGCATCAACCTCACGATCGATGCCGAAGAGAGCGACCGTCTCGAGCTTTCGCTCGACGTGTTTGAAGCGCTGATGAAACGGGTGGTCGACGAGTATCCGGGCTGGAGCGGTTTTGGCCTTGCTATTCAGGCTTATCAAACGCGCGCTCTCGATGCGGTCACTCACGTGATTGCACTGGCCAGGCACAAACTGCGGCTTATGATGCGCCTCGTGAAAGGCGCTTACTGGGACGGTGAGGTGAAGCGCGCGCAAGTCCTCGGCGTAGAGGGCTACCCGGTTTTCACGCACAAGCATCACACCGATCTGGGCTATCTCGCCTGCGCTCGTACGCTCCTCGAAGCGCCCGACGTGGTTTACCCGCAGTTCGCGACGCATAACGCCGCAACAATAGCGGCCATTCTAGAGCTCGCGAGCACATCCGACTCACGCTTCGAGCTGCAGCGGCTCCACGGTATGGGAGAAAGCGTCTACCGCGAAGTGCTGAGCGGCGTAGCCGTGCCATGCCGCGTCTATGCGCCCGTAGGACAATACCGCGATCTGCTGGCGTATCTCGTCCGGCGTCTGCTCGAGAATGGCGCCAACTCGTCCTTCGTCCATCAGCTCGCCGACGACCGCGTGCCGGTTACGGAGCTCGTGCGTTCGCCGCTGCGCGTTGCGCCACGCCCTGCGCTCCCGCTGCCGCGATACCTGTATGGCGACGCGCGTCCGAACAGTGCAGGCATCGATATCGCCGTGCGGCCGGATCGCGCGCGTCTGATCGAGGCGTATCGGTCGGCGATACTGCCTGCAGTCGTCGAGCGCACGGCAGGCGAAGTGGGCGGCGTGATTGCGGCGCTCGAGCAGGGTTTTCGCGAATGGTCGGTACGTCCCGTCGGCGAGCGCAGCACGATGCTCCGCGAAGCGGCCGACTTGCTCGAAGCGCGCATGCCCGCCTTCTCAGCTTACATCGTGAAAGAGGCGCAGAAGACGTGGGACGATGCGGTCTCCGAAGTACGGGAGGCCGTCGATTTTCTGCGGTATTACGCCGCAGAAGCCGAACGCGTGATGGCGCCGATTGCTTTGCCGGGACCCACCGGTGAATCGAACGAGCTGCGATTGCGGGGACGCGGCGTGTGGGCATGTATCTCGCCCTGGAATTTTCCGCTCGCCATCTTCACGGGGCAGGTCGCTGCGGCGCTCGTCACGGGCAACAGCGTGGCGGCTAAACCTGCAGAGCAGACGCCCGCGATTGCCGCATCGATGGTCGACCTCCTGCACGAAGCAGGCGTGCCGCGCGACGTGCTCGCGCTTTGCGCGGGAGAAGGCGAAACGGTCGGTGCTGCAGTGGTTGAAGATTCGCGCATCGCCGGCGTTGTTTTTACGGGCTCCACAGCCGTTGCCCGCGTCATCGCGCGTGCGTTACTCGGTTCCGAGGCGCGCCGCGCGCTCGTGCCGCTGATCGCGGAAACCGGCGGCATCAATGCGATGATCGTCGACACCACCGCACTGCCCGAGCAGGTCGTCGATGCAGTGATCACGAGCGCGTTTCGTTCTACCGGGCAGCGTTGCTCCGCGTTACGCCTGCTGTGCGTGCACGAAGCGATTGCCGATCCCGTCCTGGAGATGCTGAGCGGTGCCCTCTCCGAGCTTGTCATCGGTGACCCCGCCGATCCGGCAACCGATGTCGGTCCTGTCATCGACGCCGCAGCGAAGGCGCAGCTCGACGAGCAGCTTGTGATGCTCGATCGCTCCGGCCGTCTGCTGACGCAAGCCGCTTTGCCTGCAGGACTGCAAGGCAACTACGTCGTGCCGCGCATCTATGAAGTCGACGCTGTGGAATCGGTCGACGAAGAAATCTTCGGACCGGTGCTGCAGGTCGTGCGCTGGACGGGCGAAATCGAAGCGCTCGTCGAACGGATCAATACACTGGGTTTCGGTTTGACACTGGGCGTGCAGACGCGCGTGGACGGCCGCGCGGAACGTGTCGCCGCGTGCGCGCGCGTGGGCAATGTGTATATCAATCGGAGCATGATCGGCGCGGTCGTTGGCGTGCAGCCTTTCGGGGGCGAAGGCCTGAGCGGCACGGGCCCCAAGGCGGGAGGGCCGCACTATCTCGCGCGTTTCTGCGTGGAGCAGACGGTTACGACGAACACCGCGGCTGCAGGCGGCAATGTTGCTTTGCTGTCCGCCATCAACGAGAGTACGGCGCAATGAAGCGCGTGCTCAACGAGGAGAGTTAGATGGACCAGTTCAACGGCGCCGAAGCCGCAGTACGCATGCTGCAGCTCAATGGTGTGCGGCATATTTTCGGTCTGTGCGGCGACACGAGCTTGCCGTTCTACGACGCGCTCTATCGCATGGAGCACGGCATGACGCACGTGCTCACGCGCGACGAGCGCAGCGCGGCGTACATGGCCGACGGCTACGCACGTGTCAGCGGCAAAGTCGGCGTATGCGAAGGTCCGAGCGGCGGCGGCGCGACGTACCTGCTTCCCGGCCTCGTCGAAGCGAACGAGTCGAGCATACCGGTGCTCGGGATTACGTCTGATGTCCCCGTGCTTTCTCGCGGGCGCTATCCCCTCACCGAATTGGACCAGGACAGTCTGTACCGCCCACTCACCAAGTGGAATATGGTGTGCGATCGGGCAGAGCAGATTCCGCAGGCGATCCGCAGTGCATTTCGTCAAATGACCACCGGGCGCCCGGGTGCCGCGCATATCGGCCTTCCATACGACGTGCTGAAGCAACAGGTCGATGCGTCCGATCTGTGGGCCCAGAGCGGTCACGACCGCTATCCCGCATGGCGCTATGTTGCGGACCCGGCGGCGATCGCAGCGGCTGCGGAAGCGATCCTGAAAGTGCGCAGCCCGGTGTTCATCTGCGGCGGAGGCGTCGTGATCGCAGGCGCGATGGAGGTGCTCGGGCGGGTCGCGACGCTGCTCGATGCACCTGTATGCACGACGGTGAGCGGCAAGGGCAGTCTCGCAGAAACGCATCCGCTCTGCGCGGGCGTCGTCGGCGCAAACGGTGGCGTGATCGCTACCCGCGAAGTCGTGCAGCAGGCGGACCTCGTGATCTTCATCGGCTGTCGCGCCGGTTCGACCACCACCGAGCACTGGAAAAATCCATCGCGCGACATACCGATCGTGCACATCGATATCGATCCTTCCGTTATTTCGGCCAACTACAAAACTGCGCACGCGCTCGTCGGTGACGCGCGGCTCGTCCTCGAAGGATTGTTGGCCCAACTCCAGGAGCAGCGGGGGAAGCGTGTCAAGACCCAGTTCGATGGAAAGGCCGTTGTAGCCCGCGCGCGCAAGGTCAAATATGAGGCGTTCCAGAAACTCGCAAACGAAATCGCCCGGCCGATCAGGCCCGAGCGCGTCCTCGCGCAACTGCACCGCGTGCTGCCGCGCGATGCCATAGTCGTCGCCGATCCTGGCACACCCTGTCCCTATGTTTCGGGTTATTACGAGATGCTGGAAGCGGGGCGTCATTTCATTACCAACCGCGCTCACGGCGCGCTGGGCTACTCGATGTCGGCAGCGATGGGCGCGTGGTTCGCACAACCGCAGAAGAAATGCGTGTCGCTCATGGGCGATGGCAGCTTCGGGTTCTCGGTTGGCGAGCTCGAGACCGTCGTGCGGCATAAAGTGCCGCTGCTCATGATCGTGTTTTCGAATGCGACTTACGGCTGGATCAAGGCGAGCCAGAAAGCGAGTTACGGACAGCGCTACTTCTCGGTCGACTTCAATCGCACCGACCATGCGCTCATCGCGCAGGGCTATGGTGTCAAGTCATGGAAAGTGGAAGATCCCGAGCAGCTCGGATCGGTGTTGCAGCAGGCCGCCGAGCACAACGGTCCCGCGCTCGTGGACGTGATCGCGCAGTCACTCGAGGAAGCCGCCGCGCCGGTGCTCCAGTGGATGGGGTGAGCTTTGCGAAGCAAAGCTTACTGCGTTCGCGTACGGAAAACGAACAGAGGGAAACCCAGGTTTCCCTCCGTAACCTCCCCTTCCTTTGGAGAGCATTTCAGACCGGAGAGGCCTGGCTGACGTATCTGCTACAACTGAACTTAAAGGTAAGCTGGACGACGGAGTGTGGGTATCGCTGTCAGTACAGAGACGACGACGTGATCTTCGGTGTCTCGGACTTAGTCGTCCCAGCCTGGAAAATCAGGACGGCGTCTTTCCTTGTCTTCGTAGATCACGTAGCCATGCTTCGTCGCGTCGGCGATGCATTCATCGAGCGTTTTGAAGTAACACGGGGACGATGTGACCGCTCCGGACGGGTTCGACATGTGCCATGCCCATGAACCGTCCGATTCTTTAAGGCTGAAGCTCCACTGGCGGCGCCGGTCAAGAACTTCGTTGTTGTCGCGGTTCATGATTGTCGTTCCCTTGATTCGATATTCTTTTTCGTGGTGCCTGTCGCGGCGTGAGCAGGGGGCGGAGTGATCCTCTGCCCGGGCCCACGTCGAATTGCTGCGAGGACGCACTATGTGACTTTCGCGCCGGGGAGCGTTAGGGCATTTGCCTCACCTGTTTTCTTTAGAATCGGAGCACTGACGCAAACTCTGATACCGGCGCACACACCGCACCGAGCGAAGCAACCCGCGCGGTGCCGACCCACTCGCGAAAGGCATAACGACAATGGCACTTGACCATGAGCATTTCATGAAGATCGCGCTCGAGCTTGCGCGTGAGACGGCAGCGCGGGGCAATAGGCCTTTAGGCTCGCTGCTCGTCGTCGCTGACGGCAAAACCGTGTCGAAAGGCGAGAACCGCGTATATACGGACACGGATCCGACCGCTCACGGCGAAATGGTCGTCATTCGTGACGGGTGTCGGAAGCTGAACACGCTCGATCTGTCGGGCTGCACGTTGTACACCTCGCTCGAGCCGTGTCCGATGTGTTGCTGGGCGATATTCGAAGCCAAGGTGAGTCGGCTGGTTCTCGGTGCGCGCCACGGCGCGATCGGACGCAAGGACCTCGGCACGTACTCGGTCGAACGCTTCATGGAGCTCACCGGCCGATCAGTCGAGCTCGTGACGGGTGTGCTCTCGCGCGAATGCGAAGAGATGCGCGTCGCCTGGGTCGCCGAGCGCGCGAAGCGGGGACTCGGGCCGCGCTGATCGCCTTTCGCGAATTGCGCTTTGTTGTGATGTCCCGCGTTCGTCGCTAACATCATTTCGATTCATGTAAGAACAAGAATTTCTCGCAACCGTTTTCCCAAGAGGTTCGGGCAATGAGATTCAGGTTCGTGTTGGCTGCCGTTGCATTGTTTGCACCGTTTCACGTGCAGGCGCAGGACTATCCAGCGAAATCGGTGCGTCTAATCATCCCTTGGGCGGCGGGCGGTTCGACGGATTCGATCGGTCGCATACTTGCGCAAAAGCTCAACGAGTACACCGGGCAACAATGGATCGTGGACAATCGAGCCGGCGCCACGGGCACGATCGGTCACGCGCTTGCGGCCAAGGCGCCACCGGACGGATACACGATCCTTCTCGCGTCCAACAGCACGTTTGCGATCGCGCCGCATTTATACAAGGCGCTGCAGTACGACAACGAAAAATCGTTCACACCGGTTTCGCTTGTCGCAATCAGTCCACAGATACTTTCGGTGCATCCATCCCTCCCGGTGAAGAACGTCAGGGACCTTGTCTCACTCGCGAAGGCGCGGCCCACCCAGGTTTCATTCTCGACGGCAGGCGTCGGGGCGACGAGTCACATGGCTACCGAGCTGTTCATGAACATGGCAGGCATCAAAATGACGCATGTCCCATATAAAGGCGGTGGACCGTCGGCGCAGGCGTTGGTGTCCGGCGAGACCGCACTCTCCTTCGTCGACGTGATTACGGCTCTGCCGCAGGCGCAAGCCGGGCGCCTGCGCCCGATTGCAACGAGCACAGCAAGCCGCACTTCGCTGATGCCGGAATTGCCGACGATCGCCGAATCCGGTCTGCCGGGGTTTGAATCAGTGACTTCATTCGCTGTTTTTGCGCCTGCAGGCACTTCGAAAGAGGTGACCGGGCGCGTTCAGCGCGAGCTCTCTAAAGCCCTCGGAACGGCGGACGTGAAAGAAAAGCTGCGCGCACAAGGGATCGATCCGATTGGAAGCGGACCCGAAGAGCTCGTTGTGCATCAGAAGGCGGAAACAGCGAAGTGGGGGAAGGTGATCCGCGAGCAGGGCATAAAGTTTGAGTAAAACCGAAGCATAAGATAGCCCCTCCCCCGACCCCTCCCCAACGCCGGGGAGGGCCCCTCGGGGGGGCCTGCGGGGGAACAAAGAAGTAGCCCCTCCCCAACGACAGGGAGGGGAGTAACCGACGCGTATGGCATCGAAATTGGTGAGCTCGGAGTTAAAGATCCGTAAAGATTTACGCGACGACAAGCGATAACAAAAAGCAAACTTCAAAATGAAAACATCAATGAGGAAACCTACACGCGAGCGCGTGCGCATCGCGGTGGATATCGGAGGGACATTCACGGACGGCCTGGCGGCGACTACCCCGGGTGGACAAATCTGGGTGGCGAAGACGCTGACGACCCCGCGCGATCCCGGGGAAGCGGTGACGACCGTCATCGCGGATCTCGTGAAACAATATTCGTCACGCAACGGGAACGGCAGCCGTCCCATCTGCGAGGTGGTGCACGGCACGACCCTCGTCACCAACACGCTCATCGAGCGCAAAGGCGCTCGCACCGGCTTGGTCGTCACCAAAGGCACGCGCGACGTGCTCGACATCGGCCGCGAGTGGCGCTACGACCTCTACGATCTCAACCTCCAGCTGCCGCAGCCGCTCGCGCCACTGGAGAGGCGCCGCGAAGTCGATGAACGGCTCGACGCGAGTGGAGACGTCGTGTCACCGCTCACGGACGCGGAGCTCGAGCGCCTGATGGATGATCTCGAAAGTCTCGACGTGGACGCCGTCGCCGTCTGCCTGCTCCACTCATACGTGAACGATGCGCACGAAAAGAATATTGCCGCTGCGATTCGCAAACGCTTTCCGAAGCTGGCAGTATCCATTTCGTCAGACATCGCGCGCGAAATACGCGAATTCGAGCGCATGTCGACGACGGTCGCGAATGCCTACGTTCAGCCGCTGGTTGCCGAATATCTCCGACGTCTCGACGAGCGCGTGCACGAATTCGCCGCCGACGCGCCACTCAGAGTGATGGTATCGAGCGGTGGTTTTACATCCGGCCAGGCTGCTGCAGAAACGCCGATACTGCTGCTCGAGTCGGGTCCCGCGGGAGGCGTCCTTTCTGCGCTCAACACTGCGCGGAATAACGGCATAGACCAGATCCTCGCCTTCGACATGGGCGGGACGACAGCTAAAGCGTGCGTCGCCGTCGGCGGCGAGCCGCTCATCGCACACAGCTTCGAGGCGGCGCGCGTGCATCGCTTCAAGCGCGGATCGGGTCTGCCGATGCTGATCCCGAGCATCGATCTGATCGAGATCGGCGCCGGCGGCGGCTCAATCGCGCACGTAAACGAGCTTGGCTTGCTGAACGTCGGGCCTGAAAGCGCCGGCGCCGATCCCGGACCCGCCTGTTACGGGCAGGGCGGCACGGGAGCGACGGTTACCGATGCGGATCTCGTGCTCGGCTATCTCAATCCGGACAATTTTCTCGGCGGCGAGATGAAGCTGCGGGTCGACCTCGCAGAAGACGCGCTTTCGAAGCTCGCCCGGCAGCTCAAGATGACGACCCCGGAAATCGCGTGGGGCATCATCAACATCGTCAACGAAAACATGGCCGCTGCGGCGCGCATCCACATCGCCGAAAAAGGCCACGATCCGCGCGAGTTCGCAATGGTCGCAACCGGCGGAGCAGGGCCCGTGCATGTCGTCGAAGTCGCGCGCAAGCTGCAGATCCCGCGCGTGCTCGCAACGATTGCGGCGGGCGCCGGTTCGTGTCTGGGCCTCCTCGCGGCGCCGGCGCGAGTCGATCGCAGCTGGTCCAACCCCGGTCTCGTGAAAGACACGGACTGGAGCCGCGTGGCGAAGGTCTACGGTGACTTGCGCGCCGATGCCGAAGAGGAATTGGCATCTGCCGGTGCGCGCGATGTCGCCATTAAATGGTGGATAGGCGCGGAGATGCGCTACGCAGGGCAGGGCCACAACGTTTCCGTTTCGCTGCCGTGGCACAGGGTCGGCAAGGCCACCGCACCTCAACTGCTGAAGGAGTTCGAGAAGCGCTATCGGCAGCTGTACGGACATCTCGTGCCGAACGCGGCGGCGCAAGTGATCACGTGGCGGCTCACCGGGCGCTCGATGGTCAAAAGCCACCAGTTCACGTGGGGTGATGCGCGCGTGTCATCGAAGCCCGTGATGCGCGGCAAGCGAGACATCTATCTGCCGGCGCGCGGGAAGTACGGTGCCGCGCCGGTATACGAGCGCTACTCGCTCAAGCCCGGAACAAAGCTCGTGGGACCGCTCGTGCTCGAGGAGCGGGAATCGACGCTCGTCGTGCCGGTCGCCGCTGACGTTCGGGTCCTGCCCGACTACACGATATCGGTACTGATCAAGGAGTTCTGAGATGCCCCGCCGATCCACACCGACGCGCGCCGACAAACAAAAGCCGGCCTCGCGTCTGAGCGCGCCTAAAAAATCATCGAAGTCGCGCAAGCTCGACCCCATTGCCCTCGAAATCCAGTGGAAGCGCCTCGTGAGCATGGTGGATGAAGCGTCCACCGCATTCATACGCACGTCGTTCTCGGTGCTGGTGCGCGAAGCGAACGACTTTGCCGTCGTGCTGACCGACGCGCACGGCAGATCGCTGGCGCAGTCGACGATGTCGATCGCGTCTTTCATTGGCAGCTTACCCGCGACCGTCAAGCACTTCCTGCAGGTTTTCCCTTCGGACACGCTCAAACTCGGCGACGTAATGATCACGAACGATCCATGGATGGGGACGGGCCACATCCACGACGTCAACATCGCAATGCCGATTTTTTACAAAGGCAGGATCGTTGCATTCGCGGCGGTGGTCTCGCACATGCCGGATATCGGCGGACGCCTTCGCAACGCGGGGGTGCGCGAGATTTTCGAAGAAGGCCTGCAGATACCGAGACTCAAGCTGATCGACGGCGGCAAGCCGAACAAGACCCTGCTCGACATGATCGCGCAGAACGTGCGCGTGCCCGAAATGACGCTGGGCGACATCTGGGCGCAAGTTGCTGCCTGCAAAATGCTCGAAGACCGACTGCAGCCGCTTTTGCGCGATACGGATCTCGCGGCCCTCGGTCAAGAAATCCGCCGCCGCTCCGAAAGCGCGATGCGCAAAGCCATACGTGCAGTGCCCGACGGTGAATATCATTCGCGGCTCGAACACGACGGTTTCGAGGAGCCGATCGTGATCAACTGCACCGTGCGGGTCAAAGGCGACAAGATCGCCATCGACTACACCGGTTCATCCA
>JAQGNH010000124.1 GCA_028291945.1 Betaproteobacteria bacterium
AGGCGCTGCGCATGGAGCGCGTGGTCATCGTCACACCGAGCGTTTACGGCACCGATAACTCGGCGACGATCTACGGCATGAAAGCACGCGGCAACAATGCACGCGGTGTTGCCGTGATCGACGACAAGACGTCGGAGAGCGATCTCGACGCGATGGGCAAGGCGGGTATGCGCGGTATCCGACTCAACCTTGCCACCGGCGGCACGAACGATCCGAACGTTGCACGCAAGCGATTCCAGGCCGCCAGCGAACGTATGCAGCCCCGAAAATGGCACATCCAGATCTACACGAGCCTCGCGGTCATTTCGGGTATCAAGGATCTCGTGGCAGTCTCTTCGGTGCCGGTCGTGTTCGATCATTTTGGCGGAGCGCAAGCCGCGCTCGGTGTGGACCAGCCTGGATTTTCCGATCTGCTGGCGCTGGTGAAGTCCGGCAAGGCTTACGTGAAAATTTCGGGTGCGTATCGCGCGTCGAAGCTTCACCCGGACTACGCGGATGCCGCGCCTCTCGCACGGGCGCTGATCGCCGCAAATCCGGATCGCATCGTTTGGGGAACCGATTGGCCACAACCCAATTCAGAGGGAGGCTCTGTGGAACGTGTGTCGCCGCTCTTCCAGATCGATGACGGCAGGCTCCTCAACCAGCTGGCGGTATGGGCGCCGGATGCGGGTACGCGCAAACAGATCCTCGTGGACAATCCGGTGCGGCTGTACGGGTTTGGATGAGTGATGAAGTGACGAGTGATGAAGTGACGGCGTGACGAGAGAGGGTGATGAGATGATGCGGTCTCTAACCGCATCCTGGCGTGCGCCAGGATCCATGTACAAATCAAAATAATGGGTTCTGGATCGCGCCCTGGCCGGCTTGTCCAGAATGACGTTCCCCTAGTGCGTCGCACTTGCAGGAAGCACATTAGCGCGCAGTCGAACCACCTCATCACTTATCACTGATCACGATGTTCTTCCGTTCGTCCTGAGCCGCCGCAGCACCGTCCAAGCATGGGCGCCAAGGCTCACGGCTCTGGCGTAGCGAGCCCCGGTTTGCGATTTACGAGTGCAACGCCTAGGATCCCGATCACCATCCCGATCAGCGTCAACACACTCAGCTTTTCGCCGAATATGAAGTAGGCCATCGCTGCGGTCGTGAGCGGCGTGAGGTAGAAGAGGCTTGCCACGCGCGTCGCTTCGCCGTGCTCGATGAGATAGAAGAGCAGAGAGATCGCACCGATCGACAGTACGAATACGAGCCACGCGAGCGCGAAGATGAACTCGCCGGTCCATTCGACGGTCATGCGCTCCGTGAGCAAAGCCACGGGCAGCAGGAGCACGAGGGCGGCGGTGAACTGGATGACCGACCCGGCGCGCAGGTCGAAGCTCGAACAGTAACGCTTCTGATAGAGCGTGCCGCCCGTGATGCTGAAGAGCGCCACGGCAGACCATGCGACGCTGACCGCATCCAGCTCATGCAGCTGGAGCTTCGGCCACATCACCAGCACAACGCCGCCAAATCCCAGTAGCAGGCCCAGCCATTGAAGGCGCGTCACCCGCTCGCCCAGCAGAGGCGCTGCGGCGAACGCGGTGACGATCGGTTGCAGACCGACGACGAGCGCGATCACGCCTGCAGGCATGCCGTGATAGACCGCGGCAAAGCAGCCTGCGAGATAGCCGCCCTGAATGAGGCCGCCGGCGACAGCAATGTGCGCGCCTTCGCGCAATGTGCCGGGCCACTGCGCGCGCAGGAGAATCGCGAGCGGCAGCATCAGGACGAGCACGATTGCAACTCGAAGGCTTAGAAACGTGAACGGCTCGGCATACGGCACGCCGAGTTTTGCGCCGATGAAGCCTGTGCTCCAGAGCAGCACGAACAATCCCGGCGCCAAAGCAGACGCACGCAGCGAGCGCGTCGCGCCGAGTGCGCGCTCAGCCACGTGAGTTACCCTTCGACTTATTCAGCTTTGATGCCGGCTTTCTGCACGACGCGGCGCCACGTATCGATGTCCCTCTTGATCAGCGTGCCGAACTGTTCCGGTGTGCCACCTGCCGCCGAGACGCCATCGCCTGCGAGCTTGTCCTGCATTTCCTTGTTCTTCAGGATCTTGTTGAGCTCGCCGTTGACGCGCTCGAGGATCGGGCGCGGCAGATTCTTCGGAGCAATAAGCCCATGCCACAGCACCACGTCGTAGCCCTTGAGCCCGGATTCATTCACCGTCGGCACGTCGGGGAACGCTTCGACGCGCTTCATCGTGCTCACTGCGATCGCCTTCAGCTTGCCGCTTTTCACATGAGGCGTGGAGGGCGCGATGCTGCCCCAGAGCAGCTGTGTCTGTCCCGAGATCGTGTCGACGATCGCAGGCCCCGTGCCTTTGTAGGGGACGTGCGTCATCTTGATTCCTGCCATGTCCGCAAAAAGCTCGGTTGCGAGATGCGTGATGCTGCCTTGTCCGCTGGAGGCGTAGAGCAGGTTACCGGGCTTCGCTTTCGCGAGTGCGATGATGTCCTTCGCTGTCTTCACCGGCAGTGAAGGCGTGGCGACGATCAGAAAAGGGCCCTGTGACAACTGGATGACCGGCGTGATGTCGTTCACCGGATCGAAGGCGAGCTTGAACAGGGCCGGATTCACGGAGTAGCTGCCCGCGATCAGCGTGAACGTATAACCGTCAGGCGGTGACTTCGCGCCGAGTTCCGCGCCGAGCGAGCCTCCTGCACCCGGACGGTTATCCACGATGAACTGTTGTCCCATCGCTTCGGTAAGCTTCTGGGCCGCGACGCGTGCGATAAAGTCGGTTCCGCCGCCGGGGGCGAAGGGCGCGATGATGCGAACTGACTTGGTGGGATAATTTTGAGCCGATGCGGTGGGGGTGAATGCCACTGCCGATGCTGCCGCGAATGCGGCGACCAATGAATACTGCCCGTTGAGCTTGAACATGAGGTCCTCCGTTATTCGCTGCTGGGGATTGCTGAGAAGGGGTGGATTCAGCGCGGGGCCGTAGTTTAACGAATCTTCCGCACGTGCTCCAGTACTGCAGATGAAGCTGCGTGCAGCAGGCGCTCGCACATGATCGGCAACAGCCCACCGGCATTGAAATACGCGATCTCCTCGTGCGTATCGAGGCGGCAGGTGACCGGGACGGCGCTGCGTGTTCCGTTCGTGCGCGTGATTTCCAGCGTCAACGTGCAGCGCGGCGACAAGCC
>JAQGNH010000128.1 GCA_028291945.1 Betaproteobacteria bacterium
CGATCGCGCCGTCGCGACGACGCGGTAATTGCGATCGCGGTACGCGTTGACGAGAGCCGCGCCGATACCTTGCGACGCTCCGGTGATGACTGCAACTTTCCGTTCGTTGCGCATGCAACCTCCTTTAGCCCTTGCGAAAGGTTTGGTGGAAAGACCAGCGGCAACGCCGATTTGCTTATGGGCGCCTCACTTTTTCGCGCACTGCGTTGCGATTCGCTCAATGTAGTCGCCGAGCCGCAATTCGACATCGGACCGTCGTTGGAAGCCGATTTCAAACATCAACTTGGCACGTGTTTGAAATGCCGGACGCTGCGCAGCTTGCCGAAACGCTGTTTCCGGCACGTTACGTCCGCTGCAACAGCAATGCAGCGAGGTCTCCCGGCATGTCGAGCATCGCGTCGTGTCCGCACGCAAGCTCCTCCCGCCACCAACGGCGCTTCGCTGCGAGCTCGTAAAACTGCCTGAAAGGGCCGTCCCAGCCGCGCGCCAGAATGTATCCGATGGTCGCCAGACCATCGCAGGCCCCGCTTAGGCGGGCGGCGGCTTCAATACTGGACAGCGGATGCGGCGTGCATTGGCGGTCCACCCAGGCAGCGTCCGCCGCATTGACCGCGAAGACCGACGCCGGATCCGGCGGAACCTTCCAGCCATCGCCGTGGGCCAGGGCCTGTTCGCGGTAACGCTTCCCGCCGTCGGGCAAATAATCGAGGGTGGACTTGCCGTCCTCGGGAATGGAGGCGTCGAGGTAGACGAGCGAGCGAACTCGGTCCGGCAATCGGTCGACGACGTGGCGTACGACGGTGCCGCCGTAAGAGTGTCCGATCAGGACGATATCGCGAAGGTCTTCCCAGATCAGCAGATTGACGACGTCCATGATATGAGTGTCGAGGCCGACGTCGCGGCTCAAGAGATGGCAGCGTTCCCCGAGGCCAGTCAGCGTCGGAGTGAAG
The DNA here is from genome assembly GCA_028291945.1 of Betaproteobacteria bacterium. Classification (GTDB taxonomy): domain Bacteria; phylum Pseudomonadota; class Gammaproteobacteria; order Burkholderiales; family SG8-41; genus JAQGMV01. The sequence continues at coordinate 951 of JAQGNH010000128.1, forward strand.
ACCCGATGACCTTCCGCCGTCAGCAGGTCACGTACCCGCTTCCAGCACCAGCTGCCATGCCAGGCGCCATGGATCATGACGTAATCGGTCACTTCGGAGCACTCCTTTCGTAATGTCGGGAATCACGACTTGAGATGTGATTGACCGCGCTGCCACCAGCAAGTCTGTTTTTCGTACATGGTATAGATAAATGTCTCGCATTGCGCCGCAAGAAGGCACTTTGGTGTAACCGCAGGACCAGAAATGTGATCAAGAACGGGCGTTATCAATGTTCAGATGCACGCCGTGAATAAGACAGACATTACATTCTGGTTGAGCATCGCGGGATCGAGCCTCGGCGTGATCCTAGCGGTGATCAAGCTTTACGAATTCATTTCCGGACTGCGTCCGAGGTACAGAGCAATCAGCACGAGGTACTGGGGATAAGTTAGTCCCACCTCATCAAGCAGCGGTTTCAGGAGTCGGTGCAGCGGCAGATTCGCCGAATAGACTGCAAAGCAAAGATAATCCTCGAGTTTTGGAAGCCTTTCTGCTGCCACAACGACGTTTCCCATCCGAAAGGCGGCTCAATCGCCCGATCGCTTTTTTCACAAATAATTGATGCGCGATTTATTCGCAAGCCGCTCGCATGAGCATGGCGTGCGATTAGCTATCGAGCAATCCAACGCCCTGAGTTTTAAACCTAGCTCCTCATCCCAGATGAGCTTGCAGGGATACATCCAGATGAGCTTGCAGGGGCACGCCGCGGTTAAATTCGTAACAGGCCGGCAGCTCGCCTCGTCCTCGGGTCGTGGCTGGACGAACATGCTCGCCGAGCGCTGGAGGCACGCCGTCGGTGAGCTCCCGTCCGTTCTTCCCCGCGACACTGAAATCGCTGTGTTGCTGAGCGGCAGCACGCTCGTTGAGCGACAAGGGCCCGGGTTGCCGCAGAGCACCTTGGGCCGGCGCGGCAGCGTCTGGGTTTGTCCTTCGGGAATACGTGAGGACTTCATCAATATCCGACAACCTGTCGACGACTGTCTGCATATCTTCCTTCCGGCTAAGCCATTCGCCGACTGCATGTTGCAGGATCTTGAGATCGATCCTGCCCGTGTGACGCTTCGTTATGAAGCCGTCGGCTATGACCCCTTCATCGCGCAGATTGCCCTGGCGATCAGCCGGGAACTGAGTGCGGAAACGTCTGCAGGCCGCTTGCTGATGGAGTCGCTCAGCCAGTCACTTTCAGCCTATCTCGTTCATCACTACTCGGAGATTGCGCTGCGCTCGAAACCTCTCGGTTATTCGGGCAACCCGATGGAGGACCGGCGCCTGTCGCGCGTCATGGAATTCATCGACGCCCATATCGAGCAAAACTTCACCGTGGCTGACCTGGCGGCGGTGGCGTGCATGAGCCCTGCGCATTTTGCGCGGTCGTTCAAGGCGACCACGGGCCGGAGCCCGCATCAGTTCGTCAGCCGGATGCGCCTCGAACTGGCAACACGAATGTTGGCCGACCGCCACCGGTCCATGTCGGACATCGCCCTGTCGACAGGGTTCTCCTCGCAATCGAACTTCTCGCGAGCTTTTCGCGATGTCATGGGCATGACCCCGGGCGAGTACCGGGTGAGCCAAATCTGATTGCCAACGGCCATCTTCTGAAGATTGCGACGAGGCTTGATCGTCAGCCCCCCGGCGTTCTCGTGCTCGCTGGCGGCGCTTTTCAGCAGTCTGTGAATAACAAAGAGCAGTCTGCGAGAAGCGAGGTCGCCAGCCGCGTGTCAGATACCCATCCGACACGGCACAAGGAGGTTGATCATGTCTGCGATATCACCGCCCACCGGGCGCTCTCCTTAATATGAACCGAAGAGATGATCCGTCTTTCCTGGTCCGCAGGACAGCTCCGAGAGCATTCGCTGCGGCGGTCCCGGCGCTGATGAAAACAGCAGACCGTACCTCAAGCAGAGTGAGTTCATGACAAGCACAGCAAAAAGTCTTCTCGCGGATATCCAGTCTCTTGCGCCCGACATCGCGGCACGCGCGGCGGAAATCGAAGCAGGGCGCGGAATTCCCATCGATCTGGTCAAGGACCTGCGTTCGGTTGGCGTGTTCCGCTTGCTTGTGCCGCGCAGTCACGGCGGGCTCGAGCTCGAATTGTCCCAAGCGGTCGAGGTGATCGCCGCGCTCTCAAAGATCGAAGGTTCGGTGGGCTGGATCGCAATGATTGCCGGTGGGACACAGTTGCTTGCACCCCTGCTGCCGCGGGAGACCTACGATCAAGTCTACCGAAACGGCCCGGACGTGATCTTTGCCGGTTCAAACCAGCCTGCGGGCACAGCGGAGGCGACGTCTGGCGGCTGGCGGGTCAGCGGTCGATGGCCGTTCGCGAGCGGTAGTCAGCACGCCGACTGGATCGCTGGATATTGCGTCATGATGCAAGATGGAGCTGCACTTCCGGGGCCGGTCGCCGGCGCACCTTTAATGCGGGGCTTCTTCTTGCCGGCCCACCACTGGCAGATCGAAGACACTTGGTACGCCGCAGGGCTCAAGGGCACTGGCAGCAACCATGTCGTCCTCAAGGATACGATCGTCCCGGATGCGAATTTCTTTGATCTCATGGGCGGTTTGCCGTGCCTGCCGGGACCGCTCTACCAAGCTCCGCTGCAAACCCTTCCCCTATTGCACGGCCCTTTCGGGGTCGGTGTGGCCGATGGCGCTTTGGACGAACTCGTCGCGCATGCCAGGACAGGTCGGCAGCAATTCCGTGCCGCGGCTTCGATGCGGGATACGGAAGCGTTCCAATATGAGCTCGGCCGTACCGAATCCGAGCTGAGGGCCGCGCGAGCGTTCCTCGAGGTCCAGGTCGCAAGTCATTGGCATCGCGCCCTTACTGGAACGCTGAGGAACGAGGCTGTTTTCACGCAGGTCACGCAGGGCGCAATCTGGCTCTCGAATGCCTGCATTCGAGTCGTCGATGCATGCTTTGCCCTCGGCGGCGGCAGCGCGCTCTACGAGACCTCACCGCTGCAGCGACGACTACGTGATATTCATGTTGCCGGCCAACACGTTACCGTACAGCAACGACACTACGTAGACGCCGGCAAGCTGCTGTTGGGCCCTCCTGCGAGCGATGGGACCGAACGCAAGAACACCTCGGCCCGCATTTACGACCGGCCAAGAGCCAAAGTCGGATAGCCAACTTGGCTGGATGCCGTTCGGCAAGGGCGTCGCGATCTCTATGCGCCTAGCCGAGGCGGCCAGCTTCCGTTCACTCATAGACCCACTGAGGGGTTGCTTATGACCGCATATCTGATCAACCACCTGCGCCAGCCCGGCGTATTGCACCGCGAGGTCCTGGAATACCTGGATCGGGTGCAGGCCACGTTAGACCCGTTCGGTGGGAAGTTCATCGCCCAGGGCGGCGAGCCGCAAGTGCTCGAAGGCGCATGGGCAGGATCGGTAATCGTCCTCTCCTTTCCGGACATGACGAAAGTCCGTGCTTGGTACAAGTCGGCCGCATATCAGAAGATCCTGCATTTGCGCACCGATCACCTGATCGGCGACGTGATCTTGGTCGACGGTGTCGATCCGGACCACACGCCCGGCAAGTTCGCACAGAAGCTATGGAATCTGTCGCCGACGCGCGTCATTGAGAGTGCGCGCGCACCCGTCGCAAACATCAACGTGGGCACCAACCTGGACCTTTCCCGAACCCATCACGCGTAGGCCTCTCCGCAGGCACTCTCCCGTGCGGTCTCTCGTTTGACAACTAAGCAAACAGCAAAGGAAAAGGCGATGATCTCCACAAAGGATGTGATCGATAACCACATACGACGTTTCCGCGAAGGTGACATCGATGGTATTGTCGACGATTATTCCACGGATGCGGTCTTGTTCACCCCGGCAGGACCACTGAAGGGTCGGAGCGAAATCAAGACATTGTTTCAGACTCTGCTCGCGGAGTTTGGAAAGCCCGGCGCGTCTGAGAAAGTGCATACCGCAATCTTCGAGGGTGATTATGCCTATCTGATCTGGAGTGGAGAAACAGCAGACAATCTCTATGAACTCGCAACTGACACGTTCGTAGTGCGGAACGGAAAAAT
>JAQGNH010000138.1 GCA_028291945.1 Betaproteobacteria bacterium
CGGCTTCGCTAATTCACTGCACGCCGACGATTCCCATCCAGTACTGGATCTTGCCGTCAGTCTCGACGTCGTATTTGCGGACGAATTCAAGCTTGCCGTCGGCTCCAGCGCGAAACACGGACAAGGCAGCGGGTGCGCTGGTGACTTTCGATCCTTCGCGCAATCCAATCGGCTGAATACTTGCGGCGACCATCACCCGTCCGCTTGGATCGAATGCGAAGGTTCGCACATGAAACGAGTGCGTGTCGGCATGCTGGATCAGTTTTGGCTCGCCGGTCTCGGAATTGATTGCATACACCGCGATACTGTTCTCGCCGCCGCCGAAAACCTTTCTGCCTTCGAAATCGACGGTGTAGTCGGCGCGGTTGGCGACATAGACGAACTGTCCGTTTGGATGGACGTGTATGGTTCCCGCGAGCTGGCGAGGCTTGATGTGTTCACGATCCGCCAGGATGTCCCGGATGAATGCAGCCTCGGGGGCGAGGCTGTCACCCCTCACGCGGAACATGTATAGCTGGCTCCGCCGCTCGTCGGACACATAAAGCCACGGTTTCGTTGGATGGAAATCCACGTGTCGTGGCCCAAAACCGTAACCGCCGTTGGGCGCGATCACCGAGAGCTGCGCAAAAACGCCACCGCTGAATCGGAAGAGTCTCAGTGCCCCCGGGTCTTCGGCCTTGCCGTGCGCCCCGCTATTGCCACGGTCAACAAGCACGGTCGTTCGCCCCGACGGCGACATCATCACCTGGTGCGGATAGATGCCATAGGGCAGGCCTTCGGGCTGATCGATCTGCGAGCCAATTCTGCCGTCGCTCTCTATCTGATGAACCGTGATGCCGCTCTTGGGCACGTTGTGCGCGTTGAGCATGTACTGGCCACTCGGATCGACACACATGTGGACCGCGCGGTGGCGCAATGGACGCGGATCTCCGTGAGGCGTGAGCGCACCACTCTCCCGGTCGATGCGATAGGCGCTGACGTGATTCGAATCGGCTTTCGGCGCCGAGCCGCGATTGCTCGTCGATACGTACAGGTACTCTCGGGAAGGATGCGGCCACGCGTACTGCACGTTCGCCGGCACCTTTACTGTCTCGCGTCTGGTCAGTGCAGCCTCGCCGATATCGAGCTCGTAATGAGTCAGCTCGTCGCCGACCGCGCTGTATAACGCTGCCTTCGCATTCATCCGGACCGTCCTCCGTGTAAGCTAATGAGCGCCACGCGCTGAAGCCGTCATATGTAGGATACCTTTTTCCAGGAAAGCTGCTGATGACCAAGCTGCCTGCCGCTCCGTTCCTCGATCTGATCGGTATATCGCCACCTCATGTGGAAGATGGTAAAGCCGTGACCGAAGTGGAGCTCGCGCCGCAGCACATGAACCGTTTGCAGAGTGCGCACGGGGGTGTCATTGCAACGCTCCTGGATACAGCTATGGTCGGCGCCGCACGCGCAGCGGCCACGCCCGATTCCCGCCTGGCGACGCTCGAGATGAAAACTTCGTTCATGCGGCCCGGAAAAGGGAAGCTCCGCTGCGAAGCTCGTTGCGTGCACGCCTCCGGCACGCTGGCGTTTTGCGAAGCCGAGATTCGCGATGCTGCGGGCAAGTTGATTGCAACCGGGTCCGGAACATACCGCTACGTTGTCGGCAGCGCGACTCCCCGCTCTGAAGCTGCTAGCACGCCATGAATACATTTTTGACCTTCGTCATGGCAGCGCTCCTTCTGGCGTGCGCCGCATATGCACAGCTTCGAATCCCACGCTTTACCGCGGGCCGTTCGCGAATCGCGCTGACCCGAACTGTTCTGATTGCTGTAGGAATTGGATTCGGCTATGTGGCGGCAGCGCCTTATGCGAATGACCCTCTTATGGCAGTGCTGGCCTTCCTCATCGGTTTCGGCGCCGTCCATTTTCCCGCAGCATTTATATTATTCGTGAAGCGCGAGCGGGGTGCAGGTAAGTCTTAGTGAGATGCGCTGGGCGTACTCACCCTGGCGGCGGTGACGGAGGCAACCGCAAATCAGCGACGTCATGGACTCGGAACGTAAAAATAGTATGTCGCTTTATAAGGGACCCGCGCTTCCTTCCCCGCTTGCGCCTCAGTGCATCCTCCTGCAGGCGCTTTGCCTCCGACCGTGTTGATTCGCTGAATACTCTGTATTCGGCTGAATGCACCCGGACCTGAGGTGGATTTCGCGACCAGCAACAGCCAGGGAATTGCAGTGGAATCCGGCCCGTCATCGCTGGCTTTCACGGCGCCGACAACCTTGCTGCCATCGTTCGCTTCCCACGTGGGGCCCCCGTAGTGCTTGCCGACACGGTGGCCCGCGGTGTCGAACAGCTCCGCTTCGGGCGCCTTGAACACCCATTCAAAACGGGTTGGATCGACTTTACTTGCAACGCACTCGTAGATCTGGACACCCGTCGCGGGTAGCTCGTGCGATACGGTAAGCCGATCGGGCACCCGCAGGCTCTGCGGTACCTCGGGTGCGATCGCGACGGGGCTGGCAGCGCAAGCCGCAAGTAACGCTGCGAAGGACACTGCTGCTGCACACGGGAGGGCGTTCTCGAATCTCATGTAGGGCTTCCTTGGCCACGCTCGGTCGAGCGATTCTCAATCATTCACTGTTGGTCTTGCTGCAGCCTTACTGTAGTTTGACACTGGAAACTGCAGATACTATTCTAGTTTCCGTGGTATCCGTGACTGGCTCCAGGAAGCGACGCACCACGGCAGGCAAGCGTGCCGATCCCCCGCCCGCCGCCGCGCGCATCGTTTCAGGCGCACGCAATCATTTCTTCGCTCACGGGTTTCGCAGTGTCACGATGGACGACCTCGCTCGAGAGCTGGGAATGAGCAAGAAAACGCTTTACGCGTCGTTTCCCAGTAAGAAACATCTGGTGCAAGCCACTATTCTCGACAAGTTCTCGGAGCTCGATCTCGACCTCGAGCGCATCACATCGAGACCGTCGTCCAGTTTTCCAGCGACGCTGCACCGCCTGCTCGAATGCTTTCAGCATCACGCCGGAGAGATTCAGCCCCCTTTTGTCCGCGACATGCGGCGCGAAGCACCCGAAGTATTCCAGTTGATCGAAACGAAGCGCCGAGAGCACATCCAGCGCCACTTCGGCCGCGTGCTGGAGCAGGGCCGCAGGGCGGGACTCGTCCGCAAAGACATTCCTGCGCGCATCGTGATCGAGGTTCTGCTCGGCGCCGTTCAGGCGATTTTGAATCCCCAGAAAGTTCAGGAGCTCGGGCTCTCGCCGGCGACCGGCCTGTTGACGATCATGAGTGTGATCCTCGACGGTGCGCTGACGCAGAAGGGAAAGGAGAAGCCGTGACGCGATCGTTCGCACCGCACTGGTATCGCGTCTGCGGCGCGATCGCTGTTCTGAGCTTTTTCGGCGGTTGCGCCCGGTCCGATCCGAACCTGCGCCAGGGTTACATCGAAGGTGACTTCGTGTATGTCTCGTCACCGCTTGCCGGCAAGCTCGAGAAGCTCGCGGTGCGCCGCGGTTCGCAGGTCAATGGGGGCGACATCCTGTTCAGCCTCGACAACACACCTGAGAAAACCGCGCGCGACGAAGCGGCGAAGCGGCGAGCGCAGGCGCTCGCGAATCTGGAGGATGCGAGAAAAGGCAGAAGGCCGCCCGAGATCGAATCCGTCCGCGCCCAGCTCAAACAGGCGCAGGCCGCTCTCGATTTCGCGCAGAAAGAGTTGCTGCGTCAGGAAAAGCTGATCCGCGTCGCCGGCGCCACGACACCACAGGAGCTCGATCGCGCACGCTCGACCCGAGACCAGAATCGCGAGCGGGTCGCGCAACTGCAGGCCGAGCTCAAGACCGCACAGATGGGCGCCCGGCCCGACCAGGTCGCAGCGGCGGAAGCAAACTTGCGCGCGGTGGAAGCGGCTTTGGCTAAAGCCGAATGGGAGCTCTCACAGAAGCAGCAAGCCGCACCTCGAGCCGGCGTTATCTTCGACACGCTCTATCGAGAAGGCGAATGGGTTGCGGCAGGGCGTCCGGTCGTCACGTTGTTACCACCGCAGAATGTGAAGCTGCGCGTGTTCGTTCCCGAAGCATGGTTGGGCAACATACATGTCGGGGATTCGGTGCAGGTTCTCGCCGATGGAGCGCGCGAAGCCGTCGCAGGGAAGGTGAGCTTCATTTCACCGCGCGCCGAATACACGCCGCCCGTCATCTATAGCCGGGAAAATCGCAGCAAGTTCGTCTTCATGGTCGAGGCACTCTTCGAAGCCGCTGTGGCCGAGCGCCTGCATCCCGGGCAGCCAGTCGATGTCCGTTTCAGTATCGCAGCCGCGCAATGAACGGCGAGCTCGCGATCGACGTGCATGGATTGACGAAGCGGTTCGGTGCGCTGACTGCCGTCGATCACATCGATCTGCAGGTGCGGGCTGGAGAAATTTGCGGCTTCCTGGGTCCCAACGGCAGCGGCAAGACCACGTTCATCCGTATGCTGTGCGGTTTGCTCCGTCCCGACGAAGGCGAAGGGCGCTGCCTGGGCTATGACGTCATCCGTGACAGCCGCGCGATCAAGCTTCAGGTCGGCTACATGACGCAGCGATTCAGCTTTTATGAAGATCTGAGCATCGAGGAGAACCTCGATTTCGTCGCCAGCATTTACGCAATCCCGGACAGACGCGAAGCAGTTCGCTCCAGCCTCGAGAGGCTCGGCCTCGCGCAGCGCCGCAACCAGCTTGCCGGACAGCTTTCCGGCGGATGGAAGCAGCGCCTTGCGCTCGCAGCGTGCCTCATTCATGGCCCGAAGTTGTTGTTGCTCGACGAGCCCACTGCAGGCGTCGATCCCAAGGCGCGCCGCGAGTTCTGGGAGGAGATCCACGAGTACGCGGCGCAAGGCCTCACCTTTCTGATCACGACGCACTACATGGACGAAGCGGAGCGCTGTCATCGCCTCGCGTTCATCGCCAACGGAAAATTGCTGACGAGCGGCACGGTGCAGGAGGT
>JAQGNH010000140.1 GCA_028291945.1 Betaproteobacteria bacterium
TCGGGGTGACCTCATCGCAACGCTCGCAAGCGGTACCGGAAGTCCCCACAATCGCCGAATCGGGGGTCGCCGGATACGAAGTCAGGCACTGGTTCGGAGCGCTCGCTCCAGCGGGCACGGACCGCAAGATCCTCGAGCGGCTTCACGACGAATTCGTCGCGGTGCTGCGCATGCCGGACGTAGTGGAGGCCTTCGCGAACGCGGGCGCCGACCCCGTCAGCAACACACCGCGTGAATTCGACGCTTACCTGCGCGCCGAAATCGCGAGATGGACCAAAGTGGTCCGCGCGGCTCACGTCAAAGCGGAGTGACAGCAAATATGGAATCGAAAAGCGACCGCAGCATCTCGCACGTCATCGGAGCGTTCGTCTCGGAGGTGCGCTACGAGCAGTTGCCGGGTGACTTCGTCGAGTTTCTCAAGGATCACATTATCGACGTGGTCGGCACCTCGATCGCGGCCACACGCTTCGACTTTGCGTACCGCGCGCTTGCAGGCCTGGGTGCGCTCGCCGACAGTCACGGGAGCACGGTCGTCGGCATGGCGCAAAAGCTTCCGCTGAAGGATGCGGCGCTGATGAACGGCGTGCTCGCGCACGGCCTCGACTACGACGACACTCATGCGGTCGGTCCGGTGCATCCCAGTGCGAGTGCGTTCCCCTGTGCGCTCGGCGTGGGCGAGTTCATCAACTGCAGCGGCCGCGATCTGCTCCTCGCGTATGCACTGGGAATCGAGTTCGCGACGCGCCTCGGCCTCGCCGCGAACGGCACGATGCACAAGACCGGCTTTCATACCACCGGCGTCGTCGGCCACAATGCCTGCGCCGTGACCGCCGGCAAGCTCCTGGGCCTCAATGCAGACCAGCTCGTGATGGCGCAAGGCCTCGCCGGCAGCACCGCATCCGCTATCGCCGAACATCGCAAGGACGGCGCCTGGAACAAGCGCATCCATCCGGGCTGGGCGGCGGTCGGCGGCATGACGGCGGCAAGCCTCGCATGCGCGGGCTTTATCGGCACGAAAAAAGTTTACGAAGGCGGCGACGGTCTTTTCCGCACGCACGCGGGCAGCCATTTCGACGACGTCAATCTCGATGCGCTGACTGCCGATCTCGGCGAGCGCTGGCGCGCGGAAGAAGTGGCCATCAAGCCCTATCCGGTTTGCCACATCCTGCACGCGTGCATCGATTCGGCGATCGCGCTGAGGACACAGCATGAGCTCAAGCCCTCCGATATTGCCAAGGTGCGCGTGCTGCTGCATCCGGACACGTTCCACTACGTGTGCGAGAACGCCGAGATGCGGCGTCGGCCCGCGACTGACTACGCGGCGAAATTCAGCGCACATTACACGACGGCAGTCGCACTCATACGCGGCAAGTGCGGATTCGCCGAGCTCGAGCAGGACGCGATCACGAATCCCGCAATTCTCGCCCTCGCGCAGAAAGTCGAGCACGCACCCGATCCGAAATCGGCGTTCCCCGAATATTTTTCGGGCGGCGTCGAGATTACGCTCGCGAACGGCCGCACGATCGCGCATCACGATCGCGTGAACCGCGGCGCCGGCGATCGCGCGCTCAATCGCGAAGACATCACGCAGAAGTTTCTGGAGAACGCCGAGTTCGGCATGTCGCGCAGCCGCGCTGAAGACATGCTGCAGGTGCTGCTCTCGCTCGAGCGGTTCAGCGGGCGCGAAATTGCCCGCGCGGTGTCATTGGGAGTGCGTCTCTGATGGCACCCGACGCCGTCAACGTCACCCGCACACTCGCGCAGTTCGTAGTCGCTTCGCGCTTCGAAGATATGCCGGACAATGTCGTGCACGAAGCGAAGCGCGCCTTGCTGCACTGGATCGGTTGCGCGGTCGGCGGGAGTCACGAGCAGTCCGTCGCTAGCGCGCTCGCCGCTGTGACGCAGTTCTCGGGGCCGCCGCAAGCGAGCGTGTTTGGCAGATCCGAGCGGCTCGACGTGCTGCACGCCGCGTTTGTGAACGGCGTCAGCACCGACGTGCTCTCGTTCAGCGACACGCATCCCGAGACGCTCATCCATCCGACCGGCGTCATCGGTCCGGCGCTCGCCGCACTGGCCGAGCATCGCTCGGTTTCGGGAAAACAACTGCTGCATGCGTTGATACTCGGTTTCGACGTGGCAAGCCGCGTGAGTCTCGCTGTTTATCCGTGGCACTACGACCGCGGCTGGCACATCACCGGGACTGCAGGCGCGTTCGGCGCGGGCGCAGCGGCCGGCAAGGTACTCGGGCTCGACGCGGAGCGGATCGTCTGGGCGTTGGGCATCTCTGCAACGGCCGCGGCGGGTTTGCGAGGCATGTTCGGCAGCATGTGCAAGAACTTCCATTCGGGACGCGCAGCGGAAAACGGTTTGCTCGCTGCGTTTCTCGCTCAGCAAGGTTTCGACAGCGTTCCCGACGGCATCGGCGGCCCGCGCTGCTTTGCGCACGTACTCGGCGAATCGCCGGACCTCGAAGCCGCGGTGCGCAATCTTGGCGAGAGCTACGAGGTCACGAAGAACACCTACAAGGCCTATCCCTGCGGTGTCGTGATCCATCCGGTGATTGACGCTTGTGTGCAGATCGCCGAGACACAGGGCTTCGATCCGGAAAGCGTCACCGCGGTTGAGATTCGCGGAAATCCATTTCTGATCGAGCTCACCGGGCGCAAGACGCCGACCAAAACGCTGGAAGGCAAGTTGAGCGTCTTCCACTCGGCCGCTGCAGCACTCATTGCCCGGCGTATCGGTGAGCAGGAATTTGCCGACGCGTTCATTCAACGGCGCGACGTTACGGCCTTGCGCGACAAGGTAACCGTGCAGCCCGACGCGCAGATACGCGAAGACGAGGCGCACGTGGCGCTCAAGCTGAGTGACGGCCGCACGCTCCGGCAGCACGTCGAGCATGCGACCGGCACCGCTGAACGGCCGATGACCGATCGCGAGATCGAAACCAAGTTTCGCGGGCTCTGCGAACCCTATCTGCCCGCATCGCAAATCACGTCGCTCATCGATCGCTGCTGGAACATCACCGACGTGCCGGACGCGGCGACTTTCGCGCAGCTGTCGAGAGTGAGCTGAAAAACATGAGCGTGCGCCAAAGGACGGCGCCCGGACGCCGATCCGGGGTCGCCACGCCCTGGCGGGCTCGCCATGACAGCCCGCGCTGGTCACTGCGAGGAGTCGGTAGCGACGAAGAAATCCCGTTGCGAACGAAAACAATGACCATGCGCCACGCGATTGCCACGTCCCGCTTGCTGTTCGTCGCGATCACCGGCTTCGCCGCAGCGAGCGTTATCGCCGCCGATTTCCCAAACCGCCCCGTGCGCCTGCTCGTGCCGTTCGTGCCGGGCGGCGCCGCGGACATCGTCGGCCGTATGCTCGCGCAGAAATTATCGGACGGGTGGGGCGTGCCTATGGTGGTCGACAACCGCTCGGGCGCAGCCGGCAATCTCGGAACGAGCCTGGTCGCGAGCGCGTCCCCTGACGGCTACACGATCCTGATGGGTAACGTGGGCCCGCTTGCGATCAATCCCACGCTCTATACGCGACTGCCTTACGATCCGCTGAGGGATTTCCTGCCCGTCACGTTCCTGGTTGCGTACCCGAACATTCTAGTCACGCATCCTTCCGGGCCGGCGTCGGTGAAGGACCTCGTCGCGCTCGCCCGCAGCCAGCCTGGAAAGGTCACATTTGCGTCGTCCGGGACCGGCAGCAGCACGCATCTTGCCGCCGAGCTTTTGAAAAGCATGGCGCACGTGAACATGACGCACGTGCCGTACAAAGGCGGCGGCCAAGCGGTGATCGACGTCATGTCAGGGCAGGTCACCATCTACTTCAGCAGCCTCCTCGGCGCGCTCCCCCACATGAAAAGCGGCAAGCTGCGGGCGCTCGGCGTGTCGAGCCTGAAACGTTCGACCAGTGCGCCCGATGTGCCCACTATTGCGGAGTCGGGATATCCGGGATTTGAAGCGATCAACTGGCTCGGGTTGCTCGTGCCCGCGCGTACACCCGCGTCAATCGTGAGCCGCTTGAACGCCGACACGTTGCGCGTGTTTCAGCAGCCCGACGTCGAACAGAAGTTACTCGCGCAAGGCGGTGAACCCGCCACGGGCACGCCGGAGGCTTTTGCGAGTTACATCAAGTCCGAAACCGCGAAATGGGCCAAGGTGATCAAAGCTTCAGGCGTAAAGCCGGAGTAGCAGCGGATGCTCCCGAATCCACTTCGTGAGCTGGCGCGCTTCTCCTCCCTCACATCGCTCGCCTCGCTTCCTGCCTCGGTCGTAGAAAAAGCGCGCGCACTACTGCTGTATGGCGTCGGCGTGGGTATGGCGTCAGTCGGCGCGCCCGGCCTTACGCGCACAGTCGCGGCCCTGCGTGCAGACTACGGTACAGACGGCGCAGCGACCTGTCTCATCGATGGCTCGCGCCTTGCCCCTGGCGCCGCTGCATTCGCGAACGCCGTCTTGTTCCACGCACGCATACAGGACGACGCGCATCCGGCGGGCCATATGGGCACGGTCATTCTGCCGGCGGCGCTCGCGCTCGCCGAGACGAGGGGATGCTCGGGCGCTCAACTGCTGGAGGCTATCGTCAGCGGCTACGAGGTGGCGCTCCGCATTGGGCGCGATCATGCGCGTGACCTGAGCGAGCGGGGCTTTCGCACCACGCCGATTTACGGCGCGATTGGCGCTGCTGCCGCCTGTGCGCGACTGCTCGCCCTCGATGCGGAACACACAATGAATGCGCTCTCGCTCACCACGCATGCGACGGCAGGACTGCGTCAGTTCGCCGACGCCGGCACCGACGAGTATCCATATCAGGCAGGCTTCGCCGCGCGCAGCGGCATGACGAGCGCCTTGCTCGCTGCTGAAGGTATCGAGGGCACAGACTCGGCACTCACCGGGCGCGCAGGACTTTTCCGCGCGTACGGACGCGCCGACAAGGATTACGCGTCACGACTCGTTGACCGGCTCGGCACTCACTATGAAATCGAGCGCGTTACATACAAGCCGTACCCGGGTGGTCAGTTTCATCGTGGCGTGATTCGCGGTTTCGCAGAGTTGCGCGAGCGTGTGCCGCGCGATTCGGTCGAAGCTGCGCAGGTGCACATGCATCCTTTCGAAGCAGACTATCTCGGTCTAGCGTACAAAGGCCCGTTCCACACGTATTCTCAGGCGTTCTTCAGCGTGCCGTTCTGCGCGGCGCTTGCGTGGCAGCACGGCACGGTCACCTTCGCGGGGCTGCATCGCTTCGACGATCCAGAGATTCTGAGCTTCGTCGCGCGCACGCACGTCGTCAGCGACGAATCACGCGAACGTTACAAGCCGCTGCTTCGCCTCACTCTGAAAAACGGATCTACCGTTGAATGGCTCGACACTGCCGGCGAGAAAGGGTACGACCTGAGCTGGAGCGCTGCGACCACGATGATTGCTGCGCTATACCGGGAATTTAATTGCCCGCAAGCGAGCTGTGATGCGCTGATCGAGTTGGTGCAACGTATCGATGCAACAGAGACGCTTGTGCCGTTACTGGCTGCCGCAAATCTCGCGGTAAGAGGCCAGATTGAGAATTGAGATCAAAATCTAGTGAGACGTAATACAGGAAAGGGACGGGCATGAGCTTTTTCTGGCAAGGACGGATCGGCGAGAAGCCGAGCGATCTCCTGAAGCACTACTACGCGGAGACGATGCGGGAGCCACTGTTCCTCGAGGCACTCCATCAGTGGGACAAGGCGCAGGTCATCGTGCTGGGCGAGCAGGGCATCGCGCCGCCGGAGGCTGTCTCGTCCCTCGTGAAGGCAGTCGCGGAGATGGAGAAGGAGGGCGTCGTCGAAGCGCGCAAGGCGCTGTGGAACGTGATACACGGCGGCGAAGAGTACATGCGCAAGCATTGCGAGGAGGAGAAGTCGGGCTGGCTGCACCTGGGCCGCTCGAGCCCGAGTATCCGCGTCGTCGCATCGCGAATCGCGTTCCGCAATCTGCAGCTCCAGATCATGGCGACCGCGCTCGATTTGCGTGCGAAGATGATCGACATCGCAGAGCAGCACGTCGAAACGCTCATGCCGGGCTACAGCTACGTCCAGCACATCGAGCCGACCACGTTCGGCCATTATCTGATGTCGTTCGTTGAGCCGCTCGAGCGGGACTTCGGGCGCTTCATGAGCGCCTATAAGAACACGAATATCAGTTCGGTCGGAACCGGCGCCGCATACGGCATCGAGTTTCCATTAGACCTGGAGCGTTTCGACGAGCTCCTCGGTTTCGATGCGGCGCCGTGGAATGCGCGCGATTCGATCCGCAATTACGACTACATGATCGAAACGTACATGGCACTCGCGCTGATGCACAGCACGCTCGGCCGTATAGGCATGGATTTCCTGATATGGCATAGCGTCGAGTTCGATTTCATCAGATTGCCGGGCCGCCTCAGCATCACTTCGAGCATATCGCCGCAGATGCGCATCCCCTACGTGCTCGAATTCGTCCACGGCACGAGTGGGCTCATCACCGGACGGCTCATGGAAGCGCTGGCAATCACCAAGACCGCTTCGGACCAACTGGAAATGGCCACGATGCTGCCGGCGGAGTTCTGGAAATGCGCGGACGAGTCGCGGCGTGCGATGGACGCGCTCACCGATGCGTTGGCGGACATGACCGTGAACAAGGCGCGCATGGCGCAATGTGCGAATGACCACTGGTCCCAGGCCAGCACGGTTGTGGGATACCTCGTCAAGGAGCACGGCATGTCGTATCGCACGGGACACCAGATCCTCGCGCACATGATGCGCACCGTGGCGGATCAGAACATACCGCCGTCGCAGGTAAGCCCGGACGTCCTCGAAAACGCCGTGCAGGAGTACACCGGGAAGAAGATCGGCGTGACGCGCGAAGTGCTGCACCGGCTGTTCGATGCGATGGAGTGTGTGCGCGAGCGCAAGTATCGTGCGGGCGCTGCACCGGAGCGCGTGCTGGAGCACATCGCCGCAGCGCGGGCGAACATCGTCGAGCACAGACAGTTTGTTATTTCGGCAGTGGCTCGCATCGAAGCGGCCGGTCACAAGATGAGCAGCGGTTTTGCAGCTTTGCAGCGGCGCTACGACGAAAGCGCACGCTCATGAGCAGCCGGAGTCGAAACACGAACGCCGCAGTCTTTTCGAGATGCCTTCCATTCATTTGCACAACGCTGTGCAGGAGCGTGCTCGTCGCGGCTAGCGTTGGCTTGATCGCCCCGTGTGCACGCGCTGCGGAGGCGCCGTATCCCGTGAAACCGATACGCGTGATCGTGCCATTCGCGGCCGGCGGCTCGACTGACATCCTGATCCGCACAGTCGGTCAGAAACTCTCGGAACAGCTGCAGCAGCAGCTCCTGATCGACAACCGCGGAGGCGCAGGCGGTGCAATCGGCGCAGAGCTCGCCGCGAAAGCGCCGCCTGACGGCTACACGATCATGGCCACGACGAGCGGTGTGGTCGTCGTGAATCCGAGTCTCTACAAGAAGCTCTCCTACGATCCGCTGAAGGACTTCGCGCCGATTGCCATCATCGCGTCGCTGCCGAACATGCTCGTCGTCCACCCGTCATTGCCTGTGAAGAACGTGAAAGAGCTGGTAGCGCTCGCCAAAGTGCATCCGGGGGAACTCACGTACGCCTCGGGGGGTAATGGAACGTCCAATCATCTCGCCGGCGAGCTGCTCAAGTACCTCGCCGGCGTCAATGTCACTCACGTTCCGTATAAAGGCGGCGGACCTGCCGTACTCGCGGTGCTAACGGGAGAAGTGACGATGCTCTTCGCGACCATGCCCTCGGCGATGGCGCAGGTTAAAGACAAGCGCCTGAAAGCGCTGGCTGTAACGAGCCGTAAGCGCTCCTCGGCGGCGCCCGAGCTTCCCACGATGATCGAAGC
>JAQGNH010000145.1 GCA_028291945.1 Betaproteobacteria bacterium
GGATTGCCGAGCAGAATCCGATGCGCACGCTCGTGCAGGTCGAAGACACGGCCGAAGCGGCGCTCTATCTCGCCTCCCCTGAAGCGCGATACGTCACCGGCGTCAATCTGAACGTCAACGCCGGCAATTTGATGTGAGCTAAAGACCGAACCCTCACGGTTTCACGGCTGACCGCTGACCGCTGACCGCTGACCGCTGACCGTTTCTAGTCTACCCGCACATCTTTCAGGACCTTCGCAAGGTTCGCGATCTCTGATTGGATGTGTGCCGCGAACTGCTCAGGCGTATCGCCGATGACAAGGTATCCAGAATCGACGAGGCGCTTGTTGACTGCAGGGTTCTTGAGGGTCGCGATGGAGGCTTTGTTCAGCGTCGTAACAATCTCGGGCGGCGTGCGCGCCGAAACCACAAGCCCATACCAGTTTCCGGTCTGATACGAGGGGTACCCACTTTCTGCGACCGTAGGATACTCGCGCAGCAGAGGTAATCTCGCTTTGCTCGTCACTGCAAGGGCTCGCAGCTTGCCGCTCCTGATGTGCGGCAGCGCAGGCGCTATGGGCGCGAAGTAAACGGAGGTCTCGCCGGAAAGCACCGCTGTCAGCCCTTCACCGCCGGCGCGATACGGCACGTGAAGCATGTCCACCTTGGCCTGAAGCTTGAACAATTCACCTGCAATGAACGTCGGCGTGCCCACACCGCCAGACGAGTAACTGATCGTTGGCCGTCTGGCCTTGGCAAGCGACACGAGCTCGGCCACCGATTTGACAGGAAGCGACGGATGCACGACGACGACCGAGGGCGTGGAAGCAAACTGTGTGACCGGCGCTAAATCGCGCACGAGATCGTAGGACAGATTCTTGTAGAGGGTCACATTAGCGGCGTGGCCCAGTATCACGAGGAGCATCGTGTAGCCATCGGGCGGGGCTTTAGCTGCGAGCTCGGCGCCGATATTTCCCGCCGCGCCCGCGCGGTTGTCGACGATCACTTGCTGCCCGAGTGCGTCCGGCAGAGCAGTTGCGATGATGCGCGCAATGGTGTCCGATCCGCTGCCGGGCGAGAACGGGACGATGAAGCGTACCGCCTTCATTGGGTACTGCTGCGGGTACGCGGGAGCCGCAAACGCCGCGAGCACGCACGTCAGCATCAGTTTCAACCGAAAAACACACCACATCGCAATGTCTATCATCCCATGAGGCGCCGTGACAGTAGCTCGCTCATGTGTGTCCGGGGCCAGCGCCCGTCCAGCGTCATTATTTCGCCCCAAAAAGACCGCGAAACCGCATGAAAACCGAAGGAAGGAGGTAATGGGGGGAACCTTCGGTTCCCCCCGTTCGTGTAGCCCACTGCTAGGGAGTCCGAAACGGACTTCCTAGTAGTGAGACTTGAAGTTGACACCCCCGCGTTTGACCAGCTCATCCAGATCGATGAAGGAGCGCTTCGTTTCCTTGTCCACTGTGAACTGCATCTTCCTATCGGATTCGGTCGTCGCTCGCACTGCAAGCAGCGACAAGCCTTCTTTGACTTCCCACTCGTGCGCACCTGCGATTCCCGCCGGCGCATAGATCGCGGTGCCCGCTTCGACCTCGTATTCCTTGCCTTCGTAGTCACGCACAGTGGCATGGCCTGACAGGACGAAGTAAAAAGCCTCGATGGGGTGCCAATGCAACGGCTCGATTGCGCCCGGCTCGTAGCTCGCGGTGCCTACACGCAGGCGATCAGTCGGTACTTCAGGGCAGCCCACGAGGCGTTTGAAGTTCTGTTGAGGTATTACGCCTTCCCCGCCTTTGACGGCTTTTTGATTGATCACCTTCAACGTCGATTTGATTTCCATTCTATCTCCAGTAAAAAAGGTCGTGCCTATGACGCCGTCACTTCGTCACCTTGTCACTTCGTCACTTCGGCACTCCGCGACTTCAACCCTTCCTGAGCTCGAACTCATCGAACCACCTGCGCTTGTACGTCACCGTCTTCGCATTCGGACCGGGGCCCGACGGCTCGAGCCACAGCGTCTTACCCGGATGTTTCACGGGCACTCCGTTGAACCGCTCTCGCATCCAGTCGCACACGAATGCATGGATGTCCGCTTCCCACACCGAGCTGCGCGATTTTTGCGTAATCGAACCGTTGTGGTGCTGATCGGGCAGCATCCAGAGCTCCGCGGGCGCCTTCATCTGATCGAACAGGCGGTAAACCTCTTCGATCGGCGCACGGGGGTCGTATTCTCCGCTCACTATCAAGGTCGGACAGGTGATCTGCTCCATCCGCCCTTCCATCGTCATTGCGGCGACCACCTTGTCCAGCTCTTCCTCGGTGGTGGATTGCGTAAGATACGCGAAGAGCTGCTTGTAGCGCGGCGACTCCTCGGTCATGAGGTAATACTTGTCGACGAACGAAGCCCATGGCGCAGCACACGCTGCGAGGCGACGCTCCTTCGCTGCGATGCGCATACCCCAGTACGATCCGAACGAAAGCGCATACACGCCGATTTTCTTCGAGTCGATCTCCGGACGCTTTACGAGCTGATCGATCGCTGCGCTAGCGGCGTCCTCGTAGTTATCGGCGGTCAGCCTGATGCCTCGAAGATTGCTCTCTCCCTGACCCGGCCCATCGAAAGTAAAGACGTGCATGCCCCGTTGCAAGGCCTGGTTGTAGTACGGATGTGGCCACGCTTCCTTCGTCTGATCGCAGCCGGGCACGTAGAAGATGAGCGGCTTCTTCCCTTCGCCGGGGGCAAGGTGCAGATTACCGGACACCACGCTGCCGTTCCAGGGAATGTCGAGGTGCTCGATCGTATACGGCGCATGCTCGCGCACCTTCGCATAGCAGCGCATCGCCCCGCCGTGCAGGAAACGCTTTTCATCGTTCGTTTCGAATACGGTGTGCTGGGCATCTATATATTGCAACGCGGCCTGATAATAAAGCTCCATCGCCGTCTCGCGGTGTCCCGCTTCGGCCTCAGTCTCCGCCAGCCGCTCGGATTTCTTCGCCGCGAGGCCCATGTGCTTCGCGATCATGTCGTGGCTGCGCACTGTTCGCGGCAGGCGGCCGCGGCCGTCCGGCTGGAAATGAAAGACCTTCCCCGTTTCCTTGACGATGTAGTCGAACACCCACTT
The DNA here is from genome assembly GCA_028291945.1 of Betaproteobacteria bacterium. Classification (GTDB taxonomy): domain Bacteria; phylum Pseudomonadota; class Gammaproteobacteria; order Burkholderiales; family SG8-41; genus JAQGMV01. Next base: position 3,114 of record JAQGNH010000145.1, read on the forward strand.
CTGGTCATCTCGCCGCAGATGCGGCTTGCCTGCTTTCGTATTCTTCGGACTTGGCATTACGGTTCTACCTTTCTTGAATTACTCAGAGCTCTGCACTGGTACGGCATCATCGAATGATGAATGATGAAT
>JAQGNH010000208.1 GCA_028291945.1 Betaproteobacteria bacterium
GGTAGAAATGGTTACGGAGCTTGAAATTATCCCATATTTGAATTACGGTTCACACCTCACGCAGGGGTCCTCGCGCTTGCAGACGAAGCCCGGGGTGAGACAGACCCTCTGAACCTGATACGGGTAATGCCGGCGTAGGGAAGCGTGGTGCTTGATCACACCTCGCGCTTCGCACGTCCACCTTGGAGCGCACTGATGAATGCCAATCCGAAGTTCCTGAATACCACTGCGCATGTCGACGAGGCGGCCGTTGAGTCGCTGCCGAATTCGCGCAAGATCTATGTCGAAGGTTCGCGCGCCGATATCCGGGTGCCCATGCGGGAAATCCGGCAGTCCGATACACCGGCAGCCATGGGAGTCGAACAGAACCCGCCGATCTATGTGTATGACACGTCAGGGCCGTATACCGATGCCGAAACGAAAATCGATATCCGCTCCGGCTTGGCGCCGTTGCGTGCGCGCTGGATTGAAGAGCGCAACGACACGGAGGAGCTGGCAGGCCCATCGTCGGCCTATGGACGCGAGCGCCTCGCGGATCCGAAGCTTGCGACGTTGCGCTTCAATCTGCATCGCAAGCCGCGTCGCGCACGCGCGGGGATGAACGTCACGCAGATGCATTACGCGCGCCAGAACATCATAACGCCCGAAATGGAGTTCATAGCGATTCGCGAGAACCAGCGGTGCGAAGGATTGATGGCACTACTCACGAAACAGCATCGCGGAGAGCACTTCGGCGCGGCGCTGCCCAGGGCGATTACGCCCGAGTTCGTGCGCGATGAAGTGGCGAGAGGCCGTGCGATCATCCCGAACAACATCAATCATCCGGAAAGCGAGCCGATGATCATCGGCCGCAACTTCCTCGTCAAAATCAACGCCAACATCGGCAATTCCGCGCTGAGCTCGGGCATCCAGGAAGAAGTCGAGAAGATGACGTGGTCGACGCGTTGGGGCGGCGACACCGTCATGGACCTCTCCACGGGCAAGCATATTCACGAGACGCGCGAATGGATCGTCCGCAATTCTCCCGTACCGATCGGAACGGTCCCGATATATCAGGCGCTCGAGAAAGTCGATGGCAAAGCAGAAGAGCTCACCTGGGAAATCTATCGCGACACGCTGATCGAGCAATGCGAGCAAGGCGTCGATTACTTCACCGTGCACGCAGGCGTTCGTTTGCCCTTCATCCCGATGACGGCGAAGCGCATGACCGGCATCGTGTCGCGCGGCGGCTCGATCATGGCGAAGTGGTGTCTCGCGCATCACAAGGAGAGCTTCCTTTACACGCGCTTCGAGGAAATTTGCGAGCTCCTGAAAGAATACGACGTAGCATTCTCTCTCGGCGACGGCCTGCGGCCGGGCTCGATTTACGACGCGAACGATGAAGCGCAGATCGCTGAATTGAAGACGCTCGGCGAGCTTACTCAAATCGCGTGGAAGCACGACGTGCAGGTGATGATCGAAGGCCCCGGGCACGTGCCGATGCAACTCATCAAGGAAAACATGGAGCTGCAGCTCAAGTACTGTCATGAAGCGCCGTTCTACACGCTCGGGCCGCTGACGACCGACATCGCTCCCGGGTACGACCACATCACGTCGGCGATCGGTGCTGCGATGATCGGCTGGTACGGCACGGCGATGCTCTGCTATGTCACGCCGAAAGAGCATCTCGGGCTTCCGGATAAGGAAGACGTGAAGGATGGCATCATGGCCTACAAGATCGCTGCACATGCGGCCGATCTGGCGAAAGGCCATCCGGGCGCACAGATCCGCGATAACGCACTTTCTAAAGCGCGCTTCGAGTTTCGCTGGGATGACCAGTTCAATCTTGGGCTCGATCCTGACAAGGCGCGCGAATTCCACGATGAAACGCTGCCTCAGGAAGGTGCGAAGCTCGCTCATTTCTGTTCCATGTGCGGGCCCCATTTCTGCTCGATGAAGATCACGCAGGACGTGCGCGAGTATGCGGCGCAGCAGGGACTCGCCGAGACTCAGGCGCTCGAGCGCGGTATGAAGGAGAAAGCGCAGGAATTCGTCGAGCAAGGTGCGGAGATCTACAGCAAGATCTGAGTCCCTGCGGGACTCTCTTCGGCGGTGAACGAACTGAGGGAGACCAAAAGGTCTCCCTCCGCAACCTCCCTTACGTGCGCGGCGGCTTTGACGCCTGCGTCGCGAGAACTAAAGCGCTGAGGAGGCATGCACCCGACTCTCGCTACAGCGGCCAGGCGACTGCAGTGTCCGGGCCCGCTGAACTTGCTTTGATCGTGAGTGCGCGCGCAGAGGGATAGCGGGAATGCGCACTGCGCGCCGCAATGCCGCCTCCAGTACAATCCGCACACGTGCCTACAGTCTCTCCTTCGAGGACGAAGCGCCGTCCCCTATACCTCATCGGCGCGGTGATCGCTCTTGCCGCCGTCGCTGCCGGTTACGTCTGGTGGAAAGATCCTTTTAGTTCGCCGACCTCTTACCGCTTGGCCAAAATCGAACGCGGTCCTATCACGGCAGTGGTTTCGGCTACAGGCACGCTCAATCCCGTCGTTTCGATCCAGATCGGCTCCCAGGTCTCCGGTCAGATCAAAGAGCTCTACGTCGACTACAACTCTCCCGTCAAGAAGTCGCAATTGATAGCGAGGATCGATCCGCAATCGTTCACGCTGCGCGTCAATCAGGCGTTGGCGGACGTCGAGGCAGCGCGCGCTACCACGCTTACGCAGCGCGCGAATGTGACTGTGCTCCAGGCGGAGCTTGCGCGTGCCAAGGTGATGCTGGGTGATGCCGAGCGTGAGTACAGCCGCAATCAGATGCTGCACGAGAAGAACTTCGTTTCAGCTGCCGTGCGCGACAAGGCGCAGGCAACCGTGGAAGGCGCGCGCGAACAGCTCAATGCCGCCCAGGCGCAGCTTGCCGTAGGTCGGGCGCAGGTGCGCAATGCCGAAGCGGTCGTGAGGCAGCGCGAGTCGCAGCTCTCGCAGGCGCGCGTCGATCTCGAGCGCACTGAGATTCGTGCGCCCGTAGACGGCATTGTCGTGAAGAAATCAGTCGAGCCCGGCCAGACGGTCGCAGCGAGCCTGCAGGCACCTGAGCTTTTCGTGATCGCGCAGGACTTGCGCGAGATGCAGGTCGAAACCTCGATAGACGAATCCGAGGTCGGGCGCATACGCATGGGGCAGGAGGCCACGTTCACGGTCGATTCCTTTCCCGGACGGACGTTTCGCGGGAAGGTGTCGCAAATTCGTAAGGCCGCGCAGGTCGTCCAGAACGTGGTTACGTATATCGCGGTGATACGCACATCGAACCCTGACCTGAATCTTTTTCCCGGCATGACGGCCAACGTCCGCGTCATCATAGAGACCCGCGAAAACGTTCTGAAGGTGCCGAATGCGGCTTTGCGGTTTCGTCCCGTGGTTTACACGGAAACGCCTGCTGCTTCGCGCTCCGATAGCTCGTCCGCTGAAGGCGAGGAGAAAGGAAAGGCGCGCAAGGGCGGCACGAGCCAGATCGAACGCCTCACCAAAGACTTGCAGCTCACGCCCGGACAGCGTACGAAAGTCGAAGCGATACTCGCTGATACGCGGATGAAAATCGGCGAGGCTCGTGTAGACGAACCGGCCGAGCGGCGCAAGCAGGCGGAGCACGCGCGATCCGAATCCCGCACGCGTATCGCAGAAGTGCTGAACGCCGAGCAGCGCGCGCGTTACGAAGGCGTGGCCGGTGGCGGACGCGCGCGTTCGGGCTACACGACGAGCGGGCGTGTGTGGATCCCCGATGCCGAAACTGAGAATCCGAAAGCGGTCTCAGTGCGGATCGGCCTGACGGACGGCACCCACACGGAGCTTGTCTCTGGCAGTCTGCAAGAGGGTGCCGATGTCATCGTCGGTGTGGCGCCGGACGCGGCCAAATCGCGCCCGTCGCAGAAAGGCGGGCCGCGTTTCGGCTTTTAGACGATGGACCCTATCATCGTTACGCGCGATTTGAGCAAAGTCTACCGCATGGAAGGCTATGCGGTAACCGCACTCAAAAGTGTTTCGATGGACATACACGCCGCTGAGTTCGTCGCGGTTATGGGCCCGTCGGGGTCAGGCAAATCGACATTCATGAATCTGCTTGGCTGTCTCGATACTCCGTCAACAGGCGAATACTGGCTGGCGGGCGACAAAGTGTCAGAGCTCTCGCCCGACGCTCTTGCTGCAATTCGTAATCGCCGGATCGGGTTCGTCTTTCAGAACTTCAATCTGCTGCCGCGCACGTCCGCTCTCGAAAACGTCGAGCTGCCGCTGCTGTACAGCCACGTCTCCTCCGAAGAGCGCCATAAACGCGCATTGGCCCGACTGGATCAGGTGGGCGTGGCTGACCGCGCCAGCCACCACCCGGCTCAGCTGTCCGGGGGGCAGCAGCAGCGCGTTGCGATAGCGCGCGCGTTAGTAAACGATCCCGTGCTGATTCTCGCCGACGAACCCACTGGAGCACTCGACACCCGCACGAGCTTCGAAGTGATGGAACTGCTGCAGCAGCTCAACGGTAACGGAATGACTGTTGTACTGGTCACGCACGAGCACGACATAGCCGCGTTCGCTTCGCGTCGGGTCGGCTTCCGTGACGGGCATATCGTCGACGATCGTGCGAACCCTGAGCCAGCCGACGCAAAGGCGTTGCTGCTTGAATTGGCGCCTACTGATGCATCAGCGGTATGACGGGCTCTCACGCTCGTCGGCGGCTTTCGCGGTATGGTGCTCGGCGTGGTATGCGATCGGGCATTTGGCCGCTGGCACGGCGCTCGATCGAATGCGATCGTGCTTTCGGTAGGCTTCGCCGCGGCCTCCAGCGTTTCTTCGGCTTTTATCCTGCGCAAGGCTTCGCAGCTGTGCCGCTAGACACGCATTGCCGTACGAGCAGCGTACCGGTCGCGGGAGCTCGATAGCTCGTCACCACGCGACCCTTAGCTTTGGCAGCCAGCATTGAAGTAGAATACGCGCCACATGGACGTCGTGCTTCTGCTCAAGGCGCTGGTGCTCGGCGTCGTCGAAGGCCTCACAGAATTCCTGCCCGTATCGAGCACGGGGCATCTCATCATCGCCGGGCAGCTCCTTGGCGTTCACGACGAAAAAGGCAAGGTCTTCGAAATCGCCATACAGACGGGTGCCATGCTCGCGGTGGTATGGGAATATCGCGCGCGCTTCGCTCGCGCGGTGACAGGTTTAGGGAGCGATCCTGTCGCGCAGCGCTTCGTTCTGAATCTCGTCGTTGCGTTCATACCGGCTGCAGTGCTCGGGCTGCTTTTCAGTAAATTCATAAAGGCGCATCTGTTTCACGCCGTTCCAGTTGCGCTCGCATTCATCGTCGGTGGCATCATCATATTGTGGGTGGAGCGGCGACCGCGTCGCGCAGTCGTCGAGCACGTTGATCAGATGACGTGGAAAGACGCTCTGAAAGTCGGTATTGCACAATCCTTTGCCCTTATCCCGGGCACCTCGCGATCGGGCGCGACGATCATCGGCGGAATGTTATTCGGGCTTTCGCGCCGGGCAGCGACCGAGTTTTCTTTCTTTCTTGCGGTGCCCACGCTGATAGCTGCCGGCGCGTACGATCTTTTCAAGCATCGAGACCTGCTGAGCACGGCTGATGTGCCGGTCTTCGGCGTGGGTTTCGTGGCCGCTTTCGTATCGGCATTCGTGTGCGTGCGCTGGCTCATACGCTATGTCGCGACTCACGACTTCACGATATTCGCCTGGTATCGCATCGTCTTCGGCGTGATCGTTCTCGCGACCGCCTTTACTGGGCTTGTGACTTGGGCCGCCTGATGGCCACGCGAGCCGTGCAGCGTTAGTTGGTCGTCCGAAGCGTCTCTCGTTCGGCCCATCTGCCGCGCACCCCAGTCGTTGAGTAGCGGCGTGATTTCCTTTCAGCGCTATCACGACTTGTTCAAAGTGCCGCAACTTCGCGCGACGCTCGTCGCGTCGATCATCGGTCGCCTGCCAATCGGAATCGCGGGTCTCGCGATTCTTCTCTTCGTGCAGCGGAGGTCAGGATCATTCGCGCTTGCAGGCAGCGCGAGCGCTTTATACGTGCTCGGTCTCGCGGTGGTTGCACCATTCCTCGGCCGAATCACGGATCGGCTGGGTCCGCGGCCGGTTCTGGCCGCGTGCGGCTTGCTCTATCCCGCGGCGCTCGTCGGCCTGGCTGCCGTCGTGCTGGGCTCAGGACAGCGCGCAGGCATCAATGCAATGGCGTTCGTCGCCGGGGCGACACTGCCCCCGGTGAGTGCGTGCATACGCGCGATGTATCCGCGCATGATCTCGGAGCCGGCGCTGCTGCAGACGGTCTACTCGGTGGACTCCGCGCTCGTCGAGGCGGTTTTTGTACTCGGGCCAGCGCTCGTGGCGGCCTGCATCGGTCTTGGACATCCCGAGGCGGCTGTGCTGATTGCTGCCACAAGCGCCGCAGTGGGATGCGCGATATTCATTCGCTCACCGGCAGTAAAAGCGTGGGCGCCCTCGAAGTTCCGTATTAAGGGCAGCTGGCTCGGTGTCCTGGGGTCGTCGCGGTTGCTGATCGTGTTCGCCGCCACAGTGCTGTACTCAATGGCTTTCGGCTTATTCGAGCTCGCAGTGACTGCGCATGCAGCTAGCAAAGGCACACCCGCCGCGGCGGGTGTTGCTCTCGCACTGGCAAGCCTGGGAAGCGGGGCGGGCGCCGTCGTTTACGGTTCGCGTCATTGGCGGGCGCCGATTCGCAAGCAATTCGTTTGGGCACTCATCGCGATGGCTGCGGGCATCTTACTGCTCGTTCCCATCGACAACCTTGTCCTTTACTCCGTTGCCAGCATCGCAACCGGTATTCCAATGGCCACGGTGATTGCCACCCAATCGATGCTTATCGCGCGATTCGCGCCGCGCGAGCGCCTCGCAGAAAGCTTCACTTGGGGCTCCACATGCCTGCTTGCGGGCGTGAGCGCAGGCATTGCGGCAGGCGGCGCGCTCGCAGAAACCTACGCGCCTTACTGGCTCTTGATCGCTGCAGGGGGGTCAACCGCCGCTGCCGCGGTCGTAGCGCTGAGCGTCAGTCGAGATGAAACGCAGGCGATCGCAGGTTGAGTGAGTGTGCCGTACGTGTCGTGACTGACGCGGCGCCGTCAGCTCTGAATCCAGGGCAGACCTGCCACACGCCATCCGCCCTGTGTATTGCGGTGCCCCGTCCCGTCTTTATCGCCTTCGAAACCTTCGAGCACGTTATACGCCTCGGCGTAGCCCGCCTGCATCGCCATGAGCGCGGCGTTGTGCGAACGTCCGCCACTGCGACAGATGAACAATACGGGCGCTGCCTTGTCGACCTGCGCCTCGAGCTGTTTAACGAATTCGGCGTTCGGCCGATTACCGGGATACGTCAGAAGCTCGATCTCGACGGCGCCCGGAATGCGGCCCACCCAATCGAGCTCAGCGCGAGTTCGCACATCGACGAGCTTGGCGCCCGGCCTCTGTCGCAGCACTTCGTAAGCTTCGTGCGGGGTGAGCGCGCCGTCGTACGGCAGCCCCATCTGCTTTGCGCGCTCGCGCGCTTTCTCAAGTGCATTGCTTGTCGGCATGGTGTCTTCGATTCGGCGCGGATGCGGCAGTTTAACACCGGCACCACAACGGCCCAGTTGCGCACAACACCGGTGCATTGCGCCGAAATGCCGCACTATACTGGTGCTTCAGCAAGCGGTATAGTGCCGCAACCCCTTGGGAGGCAAAGTGTTTTCTGCTGAATGCGCTGGCATAAATCCTGCTCAAACGGCACCTCCCCGATAGTCCCACCCACACAGCGATAACAGGAGAAAACCCAATGGCAGGCGGCGCCGACGTCATGAAAATGATCAAAGAGAACGAGGTCAAGTTCATCGACCTACGTTTCACGGACACCCGCGGTAAGGAACAACACGTGTCGGTTCCGACAAAAGCATTCGACGACAGCAAGTTCAGCGATGGCCACGCTTTTGACGGATCTTCGATCGCCGGCTGGAAGGGTATCCAGGCATCGGACATGTTACTCATGCCTGACCCCGACTCCGCAACACTGGATCCTTTCACGGATGAACCCACGCTGCTGCTCACATGCGACGTGGTGGAACCCTCCGACGGCAAGGGTTACGACCGCGACCCGCGCTCGATTGCGAAACGCGGCGAAGCGTACCTCAAGTCCAGCGGGATCGGTGACACCGCTTACTTCGGGCCGGAGCCCGAGTTCTTCGTATTCGACTCTGTCACGTGGAATGTCGACATGTCGGGTTCCTTCGTCAAGATCAAATCCGAGGAAGCACCATGGTCGACGGGCGAAGACTTCGAGGGTGGAAATATGGGGCACCGGCCGCCTGTCAAAGGCGGTTACTTTCCTGTGCCGCCAGTCGACTCGCTGCAGGACATCCGGTCAGCCATGTGCCTTGCCATGGAAGAGATGGGCGTCGAAGTGGAAGTGCATCACCACGAAGTCGCAGCGCCCGGCCAGTGCGAAATTGGTACGAAGTTCAATAGTCTCGTGAAGCGCGCAGACTGGATGCAGATCCTCAAGTATTGCGTGCACAACGTGGCGCACTCGTATGGCAAAACCGCGACCTTCATGCCGAAGCCCGTCGTTGGCGACAACGGTTCGGGCATGCACGTACACCAATCGATCTGGAAGGGCGGCCAGAATCTTTTCAGCGGAAATGGCTATGCCGGGCTGTCGGAGCTCGCGCTCTATTACATCGGCGGCATCATCAAGCACGCAAAGGCGCTGAACGCGATCACCAACCCTGGGACCAATTCCTACAAGCGCCTCGTGCCCGGCTTCGAGGCTCCGATCAATCTCGCGTATTCGGCGCGAAATCGCTCGGCGTCAGTGCGTATACCGTATGTGTCGAGCCCCAAAGCCAGGCGTATCGAAGTGCGCTTTCCGGACCCGACGGCCAATCCGTACCTCGCATTTACGGCGATGATGATGGCCGGCATCGATGGGATCCAGAACAAGATTCATCCGGGCGATCCAATCGACAAGAACCTCTACGATCTGCCACCTGAAGAGGCAAAGAAAGTCCCGAACGTGTGCTCGTCGCTGGACATGGCGCTCGACCATCTCGATCGCGGCCGCGAGTTCCTCACGCGTGGCGGGGTGTTCTCGAACGACATGATCGACGCATACATTGCGCTCAAGATGGAAGAAGTCACGCTTTTCCGCATGACGACGCATCCCGTTGAGTTTCAGATGTACTACAGCTTGTAAACGGGCTCGGTACCAGAAGAGGGCGGGCCGCCACGCGCCCGCTTTTTTTTCGCTGGCCCTAACGCAGTGCATTGCCACTTGATTTTTGCTGACATAGACTTGCACCGCTTCGAACCTGCTGGCGCGTCAACCGCCGCAGGGCGAGTGCATTACATGCTATGGAATGGGCCAGGTCAGTATGCCGATGCGTTACTTTGCAATTGTGCTGTTGTCAGTCGGGATGTGCATGTCCGCACGTGCGAACAATCACATTCTGTACGAATGCGTGGATCAGGAGGGCAACAAGCAGTTCACGAACATCGTTCCTCCAGGAAAACACGGCTGCAAAGTCTTGAACGTCGGGCCTGTGAACAGTGTTCCTGCCGGTGCGTCCGGCTCGTCGGCAGCCAAGTCACAATCAAAAGCGACAGCATCCCCCGCGAACTTTCCTCGCGTCGATCCGCAGACGCAGCAGCAGCGTGATGGGCAGCGTCGCCGCATACTCGAGCAGGAGCTCAGTCAGGAGCAGCAGCTGCTCGATCAGGCGAAGAAGGCCCTTGCGGAGCAGGAGAGCATCCGCCTTGGCGGTGAGCGCAACTACCAGCGGGTGCTCGATCGTCTCGAGCCGTATCAACAAAAGGTCAAGGTGCACGAGGACAACGTCGCGAATCTGCGGCGCGAGCTCTCGAACATGCGCTGAGCGGCTGCGATCCGTTCGTGTCGAGGGACCTGCCGGCGAGTCAATGGCGCGGCGCAAGCCCCGTTTCATTCAGCTGCTAGATGCTGATTCCCTATTCGTCGCCGTAAGCCGCGCACACTTGACTGCGTGCGTTCCGGGCTCGTCGCAGGCTGCGTCCTATTTGGCGTGGTTCTTGCTAAAGCCGTCTGCCTAGTAGCAACAATGGCAACCAGCGCGCTTTCGGGCCTCGATCTCCTTGCGACGGCAGTCATGCTGGTCGATGAAAATGAGCGCGTTCGTTACATGAATCCTGCGGCAGAAAATCTTTTCGGCCTTTCGACGCGCAATGCGGAAGGCACAGCGCTCGAGGCGCTGTTCGACGGCGGTGCGGTACTCGACGCGGCTATTGGTTATGCCCGGGACAACAACTGCAGTTATTCCGAGCACGACCTGACGTTGTCGGCGAACGGGCACGGCGCGCTACATCTTTCGTGCACGGTGACGCCGGTTGATTTAAACGTCGACGTGCCACCTGGTTTTTTGATCGAATTCCGCCACATTGAGCAGCAGCTCAAGATAGCACGCGAAGAACGCATGCTCGACCAAAGCCAGGCGAATCGCGAGTTGATACGCAATCTCGCACATGAGATCAAGAATCCGCTTGGCGGCATCCGCGGTGCCGCGCAGCTCCTTGATCGTGAGCTCGAGCGGCCGGCCCTGCACGAGTACACACAGGTGATCATGAAAGAGGCCGATCGCTTACAACTGCTGATGGACAGGCTCTTGACGCCACACCGACTGCCGCAACCTTCACAAGTGAATATCCATGAAGTGCTGGAACGCGTGCGCAGCGTCATACTGGCAGAGTTTTCGGGAATGACTGTACGTCGCGACTACGATACGAGCCTGCCCACCATCGAGGGTGATCGCGAACAGCTCATTCAGGCGACACTGAATATCGCCCGCAACGCTGCGCAAGCTATCGCCGCGCAACCTCCTCGCGACAACAAAGGCGAGATCCGTTTGAGAACACGCGTCGCGCGGCAGGTGACTCTTGCCCGCAAACGCTATCGGCATGCGATCGATGTGCGCATTATCGACAACGGGCCTGGAATACCTGAAGCGCTGCGCGAGCGCATTTTCTACCCACTCGTGTCTGGACGGGAGGGCGGGAGCGGGCTGGGTCTTACGCTCGCCCAGAACTTCATCGCACAACATCAGGGCACGGTTACATTCGAAAGCACTCCGGCAAAAACATATTTTTCTATCCTGCTGCCGGTTAAAGGAAGGGATGAATGAAACCAGTCTGGATCATCGACGATGACCGCTCCATTCGATGGGTGTTCGAAAAGGCGCTCACTCGCGAAAACATCGAATTCAAGACGTTTTCCTCGGCGCGGGAAGCGCTGACTGCACTTGACGATGAAACGCCGCAGGTCGTCGTCAGCGATATACGCATGCCCGGGGAATCGGGCCTCGAGCTGCTGCAACGAGCGAAGGAGCGGTACGCGAATTTGCCCGTCATCATCATGACGGCCTACTCGGATCTGGAAAGCGCCGTGACCGCATTTCAGGGCGGAGCCTACGAATATCTGCCGAAGCCGTTCGATGTCGACCATGCCGTGGACCTCATACGCCGCGCCGTGGAAGAAAGCATGCGTCAGGAGACCGCGATAGAGGTCAGCGAGTCCGCGCCTGAAATCCTTGGTCATGCGCCTGCGATGCAAGAAGTCTTCCGCGCGATCGGTCGCCTGTCGCAGTCACACGCGACCGTGCTCATCACGGGCGAGTCGGGAACCGGTAAAGAGCTCGTCGCGAACGCGCTGCACCGGCACAGCCCGCGTGCGGCGCGGCCCTTCATTGCGCTCAACACCGCAGCGATCCCGAAGGAGCTGCTCGAGTCGGAGCTCTTCGGTCACGAGCGTGGTGCCTTCACCGGCGCGCAAAGCATGCGCCGCGGCCGCTTCGAGCAGGCGGAAGGTGGAACGCTATTCCTCGACGAGATCGGCGACATGCCACAGGAGCTGCAGACCCGCCTGCTGCGTGTGCTGTCCGATTCGAACTTTTATCGGGTGGGTGGACACCAGCCGATCAAAGCCAACGTTCGTGTCATCGCTGCTACGCACCAGGACCTTGAAACGAGAGTGCGGTCGGGTTTGTTTCGCGAAGATCTGTTTCACCGTATAAACGTTATTCGTCTGCGGCTTCCGTCGTTACGGGAGCGACGGGACGACATTCCGCTGCTTGCTAAGGAGTTCCTGCAAAAGAGCGCGCGAGCCCTCAACGTCGAAGCAAAGCGCCTCACAGAGCCCGCGCTGAAATACTTGCAGGTGCAGGACTGGCCCGGCAACGTGCGGCAGCTCGAAAATGTTTGCCACTGGCTTACTGTAATGGCGCCGTCGGTCAACATCGAAGTGAACGACCTTCCCGCCGAACTGAGGGCGGAAAACACGACGCCTGCTGCCCAGAACTGGGTGTCAGCGCTGGAGCGCGAAGCCGAGTCTCTGCTGAATCGCGGCGAGATCGGCATCATCGACGAGCTCACGCGTCAATTCGAAAAAGCGCTGATCCTGCGCGCCCTCGCACATACGGGCGGCCGCCGTATCGAGGCTGCGCATTTGCTCGGCCTTGGCCGTAATACGCTCACGAGAAAGATTCAGGAATTGAAGATCGATGGGGATAGACAGTGAATGGCGCTCGCCGACTCCCGGCGTGACAAGATCAGGACATAATGGAACTCAGTTCCCTCTATGTCCTTACACATGCCCGCTTCGCCCCGACTCCTGGCCATCGCATTTTTGATGCTGACCACCACGGCCCACGGTCAAGCACGTATTGACCCAACGGGAAAGCCACTTGAGCAAAGTCGCGGACGTGCCACAGTTGCGGAAATGCTCGAGTCCCTGAAATCAAAGCCGAGCATCACCTTTAGCGTAACAGAGCCTGATCACTGGACGATTGCGACTGAGTCAGACTTTACGGCGCAGTGGTCATTCACTCCACCGGGTCACTACGCACATCCCGCTGTCGTTCAGCGGTTGATGAAGAAGCGGCCCAACGGCGATGTGTATGTAGAGATGAGCGTGCTGTGCGAGACAGACCAGGCTTCATGCGATCGGCTAAGTGCAGACTTTACCGAGCTGAACGAATATATGCGCAACCAGCTTCAGCAGCGCGGAAGATAGCAGCTCGTTGAAGGTTCTCCGCAAGACTTTTGCGTACGCGATGGCGCGCAGCCTTGGATCCCTCGAGGCGACATAAAGCTAACAGTCAGGAAGCCGGGGCGACGATTTCAGCAATGCGGACGGCGAGCCAAGGCGCAATCGAGTACTTGGCGGTATCTACCGAAATGTAGCCTCGGTCGATCGTCATGTTGAACCGATCGCGCCGGTGCAGGGTACTTGCACCATCGGCGAGCGATCCTTGGCCCACCGCATACACCCAGCCACCATTCACTCCTATTTCATCCGTATATTCGTTTAGTCGTCGTACGGCCGGAAAGAATTTCGCAAGCGACTCGAGCGTACGCTTCAATATGTCGTCGCGCCGAGCAGACGTCAGGATCGCGGACTCTCGCGGTGGCTCGATGTTGTCCCCCTGCGCAAGCAGCCCCGAGGCATACCACGAGAGGTACAGTCTGCCATCAGCGTAGCGTTTCACATCGCCAAACGGTCCTGTGCAGAGGACCGCGCTGAGCGGCCCCGCACCCGAACCGCGTGCGAAGACTGCAGCGCGAAACCGATGGGACCAGGGGCCCGGTGGGTGGATGCCGAGAGTTGCGTCAACAGCAGGCCGACCCTCCCATAGGGCGTTAATCACTACATCAAATGGCCCATCATGCACGAGCGCACGATGTTCCGCGGCGGTCACAAGCTCAAGACGACCATCACTGCGACGCCGAACACCCGTCACCCAGGTATCTGTGTGGATATCAACCAGGGGTTCGTCCAACACGGTCTGCTGCATAAGGTTGGCGATAGCGACAGTCGATATCGAGCGCTCGGGTACACGATACCCGGCGATTACTTCATCCGAGCACGTCACCTCGCTCAACTCAGACGCAGATAACAGGCGAATCGACGTTCGGCTGGCATCGGTCAGATACGGCAACGTTCCTGCCCGTGACGCAGCTTCTCGAACGAGGGAGGCCGTGCGCTGGGCGTAAGCTTCGAAAGCCGCTGCATCTACTACGGACTCGCGGTGCACGAGGAATATTTCATCTTCGGCTGTCGCGAATTCCTGCAAACCTCTTCCCAAGATCCGGCTCACCAAGCCGGCGAACGCCAATCCTCCCGGGATCAAACGCTTGGCGGTCCCGAGCGTTGGGTCGCCCGCATACAAGAAGCCAAGATGAATCTTGCCTTCGCTCCAGCGACTCGCGCCTTGCAGCACGTCGGCAGCACCCTCAATGAGCGTTACTCTGCGTCCGCGTCGAGCAAGCTCAAGCGCGGTACAGACGCCGAGCATTCCACCACCGAGTATCGCTATGCGATCTCGATTCACCGCGCATCGGCCTCGTGGTTCACGGTCGCTGACTCCCGGTGTTGAGACGCGAGCGCCCGCGTTGCGGCGGCCATGACGGTCCGTCAATCACGTCGCGAATGTCACGACTGTAGTCGCCCCTGGCTTACCAGCTTGAGAAAGTCGTCCCAATCGCGGATATACGACTTATCGTCGTAGTGAGTGTCGGCCACGACGAGGCATATCGCGCTACGCGAGAACTCGTACAGCCGCGCCCAAGTCATGGACGGCAGGTACAGTCCTCGATTGCGATCGTCCAGGCAGTAACTCGCCGACTCGCAACCATCGGAAAGATCGACCTTGAATTTTCCTGCGAGTGGCACCACCAGCTGACGCGTGACACGATGGGCATGCCCGCCGCGCTCGGCGCGAAGTTCATGCATGAAGAAGACACGCCGGATCTCAAAAGGAATGTCGCGCCCGGACTCGATCGATGTGAGGACGCCACGTTCGTCCGGAACGTGTGGAAGCTCGATCAATCGCACTTCGCCGAGGCTCATGCCACGCGCTCATTTCTTGTTTTAAACACACCCTTTGACGTGCGGGTGCGACGGCCACCTCCCCTACACGCCTTCCCGCGGCTCTTTCTCGCACGCGATACGCGTGCACGTGTCGCAAAGGCGGCTGCTTTCCTTTGGCTCATAGCCGGTGTTGTATTCAAGAGGCTCGCCTGCACAAGGCGTGGGGTAGCTGTTCTTTATGCGCCTTTGAAGGTGGGGAATACGCGGTCCAGCGCAGTCAAAGGTAAAGCGACACCACCGGAGGACAGATTGCGATAATACAAGAACGATGCAGGCGGCATTGGGCCCACCACGAGCTCGAGCTCGGACAAGCGTACCCCTTGCCGCACAAGAAAGCTTATGTACGTATGCCGCACGGTGTTCGAATCGATGGCTTCGGACTGCTGTAATCCTGCATCGTAGGCCGCGGCGGCAATCAACCCTTCGAGATCTTCAACGGAATAAGGCTGTCCCAAACTCGTAGCGGCTACGGCATCGCTGTCGATTCGCTGCTGGCGTTTAGCTTCCAGCTCTTGTGCGAATGGCGCCGTGATCGGCTGCAGGCGTTGTGTGGGCCCAGCGGCAACGTTTCGCCGCTGCAGATCGACTCCGCTCCAGTTGAGCGCAGCGAGCTCGTTCAGTGTCATTCCCGAGAACAGCGATGCAAGCGCAAGTCGTCCGTCGTTGGTCGCAGCTTCCCACAGTGCATATACCTCCGCTATCGATAGCTCGCGCTGTATTGGGTCCGGCGGGGAAGGGAGCGACTGATGCTGCAGCGGAAGTGCTGTCATAGAGCCCGAAAGCCTGTGCGGTATACCGCCGGAGAGCGCCGGATACGCGATCTGGATGATAGGCTGCTGAAATGTCGGTTCAGGCTTGGGCCTGGGATTGAGAAACTCCACGAGCAGCACGGTAAGCAGCGCTGCAATCAGTGCGCCGCCGACACTTGCCGCCGTATACAGAACGTAATCTGGATGCACGGGTCTCTCTGGTACGGTCGGGCGCCCCAACAGTTCGTATGTCGGCTCGCGGCCGCGCTCGCTGCGTTCGAGAAGTGCGAGCCGCTGCTTGGCCTGTCCGAGCTGTCCTTCCACTTGTGTGAGCTCGGAGGTCTGGGCTTTGTGCTCGGCAAAACGTGAAGTGAATTTGAGCGCATCGTTGCGGCGCTGTCCTAATTGCGCTTCGAGGCGTGTTACGTTCTTCTGTGCCGTCAGAAGATCCTGAGCTGCTTCGGACACAAGCGCTTGCCCGCTAGTCCGACGCGTGTCCTCTATTTGCTTCTCGAGTTGCTGGATGTTTGCGTGCAGCGCTTTCACGCCAGGTTCCATCGCCAGGTACTGAGGCGTGAAATTGATCTCCTGATCGCGGAGCTTCTGACGCAATTCGAGGAGGCGCTGCTCGAGTTGAGCAACTGTCGCCTTGTCTTGCGCGCGATACACGGGTTTACCGTCGGCGATGCTCGCTTTTGCGCTGCTGAGGCGCGACTCGGCGTCAATCGCCTTGTTGCGGGCTTCGTTCAGGGCGCCCGTTACGCTCTTCATCTCAGCGGCAACTTCGTTCTCCTCGCGTTCGGGAGAGACGATGCCGTTGCGCCGCCGGAATTCGTCGAGTTCGCTGCGCTTTCTCGCTATACGGCCTTCAAGCGCTGCTACGGCTTTGCGCGCATCTTCGATTGTAAGCTCGCGATCTACTGTGCGCCGGGTCCCGCGGCTGTCGAGATACGCGGTTGACCACAGCTCCAGCAGTTGTGGCAGCAGCTCGCGTTCGCTGCCGCGCGCCTGGAGCTCGATGACGTTCGTACCCGGAGCTACAGCGGCGGCGAGCGTTTCGCGCAAACGCGGCACGCTGCTGAACTTCCAGAACGTCGGATTTTTACTCACGACACCGAGGAGTTTCTCGAACATTTCGTTGCTGGTCAGTGCTTGCGTTTCGTTGGCGACGAATGGCGCGGTATCTTGCGCCTTGTCGGGATTCGCGCCGGGATCGACCTGAATTCGCGCCGTCGCCACGTAGGTTGGCGGGATGGAGTACGTGAAACCGAGGGCTGCCGCACAGAGCAGAATGAAAACTGAAACAAAAATAGGTATACGGCGATTCACGGGCATCAGGTCGCGGCGAAGGTCGCTAAGCCGCTAGGGAACTGTGTTGAGAGAGGCACGCAGCATAGTATTGCATGCGTGTTTCCATCGAGGCATTACAACCCTATGCAAACGGCGATACGGATGCGAATCCCGCATGGGCAGTGAAGCGGGGGCCCGGCATCGAGGCGTCGCCTCCGCTGCTGCAGCCGACCCCAACGTGAGCTCGGTTCGAGTGGTTCCAGCGGATGCGCGTTCAGCTCAGTTCTGCAATCGCACCGAAGCGCGCGTGATCAAAGCCTGACCGACGCCCGCATATTGTCTGCCTGCCCCAGGATCCGGCGCGGGAGGCCTTCTTGCTCCTGCCTGGAAAAAAAATACGGATAAAGCGAACGCTTGCCACGTCCGTGATGCCCGCCGTAGCGGGCGATCTGCTCGCTCATGTACGCAATTTCGACGTGCAGCAGCACCGCCGGGGCGTTCACGCGTTCGCAGACCTTGCGTTCACCGACCTGGCAAAAGTTGAGCATGCGCCGATAAAAACCGACGTGGCGCGGGTTCACTTCGATGAAAACGTCCGTGACCCCGCGCAGCAGGCACAGCATGTGCGCTAGATGAAACAAAGCACCGAGCACTTCCTTCGAACCGTGCTCGGGGTCGATTGCAAGCTGAGTGACTTCGGAGACGATTGCACCGCCATTGCGGTATTCGTCGATTTCGGTCTGATACAGCGCGTCAGCCGCCAGCCCGGTCTCGGAGTCGAAGTTGACGGTTAGCGTGCCGAAAACGCTCTCGTCACGGCACGCTTGCAGCGTGACACGGTTGGCGTGATGCGCGGGGTCTTCTTGAGTATCGCTGCTCTTGTATCCCCGCCAAGAGTACATGCGCTGAATCAGCACGCTGCTCGTGTTGCGCCGTCCACGATTGTTGGCGAGACGAATCTGAAAATCGCTGCGTTCGATCAGGAGCTCCTCGGCGCGTGCGCGGAGCGAGGGATCTTGGGAAGCCGCGGGCATCATGAAGTCAAAGCGTTCTTTCGAGTTTCAAATGGTTCTGATTTTATCGTCCCGCGCGCGAGCTCTGCGGCGCAAGTGATCCGCATTCTATAGCGATGTGCGGCTGTGTGCAGGCCGCTCGCACTTGATGTGGCTGCGGCGAGGTGATTGTCGTCGATGACCGACACATCCATGAGTCACGCGTCATCAGCCGCGGACTCCACTTCCCCGTCCAAGTCCCTGATGTTTACGTCAAGGGACGGGTTGCGGTGGAAGCATTCCGTGCCGCTCCTGGGCTGGCCGCAGCGCTTCGAACAAGTACGTTACGCGGCGTGATGTCAGTCGGTGCTGCGCTGAGCAGACACACGACTTATGGCAGGGAATTCCACAAAAGCGAGCGGGCAAAGCAAAGCTCTCGCACTTTATCGGCTTCGAATGGCTTTGAGCGGCTACGCGTGAGTGGCGACCAACAAACCGTAAAGTTGCGGTTCATCGCGCCCCGGACCAACAGTGCGCTGGCAGAAAATGACTGCTGAGGGCACTCTCATCTGGGCACCGCGAGCTACACGGAGTGCATCGGTGATGCGGCTTCGCGACCGACATCTGCCCTCAGCGTAGGGCTCCTCAAGCCGAGATAGCAAGCGGCTCGCTGTCTTCTTAGTCGTCCAAAAAGCGTGCTCAGGGTTGTTGCGACTTCTCCGCGCCGCTGCTCGTCGGTTTGGCGGCGGCTTCGGTCACGCTTTTCGCCTGCACCTGTGCCTTCATACCGGGTGGCGCAGTGCGCGGATAGCCGGCGGAGTCGAGTAAGGTGTCCCAATCGCCCTCGATATAACCTTTGAATTGCTTGGAGCCGACGATCAGCAAGGGGACTTCCGTTCCGCCAATCAGTTTTTTCAACTCATCCAGCTCTTTTTGTGCGTTGCGTTCGGTGTAAGGCACGCCGCGGCGCGCAAGATGGCCCCGGGCCTTTACGCACGGGTCACCGCAATCGAAGACCCACAGCGTGACCGGGAAGTTCTTGATCGCCTGCTGCATGCTATAGGGCACGGTCGACGTCTGAATCGTATTGGAGCTGACGTTGCGCTGCTCGACATTCTTTGCTGTCGCCGGTGGTGGGGTATCGCGCCACTCGACCTTGCCGCTGTCATCGACCCACCGATAAAGCTGGGCAGCTGAGAGCGGCCCGGCGGTCAATACAGCGGCCAGGGCGAGAAGATATAGTCTTGTCATGGTGTGAGCCTTTAGCAAGCGATGCTGCGGCTCACTCTAGCATCGCGTCCTGGAGCGCGCAAAGCATCACGGCACGTTCTCAGGCATCGACCATGCCGCTGTGCCTCAGCAGAGCATCGATCTTAGGCTCGCGGCCTCGAAACGCGACGAATGACTCGATTGCGGGGCGACTCCCGCCCACACCCAGAATTTCATTCCAGAAGCGTTTTCCCGTCTCGGGGTCGAGCACGCCGTGTTCTTCGAACATGCTGTACGCGTCTGCCGAGAGGACCTCGGCCCATTTGTAGCTGTAATAACCGGCCGCATAACCGCCAGCGAAAATGTGGGAAAAGTTGTTCGGAAAACGGTTGTAAGCCGGCGGGAAAACGACTGCGACTCGCGCGCGAACCTGCTCGAGGAGTTCCAGCGGTGTCGTGCTTCCTTCCGGATCGTAATCGTGGTGAAGGTGCAGATCGAATAGCGCGAATTCGAGCTGGCGTTCGGTGTGCAACCCGCTCTGGAAGTTTTTTGCCGCGAGCATCTTCTCGAACAACGCTCGCGGCAGACGCGCCCCCGTCTCGATGTGGCGAGTCATCGGGTCGGCGACGTCCCACTCCCAGCAAAAGTTCTCCATGAACTGACTGGGGAGCTCGACCGCATCCCACTCGACCCCGTTGATACCTGAGACGCCAAGGAAGTCGACGCGCGTGAGCAAATGGTGCAGCCCATGACCGAATTCATGGAAGAGCGTAATCACTTCGTCGTGCGTGAATAAGGCGGGTCTCCCGCCCACGGGTCCAGAGAAGTTGCAGTTGAGGTACGCAACGGGCACTTGCACGTGATCCGATTTTCGGCGGCGTGTAATCGCCTCATCCATCCACGCACCCCCGCGCTTGCTTGGGCGTGCGTAAAGATCGACATAGAATTGGCCAACGAGCGAGCCAGCGCGGTCGGTGATCGAGTAGAAGCGCACGTCCGGGTGCCAAATGGGCGCTTCTGCGGGTGCGATCGTCAAGCCATATAGCGTTTCAATCAATCTGAACATGCCCGGCAACACCGTTGTCTCGGGGAAGTATTCTTTAACTTCCTGATCCGAGAACGCGTAGCGAGCGACGCGCAGCTTTTCCGAAGCGTAGGCGAGATCCCAGGCTTCGAGCTTGTCGAGCCCAAGCTCCGAACGCGCGAATGCACTTACTTCGTCGAGGTCGCGTTTCGCATACGGCTTGGCGCGCAACGCAAGCTCATTCAGAAATTGGAGGACCTGATCGGGTGACTCCGCCATCTTCGGCGTCATCGAATACTGCGCATAGCTCGCGAAACCCAGAAGCTGCGCCATCTCGCGTCTCAACTTCAGGATGTCGGTGATTAGCGGCGTATTGTTCCATTCGGGCTTCCCGAATTCCGACGCACGCGTAACGTATCCGCGGTACATCAGCTCACGCAACGCGCGGTTCTCGCCGTACTGCAGCACGGGAAGGTATGACGGAGCATGCAGAGTAAATTTCCAGCCTTCCCGCCCGTCCGCGTGTGCTGCTTCGCTTGCGCTTTGCAGTACATCTTCAGGAATGCCAGCTACCTCGTCCCGATCAGTCACGTAGTGGGCGAACGCATTGGTCGCGTCGAGCAGGTTATCGCTGAACCGCGATGAGAGTTGCGACAGGCGCTCGCGAATGGCGACGAAGCGGGCTTTATCGCTGGCAGGCAGCTCCGCACCGCCGAGCCGGAAATCTCTCAACTCGTTCTCGATGATGCGACGCTGCGCGTCCGTAAGACGCGCGAACTCGTCCGAATTGCGAAGCCGTTTGAACTTGTCGAACAGCCCCTTATGCTGCGAGATCTCGGTGTAGTACTGCGTGATCTTTGGCAGATTCGCGTTGTAGACCTCGCGCAACTCGGCACTGTTCATCACTGCGTTTAAATGCCCAACCTGCCCCCACGCGCGGCCCAAGCGTTCATTGCCGTCTTCCATCGGCTCTACGAACGCGTCCCAGGTGGGAGGCACGTCTGGGGCGGCAAGTCGCTCCACCAAGGCGCGGTTTTCCGCGAGCAGCGTATCCACCGCAGGCGAAACGTGCTCGGGCTTGAGCTCGTTAAAGCGCGGCAAGCCTGAAAAATCTAGCAAAGGGTTCATGGGGTCCTAAGGTATAGCAAGCAGTGGAACGGAAAACCAAAAGTCGTCACATGGACAAGGGCGCCGGTGGGCAGCGTTGAGCAAATATGGGGCCGCGCGGGGTGTGTTCAAGAGGCCGCCGGATCGCCGTGAGCAGTCTGCTCTGCTAATCCGAGCGCGTAAGTTACGGATTTGCAAGGTTATGCGAACTGCGACCCTGCCCTATTGCCTAGCGGCAATTACTTCGCGCGTATCAGCGCCTACTGCTTGCGGTCGCCGCTTCGTAAACGACCTGGCCGTCGATGATCGTATAGCTGACCTTGCCGCACACCTCGTAACCGATAAACGGCGTGTTCTTGCCCTGGCTTTTCAACGCGGCAGGCGTCACTTTCCAGTAGCCTGCAGGATCGAATATGCACACGTCCGCCGGGCTTCCAATCGACAGGTGTCCAGCGTCGATTGCGAGCACTCGGGCCGCGTCGGACGTGATCCGCGACAGCGCTATTGGAAGCGGAACACCCGATTCGCTCGCCCACTTCAAGGTGAGCGGCAGGAGCAGCTCAAGACCGGTTGTACCGGGCTCGGCTTCGCTGAAAGGCAGCTGCTTGGCATCTTCGTCGACCGGCGTATGGTCGGAGCACACCGCATCCACTGTTCCCTCGGCAAGCGCGCGTCTCAGCGCTTCGCGGTCGCGCTCGCTTCTGAATGGAGGCAGTACGCGGCAGTTCGGGTCGAAGTAGCCGATATCCATTTCCGAGAGATGCACATGATGTATCGCTATATCGCACGTGATCGGCAGGCCCTGGCCTTTCGCGCGACTGATCATCTCGAGCCCCTCGGCGCTCGAGATGCGGCAGAGATGCACGCGAGCGCCGGTTTCATGCGCAAGCAACAAAATGATCGACAGCGCAGCGGTCTCTGCGCAAACCGGTATTGGCGGAAGACCGAGCCGCGTCGCGACCTGACCATCATGCGCAACGCCATTGCGTGCGAGCGCCGGGTCCTGGGGTCTGAGCCAAACGGGAATATCGAACGTGGACGCGTACTGCATCGCCAGAAAAAGTACCTGATGATCGGTAAGCGGCGCGTCAGCTTGCGAAAAAGCCACGCAACCCGAATCTCGCAATTCGGCCATTTCAGTGAGGCGCGCGCCCTGCAGGCTCTGCGTGAGGGCGCCGATCGGATACACGCGCGCGCGGTTCAGCGTCTTCGCGCGAAACTTAAGCATTTCCACGAGGCCAGGCTCGTCGAGCGGCGGATCCGTATCGGGAGGGCATGCAAGGCTGGTGACTCCACCCGCTATCGCGGCTTCCATTTCCGATTCGAGCGTTGCCATATATTCGAAACCGGGCTCGCGCAAGCGTGCAGAGAGGTCGACGAGTCCTGGACACACGACGAGTTCCGTTGCATCGATGATGCGATTCGCCGTGTAACCCAACGGTGCTTCTCCGATGCCCACGATCTTGCCGGCCGCGATATAAACGTCCTGCACGCGATCGATCCCATTTTTCGGATCGATCAGGCGGCCGCCTCTGATGTGAATCTTCATTCGACTGCGGAATGATGAATAGTGAATGATGAATGACGCTCCGCGGCGGCGCCTCTTTTCATTCCGAGCTCATCACGCATCATCAATTTCCAGCGAGAATGCTCATCACCGCCATCCGGATTGCGATACCGAACGTGACCTGCGGCAGAATCACCGACTGCTGTCCGTCTGCGACACTCGAGTCGATTTCGACGCCGCGATTCATCGGACCCGGGTGCAGGACAATCGCGTCCGGCTTGGCGAGCTCGAGCTTGTCTTCGGTCAAGCCGTAATACTTGAAGAATTCCTGAGCTGAGGCGAGCAGCGCGCCTTGCATCCGCTCGTTCTGGAGCCGCAGCATCATGACGACGTCGACGTCCTTGAGACCCTCGCGCATCTCATGATAAACGCGCACGCCGAGACTTTCGACGTTGCTCGGAAGCAGCGTTTTCGGCGCAATCACGCGGATTTCCGGGCAGCCCAGACTCGACAGCGCTTGTATTTGCGAGCGCGCAACGCGCGAATGCAGAATGTCGCCCACGATGGCGACACGCAGCTGGGTGAAATCGTGCTTGTAGTGCCGGATGGTAAACATGTCGAGCAGCCCCTGCGTGGGGTGCGCGTGACGCCCATCACCTGCATTAACGACGTGAATTTCAGGCGCGACGTGCTTTGCGATCAGATAGGGCGCGCCGCTCGCGGCATGACGCACGATGAACATGTCTGCCTGCATCGCCGCGAGATTCGCGACCGTATCCAGCACCGTCTCGCCCTTGGTCTGCGACGATATGTTAATCGCGAGATTGATGACGTCCGCTGACAATCGCTTTGCCGCGATTTCGAACGTGGTGCGGGTGCGCGTCGAGGGCTCGAAGAACAGATTGAAAACCGCTTTCCCACGCAGCAGCGGCACTTTCTTGACTTCGCGTTCCGTGACACCGGCAAACGATTTCGCTGTATCGAGGATCTGCCAGAGAATGCTTGCAGGCAGACCGTCAAGACTCAGCAAGTGATGCAGCTCACCATTGTGGTTCAGTTGAGGATTCTTTGGATCAAGCCACATCCGGCGCACTTCTCTTGTAGAGCGCAAGGCTGAGCCGCTCTCGTTCATCGCGCTTCAACTCGATGCCTTCGCCCGCACCCACTTCGACCGTTGCGCCCACCCACTGCGCGGCTATCGGAAGCTCGCGTCCGCCGCGATCAATCAACGCGGCAAGTCGTATGCTCTGCGGCCGGCCGTAATCGAAAAGCTCGTTCATTGCGGCCCGAATCGTGCGGCCGGTGTACAGGACGTCGTCTACGAGGACGAGCGGACGGCCTTCGACGTCGAACGGGATGTCCGAACGTTTGACGTCCCGGTGCAAGCCGATTCTTTCGTAATCGTCGCGGTAAAAGGATACGTCCAGCGCGCCGCAGGGGGTTTTCAACCCGAGCGCCTTGTGCAGGCGCTCCGCGAGCCAGACGCCGCCGGTGTGGATGCCGACCAAACCCGTTTCGGGCCCTACTTCGGGGCGCATTTTTGCGACGAGCGCCTGCAGCAGCTGCTCGGCGTCGGGTAACGGCTTGCCCGGCATTGGGTGTCAGTGAGAGCTATAGGCTCTTGAGTTCGCGAGAAGGGTACCACATGCCGCTCTTCACGTGCGGCTCGAAAGGGCTGCGAAATAGGCCTCCAGGATTTCTTGAGCGGCCGCAGCGTCAAGGCCGTGCTTGGTCCTGTCCGCGCGCAGACCGCTTTCCTTCAGCCGAGTCTCGGCTGCGCGCGAGGTGAGTCGCTCATCGATGAGCGTGGCCGCAATCCCGAAGCGGCCTTCGAGACGTTGTGCGAAGCGGCGCGCGAGGCGGCTCACTTCGTGCTCCGTACCGTCGGCGTGCGTCGGCAGACCTATAACGAGCCGCGTTGGCGTCCACTCGGAGATGAGCTTTTGAATCTCATCAAACCGCGTGGCATTGTCCTCAGCGCTGATCGTCGTCAACGGATGCGCGATGCGTACCGCGAAGTCGCCGACTGCAATGCCGATGCGTTTCTCGCCGAAATCGAAAGCGAGGACCGTGCCCGTTTTCGGGAAAGATGCTGCCGCCGAAGTAGGATGCGGTGGCTCGTCGGATTCGCTTTTCACGCTTACCCGTTACGGCTTAGCGTTCACGGTTGTTAAGCGTGTCCTGCTACGTCCGAAAGCTTCGCGTAGTCGACGCCAAGCAGGCCCATGGCCGCCGAAAGTCGCTCGTCTGCCGGGAGATCGAAGATCAGCTCGGATTTTGCCTGAACTGTCAGCCACGCGTTTTGCGAGAGCTCGTGCTCGAGCTGACCCGGTGCCCATCCGGCATAACCGAGTGTGACGAGCATCTGCCGCGGTCCTTCTCCTCGTGCCACTGCCTGCAGGATATCCTTGGATGTGGTCAAACCGATGTCCGAGCTGACGGCGAGCGTCGATTGCCACTCGCCGAGCGGCGTATGGAGAACGAAGCCGCGATCGACCTGAACCGGTCCGCCGAAGTGTACGGCCACCGATTTGAAGTCCTCTTTCTCCGGTGCGATGCTCACCTGCTCGAGCAGCGAGTGCAGATTCATCTCGATCGGGCGATTGACGACCACACCCAGCGCGCCCTGATCGTTGTGTTCGCACACGAATGTGAGTGACTTCGCGAAATGAGGATCGACCATGCTGGGCATGGCAATCAGGAAATGATGCGTGAGGTTCACCTTCTGCATACACGAGTCCCTGACACGATAAAGTATTGTAATGCCGCTGTCTGTCTAAACAAATGGCGCGTGTAATCGCGGCAATCGCTTTTAGGCAGCGTAGAGACGATTGGGTTCCGAGCGAGGAAACTCGGCAAGACTGCAAAACCGATGCGTGACGCCGGTTTCCTAAAGAACTTCAGTGCTATTTACGCCAGAACGCTGGCGTCAGAATAACGAGCACAGTCAGGAGCTCGAGGCGTCCCAGCAACATCGCAATCGAGCAGACCCAGGTCTGGAAGTCCGTTAGTACGGAGAAATTTTCGCTCGGGCCGACTTCGTGCAACCCGGGTCCAATGTTATTCAACGAAGCCACGCTCGCGGAAAATGCAGTCAACGCATCCAGGCCGGATGCAGTGAGCAGCAGCGTGGTCCCAACGAGTGTTGCGAGCCAAGCGAAAAAGAACGCGAGCACTGAGAACACGACCTGGTTCGGGACGACGCGGTTGTGGATTTTCAGCGGCGAAACCGCGTTCGGATGGGCGAGTTTGTTCAGCTCGCGGTACATCTGGCGGTAGAGAATGATGGCCCGTATCAGTTTGATTCCACCGCCGGCCGAGCCGGAGCATGCGGCAAAGGTGCCGAGAAACATCAGCCAAAGCGGCGCGAAGACCGGCCATTGCGCGTAATCGACTGTCGCATATCCGGTGTTGGTCGCGACTGATATCGTGTTGAAAGCTGCATAGCGCAACGCTGTGAGCAGGTCGGGATAGACGTCGTGGAACCACAAAAAAAGCGCAATGCCGACGACGCTGAGTGCGAGCACCAGTAGGTAATACGGCAGTTCAGTGTCGACGCGCGCGGCAGCGAGGCGGCGCGCCTGCCAGACTCTGAAATGGGTGGCGAAGTTGATGCCGGCCAGTGTCATGAACACGATCGCTACCAATTCGATTGCGATCGAGTCGAAATAAGCGATGCTGCCGTCGTGCGACGAAAATCCGCCGAGCGAGAGCGTTGTGAAGCTGTGTATGAGGGCGTCTAGCCATGACATGCCGGCGACCTTGTATGACAGGAGACAAGCAAGGGTCAGCGCAAAATACACCATCCACAGCCCCTTGGCGGTCTGCGTCATTCGGGGGGTCAGCTGATCGTCTTTCATCGGCCCCGGAATTTCTGCTTTGGTAATCTGCCGACCGCCGACTCCGATCATGGGCAGGACAGCGACCACCAGAACGATCACCCCCATTCCGCCGAGCCACTGCAGCTCGGCACGCCAGACATTGA
Organism: Betaproteobacteria bacterium; assembly: GCA_028291945.1. Taxonomy (GTDB): domain Bacteria; phylum Pseudomonadota; class Gammaproteobacteria; order Burkholderiales; family SG8-41; genus JAQGMV01. Next base: position 26,792 of record JAQGNH010000208.1, read on the forward strand.
TGGCAGGGGGAAGCTGGTCAAGACCTTCAAGCAGCGTCGCGCCCGTAGCCGTCAGCGCGGACATCGATTCGAAATACGCATCTGTGAAACTCAATCCGATGCCGAACAGGAGCGGGAAGCAAGCGAAAAGCGCACCGCCTACCCACACCAGCGTAATGAACAGGATGCCTTCGCGCAGCTGCAGCTCGCGTCGATAGCGGCGGGTCGCGAGCCACAGCACGAGGCCGAAAACGAAATTGACGGCGAGAGAGGCTGCAAAGAGGCGTGCGGTGCCGTCGTGCGTCGCAAGCGACACGAACAGCGGCAAGAGGTGCGACAGGCTCATCGCCATGGCGATGAGCCCCAGCACGGGCAGAGTGGGCAACAATCGGGGCATGGACGCGCTCGATCTAGATAAACCCGACGTTTACCTGAAAGAGCTTTTCTACCTGCGGAACGATACGTTTGTTGACTACGAACACGATGACATGATCGTCGGGCTCGATAACGACGTCGTGATGGGCCATGAGGACTTGATAGTCATACACGGGCTTTCCATCATCATGGCGTCCGGGCTCGCGCGCGTGTCGGCGGACGATCGCGCCGATCGTCGCGCCTTTCGGCAGGTCGAGCTCTTCGATGCGCCGTCCGACGACTTTTGAGGATCGCGCATCGCCGTGCGCCACAAGCTCGAGGGCTTCCGCCGCGCCGCGGCGCAGCGAGTGTACCGCCGCACAGTCGCCGCGACGCACGCGTGCCAGCAATGTGCCTATCGTAGCCTGCGCCGGCGAGATGGCGATGTCGATGTCGCCGCTCTGCACCAGGTTCACATAAGAGCTGCGATTGATGAGCGCAATCACCTTGCGCACGCCCATGCGTTTCGCGAGCAGCGAGCTCATGATGTTGTTTTCGTCGTCGTTGGTAAGCGCACAGTAGACGTCCATATCCCCAATGTTCTCCTCGGCGAGCAGCTGCTCGTCGGTGACGTCTCCATGCAGAACGAGTGTCTTGTCGAGCTCCGCGGCGAGACGCTCCGCATTGGCCTTGTTGTACTCGATCAGTTTTACAGCAAAGCGATGCTCGATCTGTTTCGCGAGGCGCCGGCCGATATTGCCGCCGCCTCCGAGCATGACGCGCTTCACCGGCTTGTCCATGCGGCGCAGCTCGCGCAATACGCCGCGGATATTCTTGGTGTCCGCGATGAAGAACACTTCGTCGCCGGCTTCCACGACGGTATCGCCCTCCGGGATGATAGGACTGTCCTGGCGGAATATCGCGGCGACCCGCGCATCGATCTGCGGCATGTGGCTGCGCAAATGCGAAAGCGCGTGACCGACGAGCGGCCCACCGTGAAATGCCTTCACTGCAACGAGGCTGACCCGGCCTTCCGCGAATTCGAGCACCTGCAAAGCTTCCGGAAATTCGAGCAGCTTGGCGATATAGTCCGTGAGAACCTGCTCGGGGCAAATCGCTGAATCGATCGAAAAATTCTGCGGCGAGAAAATTTCGGGATGCGACAGGTAATCGCCGGAGCGTATGCGCGCAATCTTGGTGGGAATGTTGAACATCGTCGCCGCAAGCTTGCACGCTACCATGTTCGTTTCGTCGCTCTGCGTGACCGCAAGGATCATATCCGCATCGCGTGCACCTGCCTGCTCGAGCACCGCAGGATGCCCGGCATTTCCGACCACTGTCCGCAGATCGAACCGGTCCTGCAGCTTCTTGAGCCGCTCTGCGTTAGTGTCGACTATGGTGATGTCGTTTGCTTCGGAGACCAGGTTTTCCGCGACGGAGGAACCAACCTGGCCGGCGCCAAGGATGACGATTTTCAAGGTGTTCTGGGTTACGCCGGAAAGCCCGGATTCTAGACCCGCCTCGGGCCTGCGGCCAGCGCCGCGATGTGGCCTTCAGGGCCTTGCGTTTGCGTGGTAAGGCATAATCGGCATGCGATGAGCTGGGAGCCAAACCCTTGACGCGCGTCTATATTCCCGAAGCTATTCCCGCCCACGGCAGGTTCGACGCGTCACCACAGGCCGCGCATCACGTCGCGCACGTGCTGCGCCTCACTGCTGGGGATGCGTTGACCGTTTTCGACGGCCGCGGCCACGAATACCCAGCTTGCATAGAGCGGGTGAGCAAGTCGGCTGTGACGCTCACGGTCGGGGAACCGCGCGTAGTCGATCGCGAGTCTCCGCTCTCTATCGTTCTGGCGCAGGGCATTTCCAGCGGCGAGCGCATGGACTACACCGTGCAGAAAGCGGTGGAGCTCGGAATTCATTCCATTCAGCCGCTCGCGACTGAGCGCAGTGTCGTGCGCTTAAGCGCGGAACGCGCCGCGAAGCGTGTCGCTCACTGGCAGGCAGTGGCCATAGCAGCGTGCGAGCAATGCGGGCGCAACCTCGTGCCGGAGGTCTTGCCCGTCGCAGCCTACACGCGCTGGCTCGCGTCCGCGCCGCTCGATGCGCTGCGCGTCACGCTATCGCCGAGCGCCTCGCTGACATTGCAGTCTTTGCAACGCTCCGCTCCGCGCGTCCTGGTACTGGTCGGCCCTGAAGGGGGACTCGCGCCACGCGAGCTGCAGGATGCAGAAGCGGCGGGTTTCGCCGCCGTGCGACTTGGGCCGCGCGTACTGCGCACCGAAACGGCGGCCCTCGCAGCGATCGCTGCCATGCAAACGTTGTGGGGGGATTTTTGAGCCGCGACCTCCGATCGCCCGCGGTGCACGGCGTACTTTCCGTCCCAGGCGATCTCGCATAATATCCGGACCCACCGGCATCAGTTCTCAGCCGCGGTGCGATACGCCGTGTATCAGGAGCGGTCCATTTCAAGCAAGGAAAACAAGGAAGCCCGCGGCGAGGCTGCGAACGAGAGCTCGCAACCCCTGCGCCGGCAGCGGCTTTCGAGCCAGGACCGCTTCATCGACTGGTTCCAGTCGGTCGCGCCCTATATCCATGCATTCCGCGGCAAGATATTTGTCATCGCTTTCGGCGGCGACCTCGTCGCCGATGGACGCTTTTTCGATCTCACGCACGACCTGAATTTGCTCGCGGCGCTCGGTGTGCAGCTCGTTCTCGTCCACGGCGCGCGCCCTCAAATCGAAGCGCGATTGAAGGAACGCCGCCATTCGAGCCGCTTCCACAAAGGCCTGCGCGTGAGCGACGATCTTGCCCTCGCCGCAGCGAAGGAAGCGAGCGGGCGCCTGCGCGTCGAAATCGAGGCGCTGTTATCGATGGGCCTGCCGAACTCGCCGATGGCGGGCGCCGATATACGCGTCGCAAGTGGAAATTTCATTACCGCGAAACCACTTGGCGTGCTCGACGGCGTCGATTACATGCACACCGGCGAAGTGCGTAAAGTACACGCCGCGGCGATCCACAAGCGCCTCGGCGACAATGAACTCGTGCTGCTGTCGCCGCTGGGTTATTCCCCGACGGGCGAAGTGTTCAATCTCGCCCTGGAAGATGTCGCCGCTTCTACGGCCATGGCGCTGGGTGCCGAGAAGCTCATCTTCATGATGGACACGCCTGGTGTAACGGGTAAACGCGGCGAGCTCTTGCGTGAGCTCACCGTGAAGCAGGCAAAAGCCAGAATCGCGCGCAGTGGCGAAGCGGAGACTGACGTCCAGTTCTACCTGCCGTGGGCGGTGCGCGCGTGCGAGCAGGGCGTGAAGCGAGCGCATCTCATTTCGAACCACATTGATGACGCGCTGCTGCTTGAGCTTTTCACTCACAAGGGCGTCGGCACGCTGATCACTCCGGATCCCATCCAGACGTTGCGTCCGGCACGATCCGACGATATCGGCGGCATCCTGCGGCTGCTCGAACCCCTGGAAGCCGAAGGGATACTGGTCAAGCGAAATCGAAGCCTTCTCGAAAGCGAGATCAGCCGCTTCGTTGTGATAGAACATGACGGCATCGTGATCGCCTGTGCGGCCCTCTATCCGTTTCTGGATGAGCAGGCGGGGGAGCTTGCGGGACTTGCAGTGCAGCCCGACTTCCGCAATCAGGGCGCCGGCGAGCGGCTCCTCAAGGAGATCGAGCTGCGTGCGCGCCGCATGAAATTGAAACGCCTGGTCGTGCTCACCACTCGCGCCGAGCATTGGTTCGTCGAACGCGGATTCACAGAGACTGACATCGAGGCGCTGCCGGCGCCCAAACGCGTACTCTATAACTGGCAGCGGCGCTCGGTCGTGCTCGTAAAGCGCATTTAACGCATGGCGACCGTAGCGAATGCCGGCGGGGCGACAGCGCCGCGCAGCAGCCTGCCATTGCGCTCGAGGTTGCTGCTCGCCAGCGCGGCCGTGCAGATCATCATGCTAGGCCTGCTCGTCTATAGCGGTGTCGGCGTCATGGAACGCAAGCTTGCCGAGCGGGCGCGTCTCCATCTGGAAGACAAGAAGCAGCTGCTGAGCGCGGCCCTCGCAATGCCACTGATGCACGGCGATCGCGCGAAAATCCAGGACGTATTGGACCGCGCACGCCGCTATCAGGAAATGTATCTCGTGCTGGTAGACCGCAAAGGGAAAGTCGTTGCCTCGAGCGGCTGGGACAAAAGCGGCACGCTGCCGCGTGACAGCGTGCTTCCTGCGCGCAGCAACGATGGCATCTTCCGTGCTGAAGTAGACGTCCGGCTCGGCGCCGAGCGTTACGGCCGCCTCATCATGGGCGTGCCTGCCGAGTTCTTCAGTTCCGCGCGTAGCGAGCTGATTCGCGACAGCCTGGCAATCGGTGTGCTCGCGCTTCTGCTATCAACGGGCCTTATGACGGCTGTTTCATACTGGCTTACGCGCGACCTCAGCAAGCTCAGCGCAGCAAGCGCGCGGCTTGCCGCGGGAGACTTCGACGTAAGGCTCCCCGTCCGCGGTCGCGACGAAGTGGCGCAGCTTACGGCCGCTTTCAACACCATGGCCGGGGCGCTCGCGAGCCGTTTACGCGCGGTTGCCGAGAGCGAAGCCAAATTCAATGCGATCGCGGACTACAGCTATGACTGTGAGCTGTGGATCAGCGCGGAGGGCCGGCTGATCTGGATCAATCCACGCGTCGAAGACATGTTCGGGTACACGGCCGCCGAGTGTCTCGCCATGGAGAATTTTCCGGCGCCCTTCATCAGCGCCCGCGACGCCTCACGCACGATGCGCGAGATTCGCAGGGCCTTGCGCGGCAACACGGGACATGATTTCGAATTCCGGGCACGCCGCAAGGACAGCTCGGAATTCTGGGCTGCTGCAGACTGGCGTTCGATCCATGGCGCGGACGGGGAATATCAAGGCATACGCATCAGCATACGCGACATCGCCCAGAGGAAGGCAGCGGAACAGCAGCTCGAGGCGACGGTGGCAGAGCTACGCGATGCGCACCAAGTCCAGCAGCAGTATGTGAAGCAGGCGCAAGACGCGCATGCCCGCCTTTCGGCGCTGCTCGGCGCGATGGATGTCGGGATATTGTTCGTGTCTCACGATAACCGGGTTGTCTACAGCAATCCGGCGTTCAGTCACATCTGGACGTTACCGGAAGACACGGCAGTTACGGGTCGCACTCCTGTCGAGCTGATCGTGGCGTCTGCCGCTGTACTCGCGCGTCCAAATGAGCAATCCCGGCACATCTTCAGGCAGCCGCGAGACGGCGAAAGCGGCGGCAAGTACGAGATTCAGATGGCCGACGGACGGCTCGTCATGCAGCAGGGTTACGCCGTGAACGATGTCAGTGGCGGCCGCGTGGGCTACCTGTGGCTGTTCGAAGACGTGACGCACGAGCGGCAAACCGCCGAGCAGTTGATTCATCTTGCCGAGCGCGACGCGCTTACCGGCTTGTATAACCGCCATCGCTTCAACGAAGAGCTCGCGCGCATGATCGCGGACACGCAACGTCACAGCTCACGGCTCGCGCTGCTGTTCTTCGATCTCGATGATTTCAAATACATCAACGACACGTTTGGCCATCGAGCCGGCGATGCGATGCTGATACGGCTCGCGGGGGAGGTAGCGGGTCAGGTTCGCCGAAACGAATTGTTCAGCAGACTCGGCGGGGACGAGTTCGCGATACTCGTGCCGGATATCTCCGACGACATGCTGCGTGTGCTCGCAGAACGCATCACGGCGTCGATCGGCACGGTCCGCTTCCAGTTCGAAGGACAAAACCTCAGGCTCACGACGAGCTTAGGCATCGCGATCTACCCCGAGCACGCCGACAATGCCGAGGATCTGATAGCACGTGCTGACATGGCGATGTATCAGGCTAAAGAAGCCGGAAAGAACGCCTGGCGCATTTACCGCAGTGATCTGGACACCTCCGTGCAGATGGTGTCCCGGCTGTCGTGGAATGATCTGATACCGCACGCACTCGAAAACGGACTGATGACGCTGCAGTTTCAGGGCATCTATTGGGCGGCCGACCTTGCTCTTTCGCATTTCGAGGCGCTGGTGCGCATGCGAGACAAGGACGATCCTACGCGGATGCTCATGCCGGGACAGTTCATTCCGATGGCGGAAAAGTCAGGCAAGATCATCGACATCGATCGATGGGTGCTGCGCGAAGCGATCGAGATGCTCCGCGAATCGGACGCGATACCGGCGCTGGCAGTCAATATATCGGGGCGCTCGTTCGACGATCCTACTCTGCCGCAGTACATTTTCAAGCAGTTGAAGCGATGCGGCGTAGCGCCTGAGCGTTTGCAGGTCGAGCTGACCGAAACCTCCGCCGTATCCGACCTCCATGACGCGCAGCGCTTCATCGAAGCGCTGCGGCATACGGGATGCCGCGTTTGTCTCGACGACTTCGGCACGGGCTTCTCGTCCTTCGCTTATCTCAAGCATTTGCAGGCGGATGCTGTGAAGATAGATGGCTTGTTCATACGCAATCTCGCGCAGGAGCAGGACAATCAGCTGTTCGTAAAAGCAATCGTTTCCGTCGCGAAGGGTCTGCACAAGACTACGATCGCCGAATGTGTGGAAGATCAGGCGACGCTCGACATGCTCAAGACGTTCGGGGTCGACCTGGTACAGGGCTACCATCTCGAGAAGCCGCGTGCCGATCACCCTCTTTTTCTAGCCGCCGGAGTTACCCCCGAGCCGGCACGACCGATTGCCGAGTCAGGCGCGAGTTTCGCGCTGGCGATCGCCAGCGATAGCGATCACGGCTTGGGCGGAACGTAACCCGCGGCCTTTTCGGCGCCTTCACCGAAGAAGTGTTTCTCCATCTGCTGCGCGAGATAGTCGCGCGCTTTTTTGTCGGCCAGGTTGAGCCGATTCTCATTGACGAGCATTTTCTGGTGCTCGAGCCATTGTTTCCAGGCTTCCTTCGAAACGTTTTCGTAAATGCGGCGGCCGAGCTCTCCCGGGTAGGGCGGGTAGTCGAGTCCGTCGGCTTCGCGACCCAGCTTGACGCAATTTACGGTGCGGGACATGGGCTGTTCCAATCTCAATGTTGCGGCCTGTGATTGTACGCTGCGGATCTTCGCGATGACCGGCGCGCGGCGGCCGCTAGCGCGTGAGGGTCTTGACGCCTTGTTCGCTCCCTAGCAGCAGAACGTCAGCGCCGCGGCGGGCGAAGAGCCCGTTCGTGACGATGCCGGCGATCTGGTTGAGCGTCGTTTCGAGCTCGGCAGGTTGCAAGATCTGGAGGTTATAGACGTCGAGTATGCAGTTGCCGTTGTCGGTCACGAAGCCCTGGCGCCATTCAGGCTGGCCGCCCAGCTTCACGAGCTCGCGTGCGACATAGGAGCGCGCTATCGGTATCACTTCCACCGGAAGTGGAAAGCGGCCGAGCACATCCACCAGCTTGCTTTGGTCGGCGATGCATACGAACGTGCGAGACACTGCCGCCACGATCTTTTCGCGCGTCAGAGCGCCACCACCGCCTTTAATCATGGCGAGCAAGCGCGTGATCTCATCTGCCCCATCGATGTACACTTCGAGCTCGACGACGTTGTTCAGTTCGATCACGTCGATGCCGAGCGCTTTCAATCGCTGCGCAGTGCTTTCGGAGCTCGCCACCGCCCCGTCGAACTTGTGCTTGATCTTGCCGAGCTCGGCGATGAAGTAATTCGCGGTCGATCCCGTGCCCACGCCGATAATCCCGCCCATCGGCACGTAGGTCAGCGCGGCGAGCGCGACGGCTTTTTTCAATTCATCTTGCGTCATGACTCCAATGGTAATCGCCTGCGCAATCGGGGTAAACAAGCTCATGTGTCTTCGCTATGCTACGCTGTGCCGCCTATGAAAAAGCGGGACTATCTAGAGCGCATTCTGAACGCGCGCGTGTACGATGTCGCAATAGAGACGCCGCTCGAGCTTGCGCCCAGTCTCACGGCCCGGCTCGGTAACAGGGTTTTGCTCAAACGCGAAGACATGCAACCGGTGTTTTCGTTCAAGCTGCGGGGCGCATACAACAAGATGGCTCAGCTTTCCGCGGCGAGTTTGAAGCGTGGCGTCATCGCCGCCTCTGCCGGCAATCACGCGCAAGGCGTCGCGCTCGCGGCGCAGAAGCTCGGTTGCACCGCTACTATCGTCATGCCAGTCACTACGCCAAAAATCAAAGTCGACGCGGTGCGAACTCGCGGTGCCAACGTAGTGCTGCACGGGGACTCTTACGACGACGCGTACGAAAGAGCGCGTGCAATCGAGAAAGCCAAAGGGCTCGTGTTCGTGCACCCTTACGACGATCCGGACGTGATCGCAGGCCAGGGGACGATAGGCCTCGAGATCCTGCGCCATCACGCCGATCCCATACACGCGATATTCGTTCCGATCGGGGGCGGTGGTCTGATTGCAGGCATCGGCGCCTACGTCAAAAGACTGCGCCCGCAAATAAAGCTCATCGGCGTGGAACCGGAAGACGCGGACGCGATGTCTCGCTCGCTCAAGGGAGGCCGGCGTGTGCGTTTGGATCACGTCGGTCTTTTTGCCGACGGTGTCGCCGTCAAACAGGTCGGCGTGGAAACGTTTCGATTGTGCAGTGAGCTGGTCGATGAGGTCATACTCGTCGATACCGACGCGATGTGCGCGGCGATCAAGGACGTCTTCGAAGACACGCGCGCGATCCTCGAGCCTGCAGGTGCCCTCGCGATCGCAGGCGCCAAGGCATACGTCCAGCGAACGGGTATCCGCAACGAGACTCTGGTAGCGGTCGCGTCGGGCGCGAACATGAATTTTGACCGACTGCGCTTCGTGTCGGAAGAGGCGGAGCTTGGCGAAGCGCGGGAAGCAGTCGTCGCCGTGAGCATACCGGAGCGGCCTGGCAGCTTCCGGACCTTTTGTACGCTCATCGGAGCGCGCAACATCACCGAGTTCAACTATCGATACTCCGATCCCACGAAAGCTCAGGTATTTGTCGGCGTTCAGGTTCGTGACCGCCGCGAAACGGACGATCTCGTACGTTCGTTACGCCAGAAAGGGCTCGAAGCGATCGATTTCACCGATAACGAGCTTGCCAAGCTGCATGTCCGGCATCTGGTTGGAGGTCATGCGCCTGGTGTGTCCAATGAGATCCTCTACCGCTTTGAATTCCCCGAACGGCCCGGCGCGCTGATGAAGTTTCTCAATGCGATGAGCGGCGGATGGAACATCAGCCTGTTTCACTATCGCAACCACGGCGCGGATTACGGGCGTGTGCTGGTCGGGATGCAGGTGCCGGCCCAGGATAAGAAGCAGTTCGAAGCCTTCCTGGAAGAATTGGGTTATCCGTACCGGGACGAAAGCGCGAATCCCGCGTACCAGCTTTTTCTGGGTTGAAGCGCGAAGCTGACGCGCCGCAAAAGGCTCCGGAACAGGTCTTCGCCCCAACACCGGTTTGTGCGCTGGGCGCTTGGGCCACGGGCAAGCCGATGCGGCGGCCCAGTTCAAGCATTCGTGGGCATCGTTCCTTTTTGCCTTTGCTTCTACTGCGTGGCCGCCTTTAATGTCGAGTGGTGTCGGCCCGGACAGTGCTCGCGCGTTAAGTGGGAACGAGGTCGTACCCGCACGCAAAAGTGGCTAGAATCCAATCGCACGGAATGATCAAACGCTCAATTCAAAAAATGGCGCAGTGCATCGCGCTGGCTGCCGTTCTTGTTGCGGCTTCGCCCACGAGCGCTGCAGACGCCGGAGACGATTTCCTGGCGGCACGCGAAGCGTTCCGCTCGGGAGACGCACGTAAGCTCGATTTTTACGCGAGCCGCCTGCAGAGCTACGTCCTGGAGCCGTATGTTACTTTCTGGCGCCTTCGTCTGCGTCTAGACGACGCAGGCGCGCCTGAAGTCCGGCGCTTTCTCTCGTCGTATGCCGAAACGCCGCTCGCCAATCGGCTTCTGAGCGACTGGCTCAGAGGGTTGGGCCGCACACAGCAATGGGATATTTTCGACGCGGAATACGGTCGCTATAGCGGCGACGACATCGACGTCACCTGCTACGCGATCCAGTCCAAAGCGCGGATACAGCCAGAAACGCTCGCCGAAGCTAGGGCGCTGTGGTTCGTGCCGCGGGAGTTGCCGGACAACTGCAACCCCTTGTTCAACGCGCTCGTGCAGGACCAGAAGATCGCGACGGAAGACATCTGGAGCCGCGTGCGCATCGCGCTCGAAGCCGGGCAGGTGTCCATGGCACAGCGCGCGGCGGCTTACCTACCGTCAAACCAGCAGCCTGATGCCCGTGCGCTGACCCTCATTTCCAGCAATCCCGGCGGCTTTCTCGAAAAACAGAACTTCGATCTAAAGAGCCGTGGCGGTCGTGAAGCGGTCATGTTCGCGGTATACCGCCTCGCGCGTACTTCCTCCCAGCAGGCAGCGGCGCACTGGGTCCGGGTGGAAAACCGGTTTGGTCCGGATGACCGCGCATACGTATGGGGGCAGCTCGCCCAGTTTGGCGCTATGCGCCACGATTCCGAGGCGCTCGCATGGTACGCAAAAGCCGGTGACCTGTCGGACCTGCAGCTCGCATGGAAGGTGCGTGCGGCACTGCGCCAGCGGGCCTGGCCCGAAGTCCTTGCCGCAATCGAGGGCATGACTGACAAGGAGCGCGAACAGTCTGCGTGGCGATACTGGAAAGCGCGCGCGCTCAAAACGTTCGGACGCAATGAGGAAGCGCTTGCGCTGCTGAAGCCGGTCGCGCGCGAATACAGCTTCTACGGCCAGCTCGCGCTGGAAGAATTGGGCGAGAGCATCTCGACTCCGCCTGCGCTCTACAAACCCGGTGCCGATGAAATTCGCGCAATGGGCGAGGATCCTTCCATACGTCGGGCGCTCGAGTTCTACCGCTTGAACCTGCGGGTGGATGCGACCCGGGAGTGGATCTGGGCAATACGCAAGTTCGACGATCGCCAGTTGCTCACCGCTGCGGAAGTCGCGCGCCGCTATCAGCTCTACGATCGGGCGATCAATACCGCAGACAAAACCGAGAGCCTGCACGATTTCAGCCTCCGTTACATAGCGCCGTACCGCGATGTGCTCAAGGTACGTGCGAGCCAGATGGGTCTCGACGAAGCGTGGGTCTACGGTCTGATTCGGCAGGAAAGCCGCTTCATCGTCGATGCCCGATCAGGTGTGGGCGCAAGCGGCCTGATGCAGATCATGCCCGCAACTGCGAAGTGGGTCGCGAAGAAAATGGGGCTGCGCGCAATCGGGGATGCCACCGCTCTCGATACCAACGTGAGCCTCGGGACCTATTACCTGCGGCATGTTCTCGACAGCCTGGATGGCTCGCCCGTGCTCGCTTCGGCGGCCTACAACGCCGGCCCCGGGCGGGCCCGTGCATGGCGCCCCGATACGCCAATCGAAGGCGCGATCTACGCAGAGACGATCCCATTCAACGAGACACGCGATTACGTCAAGAAGGTGATGTCCAACGCGAGCTATTACGGGCACGTCTTCAGTCAGCAGTTGCAATCTCTGAAACAGCGTGTCGGCATTATCGGTCCACGCGTTCCCGGCACAGAGCCGACCTTGGCCGATACGCCGTAATGCGGCCTAGCACTCAGCGTTAGGACGCAAGGTCCAGCACTTCGGACGTCGATACCAGTATTCTTGGTCGTCTAATCGCCTCATAATTGCTATTTACACCCTGACTTTGCGGTTGCGATTGGCAATCAAGCCGCCGGTTAACGCCTGACCGCAGCGCCTTTACCCTCTCACATGATCATAAACGACGTCTGTGTCCTCGGCGGTTCCGGCTTTGTCGGGCGTCACGTGTGCCATCAGCTCGTCGCGCGTGGATATCGCGTGACCGTGCCCACACGCGACCGCGAGCGCGCGAAGGACGACCTTATCCCGCTGCCGACAGCCGACGTAATCACCGCAAACGTGCACGATCCGGAGACGCTCGTAAGGCTCATGCGCGGATGCGACGCCGTCATCAATCTTGTCGGCGTGCTGCACGACGGACGAGGGAACGGAAGCTTCCAGCAGGCGCACGTCGAGCTCGCGCGCAAAGTCGTGGAGGCGTGCCGGCGCACGGGTATCCGCCGGCTTCTGCACATGAGCGCACTCAATGCGAACCCTAATGCCTCAAGTGCGTATCTGCGCTCGAAAGGCGAAGCCGAGAGCATCGTTCGGCGATCGGACCTGGACTTCACGATCTTCCGGCCTTCGGTGATTTTCGGACGCGAAGACCACTTTCTCAATCTGTTCGCGCAGCTTCAGCGTCTGTTCCCAGTGCTTTTCCTCGCGATGCCCTCAGCGCGCTTCCAACCGATATTCGTGGAGGATGTGGCTGCCGTGTTCGTTGCAAGCCTTACGCGGCTCGAGAGTTTCGGGCTTGCTTATGATCTTGTCGGCCCGAAGGTCTACAAGCTGCGCGAGCTCGTGAAGTACGTCGGCACGCTCACCGGTCACCGTCGGCCCATCATTGGACTCGGTCCGCGCTTTTCGTACTTACAAGCCTTTGCAATGGAGCTGTTGCCTGGAAAGCTCATGACGCGCGACAACATCGAATCGATGAAGCTCGACAGCGTTTCTGCAACCACGCTTCCGTTCGGTGTCACCCCAACTGCCCTCGAAGCGGTTGCGCCAGAGTGGCTCGCACAGCGCACGCCGCGCGGGCGTTATCAGCTTTTTCGGGATCGTTCCCACCGTGTGCAGTAATACGGTCCACTGCAGGCGTAAACCGTAAAATACGGACATCCGTGAAGGGCGGCCGGGGCAGGAGCGCGTGCGTCATGCGCTTTCGCGTTTCGGCTGACGCAGGAAATGAAAATTTACGCAGTGGGCGGTGCCGTGCGAGACGAGCTCCTCGGGCTGCCGGTTAAAGACCGCGATTACGTCGTCGTGGGCGCGACGCCAGACGAAATGATCGAGCTCGGCTATCGCGCGGTTGGAAAAGACTTTCCCGTATTCCTTCATCCGGAGACGCATGAAGAATATGCGCTGGCTCGTACCGAGCGCAAATCCGGCCGCGGTTATCACGGCTTTCAATTTCATGCGACTCCGGACGTTACGCTCGAACAGGATCTTGCGCGACGCGACCTTACCATCAATGCGATGGCGCGTGATGAGGAAGGGCGGCTGATCGATCCATTCAATGGCGCGGATGATCTCAGCGAAGGTGTGTTGCGTCATGTGAGTTCCGCCTTTGCGGAAGACCCCGTTCGTATACTGCGCCTCGCCCGCTTCGCGTCCCGCTTCGGATTCGCCATCGCGCCGGAGACGGCAGATCTCATGCGCGAAATGGTCACGAGTGGAGAAGCTGATTTCCTCGTGGCCGAGCGCGTCTGGCAGGAACTGGCCCGCGGGCTCATGGAAGAGCGGCCCTCGCGATTGTTCCAAGTCCTGCAGGATTCAGGTGCGCTTGCACGCATAGCGCCGGAAATCGCCGCGATTTTTCAAGACACGGACGCTGCACAAAACGTTATGGACGCATTGGACGACGCAGCAGGCGCGGGAGAGCCTCTCGAAGGCCGCTTTGCTGTGCTCGCACGTTCCATGGATCCCTATGCTGTCGAAGCCATGGCGAATCGCTTAAAGGTTCCCTTCGCTGTACGTGATCTGGGCGTCCTCGCCGCGCGCCATGCGAACTCCATCGTGGACGCCGACGCGCTCACACCCGAAGCGATCCTTGAATTGCTCAACGCAACGGATGCGTGGCGCAGGCCAGAGCGCTTCTCAGAGCTGTTGCGGGCAGCGCTTGCCGGAGAGCCCGACCGCGCTCGTGCAATACGGCGTCTGCAGCGAGCGCGTGAGGCGGGCGCATCCGTTGACGGCGCTGCGATCGCGAAGGAAAGCTCGAAGACTGACGACATCCGCAGCCGCGTCAACGCAGCCCGCCTCGACGCGATACGCGCAGCACTCGCGTAGCATGCGTCGCCGTCCGTTGGTCGTGCGGTAACTGGAGAGCATAGGGAAGGCGGGTTATGGGAGGAAACCCAGGTTTCCTCCCATTCGATAAGAAGTCATTTTTGAGCGGAGCGATAAAAATGATCGAGCTTTATACCTGGAGCACGCCAAACGGACGGAAGGTTTCCATCATGCTCGAGGAGCTCGGCGAGCCGTACAACGTGCATCCGATCAACATCGGCAAGGGCGATCAGTTCACCCCCGAATTCGTCGCGATCAATCCAAACAGCAAGATACCGGCTATCGTCGATAAAGACGGTCCTGACAGCAAGCCGATTTCGATCATGGAATCCGGCGCGATCCTGATTTACCTCGCCGAAAAAGCCGGAAAGCTCCTTCCGAGCTCCGCCCGCACCCGTTTGACGGCGCTGCAATGGCTCATGTTCCAGATGGGTGGAGTGGGCCCCATGTTCGGTCAGGTGCATCACTTCCTGCGTGCCGCCAAGGAACCTGTGCCGTACGCAATCGAGCGCTACACGACTGAAACACGCCGGCTGTACGGAGTACTGAACGAGCGGCTCAGAGAGCACGAGTACCTGGCAGACGAGTACTCGATTGCAGACATCTCAACATACCCGTGGACGGCGCGTTACGAGTGGCACAAGACTCGTCTGGAAGACTTCCCGAACGTCAAACGGTGGTTCGATGCGATCTCGGCACGGCTGGCGGTTCAGCGCGGAATGAAAGTCCCGTCATAACGGTAAACGCCTCGCACCACTGAACAAACCAGCGCCAGCCAAAACCTTGGCGTTGGTTAGCTATCGGTTTCCATCTGTCACCGCCTCGCAGGCCGAGCATAGTGTTGCAGCACTAGCACGATCTCCTCCGTTTTGAGCTCGGGCGTCGTGCGAAGATCTGCGGCGCCGTGACGGTGTTGTCCAGGGCATGTGCTGGGTCATCCGTTCGACCACGCGGGGCCACCGCTTGCATCTGCATTTGCGGACTTGGTAGATGATGACACTGGACGCAGTACCGGACTGCGCGTCCCCGACGTGGGGCCGAACCAATGCGACCGGAATGAGGCGCACGTTTGCCAGCGCCTTTACGATTCAAAGCGTATGCGTCCGGTCACCGCGCGTGAATCCGATGAGCGGCACATCGATTCCGCGACCCAGAGCAATTACTTTGAAAAGCTCTCCCATCTCGGCCGGCGAAAGAAGCTTGTGTGCCGCGGATGCGACGGGCGCGTATGCGCGAGCGTCATTGGCGGGCGTCTCGGCGAGAAGATCGGTGATGCCGCAGTTGATCAGAAACTGCGCCTGTGCCGTGTAACCGAGGACCCGGTGACCCGCTTCGACGCCTGCGTCTGCAACTGCGGTGAAGTCGACGTGCGCGGTGATGTCCTGCAACCCGGGCAGGACGAACGGATCGGTGTGGACCTGCTGACGGTAATGGCACATGAGCGTACCGCGCGAGCGCTGCGGATGGTAGTACTCCGCCCTCGGAAATCCGTAGTCGAAGAAGAGCAGAGCGCCACGCGCGATGCGGCGGGCGAAACTTTTGACGAAAGCGCGCGACGCCAAATTGATTTCGGTCTCGTAGTCGTCCGGAAGATCAAGCGCTCTTGCAGCGGCCAGGAGCGGTGCGCCGGCGGGTCGAAAGATCCGCTCGAACGCCTCGCCATTCGCGTCCTCGCCGACACCCAACTCGTCGATGTGCCCTCCGGAGCGAGTGCGTATAACGTGCGCCGGCATCGCGTCGAGTACTTCATTTGCGATGAGGATGGCGTCTGTGCTGTGCGGTAGTGTTTCGAGCCATTGCACCCGCCCGATCGCGTTCGGAACGGCGCTCGCAATGCGCTCCCGCTGTCGCTCTCTGAAATCGGCGCTGACCTCGAGGATCTGATAGTGCTCCGGAAGGCGATCGAGCGCGGAAAGCGACTGCAGCAGGTCAGTCGCAAGTGCGCCGCTCCCGGCACCGACTTCTATGATCGTGCGAACGCCTGTTTCCATCAGTTGCCCAATCTGTCGGGCGACGCTACGCCCGAACAATGGCGAGATTTCCGGGGCAGTGACGAAATCGCCGCCGGGCCCGAGCTTTGTGCTGCCTGCGCTGTAATAGCCTGCCCCAGGCGAGTACAGAGCGAGCTCCATGTAGCGCGCGAAGCTGATCCAGCCGCCCGATGCTGCGATTTCGGAGCGGATCTGCTGCTGGAGCTCGGCGCTCAACGCCAGTGCGTCGGCAGGCGGCAACGGAAGATGGGAGAGATAGGTCGGCAACACGAAGACCGATGATGATTCAATACGTTAGAATAAACAACATCCCTCGTATCGCGCCGTTCACGGCGGCGCGTCGAATTCTCAAACGATGAGCGCTGCGCTGGAAGACAAAGCGGTTTTGATTACCGGTGGCGCACGCCGCGTCGGAGCTTCGATTGCGCGCCGCCTGCATGCAGTGGGTGCGAATCTCGTCATCCATTACCGCTCGTCAGCAAAGGAAGCGCGTGAGCTGAGGGACGAGCTCACGGCGGCGCGCGCAGGTTCAGTCGTGCTCGTGCAAGGTGACCTGCTGAAGCCCGCGAATCTGGCGGGCTTGATCAAGGATGCCGTGAAGGCGTATGGGCGCATCGATGCCCTCGTCAACAATGCCTCGAGCTTTTATCCCACGGCGATGGGCGAGATTACCGAGAAGGCGTGGGACGACCTCATCGGAACGAATCTCAAAGCGCCTTTGTTCCTGTCGCAGGCGGCTGCGCGAGAGCTCAGGAAAAGCCACGGTGCGATCGTCAACATCATCGACATTCACGCCGACTTTCCGATGAAAAATTACGTCGTCTACAACATCGCAAAAGGCGGGCTCGTTGCGCTGACGCGCTCGCTTGCACGGGAGCTCGGTCCTGACGTGCGGGTTAATGGTGTCGCTCCCGGCACGATTCTGTGGCCCGACGACGACGCGTGGAAAGACGAAGTGTCGCGTCAGCGCATCATGAACCAGACTGCGCTGAAGCGAATCGGCGAACCGGACGATATCGCCAAGGCCGTCGAGTTTCTGCTGATCGCCGCGCCTTATGTCACCGGCCAGGTGCTTGCAGTGGACGGCGGCCGAAGCGTGATGATCGGCTGATGGCACTGAGGACACGTGAACGCTAAAGACCAAAGCAAGGGTGCTAGCGCAGATGCGCATTCCCTGCGGTAACCAGATGGCAACAGCGATAGTGATCAAATGACGAGTCAAGCGGCAACGGTGGTCGCAATGCCGAAGGAGATCTACGAGGCGAACAAGCTTGCCAAGCGTTTGCGGCGCCTCGTCGGACAGGCCGTAGGCGACTACGACATGATCCGCGACGGCGACAAAGTCATGGTCTGCCTGTCGGGTGGCAAGGACAGTTACGGGCTGCTCGACATTCTGCTCCATCTGAAAAAACGCGCTCCGGTCGCATTTGATCTGGTAGCCGTCAATCTGGACCAGAAGCAGCCGGGTTTTCCGGAGCACGTGCTGCCGGAGTACCTCGAGTCGCTCGGCGTGCCTTATCACATTGCCGTTCAGGATACCTACAGCGTCGTGAAGCGCGTCATCCCGGAAGGCAAGACGATGTGCTCGCTGTGTTCGCGCTTGCGCCGCGGGGTGCTCTATCGCGTAGCGAACGAGCTTGGCGCAACCAAAATCGCGCTCGGTCATCATCGCGACGACATCATCGAGACGTTTTTTCTGAATCTGTTTTTCGGTGGAAAGCTTAAGGCCATGTCGCCGAAGCTCGTATCGGACGACGGCCGGCATGTGGTTATCCGCCCACTCGTATATTGCGAAGAGGCCGATCTCGAAGCGTACGCCGAGCTTCAGCAGTTCCCCATCATTCCGTGCACGCTGTGCGGCTCGCAGGAGAACCTCCAGCGCAAGCACGTCAAGACCATGCTGCGTGAGTGGGAGAAGCGGTATCCCGGGCGGATCGAGAACATTATGCGCAGCCTGCAAAACGCGAGTCCGTCGCACTTGCTTGATCGAAAGCTGTTCGATTTCGATAAGGTGATTGCCGACGGTACCCCAAAGACCGATGGCGATAAAGCCTTAGATATCAATCACCTGCTTTAAGTAAGCCAGCGCTCACACTTTGGTGTCGATGTGGGGTGCCTTACGCGTATTGCCTAGTTTGTCAAAGTGAGTTTGACATGCTAGTCTTAGCTCATGAATTGCGCTGAACGCCTCGTTTCGTTATTCGGCAGCCAAGCCGAAGTGGCACGCCGGTTTCGTCTGGATCGCGCCGTCGTCAACAACTGGGTGAAGTCGGGCTACGTGCCTGCCCGTTGGGCGATGGAAGTCGAGCACGTTACGGATGGACAGATCAGCGCCGTCGAAATACTCAACGAAGCAAATTGCCGCAAGCCGGTGCGCGTCAAATCGCGACCCGACGGCGAGAACCTCTTTGGATCGGCCCTCACTGGGAATGACGCCATGAACGACTACGCACCCGCTAAACGCATCAGTTCCTTCCATCCGCCCCAGCGCACGCTCATGGGTCCCGGCCCCACGGAAATCCATCCGCGAGTGCTGACGACGATGAGCCAGCCCGCCATCGGCTACCTCGATCCGATCTTCGTCGAGATGATGGAAGAGCTGAAAGCGCTGCTCCGCTATGCCTATCAGACCAAGAATCCGCTGACGTTTCCGATCTCGGGGCCCGGCTCTGTCGGAATGGAGTACTGCTTCGTGAACCGCGTCAGTCCCGGCGACAAGGTGGTCGTGTGCCGCAACGGCGTGTTCGGCGGCCGCATGATCGAGAATGTGGAGCGGTGCGGCGGCACCGCGGTTGTCGTCGAGGCCGAGT
>JAQGNH010000235.1 GCA_028291945.1 Betaproteobacteria bacterium
ATTCATTCGGCACCGTTTCCCATGCATTCACTTCGCCATGCTCGCGGGACTGATGGTATGAACGGCCCATTAGCCATAGCGCGAGCGCAATGGCGACACATCCGAGCTGCCCTGCTGCCAGCCAGAGCGGGTGATCCCATAGCAACGGGGCAACTACACCTGCAACCAACGCCCCTAGCATTGTCTGAGTGAAGGACTGGCACGATGAAACGAGCCCGCGCATCTGCGGAAACAAATCCATCACCAGCAGCATGATGACGGGTGCAATGACCGAAAAGCCCATGCCATAAAACAGCAGCGGCAGGACGGACCACGGCACCGCAGGGGGGAAGAGCGCATGGTAGATGACGTTGGCAAGCGCTGCGCCGATCAGAAAACAGAAGCCGATCCCCACGTGCCTGGAGATGGAGACCTTCCCAGTCAGGCGGTTGGCAGTCAGCGCCCCGAGGAAGATGCCTGCAACCATCGGAACGAACTGCCACGCGAATTGATCCGGGCCCAAACCCAGATGGTGCGTGAGAAATACCGGAGCAGCCGCAACGTACAGAAACAGCCCTGCGAAGACGAAAGCGATCGTGCCGGCCTTGAGCTGAAACAACGGCGAGGTGAAAACCTGCTTGTAGCTCTTCGCGAGCACGTGCGGGCTGAACGGCCGCCTTTTCTCCGGCGGCAGCGTTTCCGGCAATTTCCTGTAGCAGTACCAGAACAAGAGCACGGTGTACAAGAACAGGAACAGGAAAATCGAGCGCCAGTCGCGCAGCTTGACGATCCAGCCGCCGAGGATCGGGGCGATTGCGGGTGCAATCGAAAAAATCATCGTGACCAGAGACAGGAGACGCGTCGCTGTGGGACCGGAATAGAGGTCGCGAATGATCGCCCTGCCGATGACGACGCCAGCCCCGGCCGACACACCCTGCAGTATGCGAAAAGCCCACAGATACTCGACGCTGTGCGCGGCGGCGCAGCCGAGTGAAGCGACGCCGAAAACGGCAAGCGCCCCCAAAATCACGTTGCGCCGGCCGAAAGCATCGGACAGCGCCCCGTGCCACAACATCATGAAGGCGAACGCGAACATGTAAGCCGTCAAGGTTTGCTGCACCTCGATGGGCGTGGCGTGCAGTGTCGCCTGGATGTTCGGGAAGGCGGGGAGATAGGTGTCGACGGAGAACGGCCCGAGCATCGCGAGCCCCGCCAGCATCAAAGCCAGCCCTTTTGCGCCGGCTGAACCCGAAGGGGCCGAAGCCAAACGTTCTTTTTCTTCCATAAATGAAGTATTCATTTGCGATAGTTTACGGTGCAGCCGCAGGCGCCCGCACGCAGTGGCGAGCGGCGCGTCTCAAAGACAGGGGAGCCTGCGGTGTTGCACGTGACGTGCCCGGACGGATTGCTCTCGTCGAGCTTTTCTCAAGGCGCGATCACGTACAGCTCACGATTTCTCCGCTCTGTCTATCTACGTCGAGTCCCGCTCCACCTCGTTCTTTAGTTTCTTGCCGCGCAGATACGCCGCGAGGTTGCTTAGAAAAAGCTCAACGCCCCGGCCATAGTTGCCTGCAGACGCAGTGGAATCGTGCGGTGTGATGATGGTGTTCGGCAGTTCCCACAGCGGCGAGTCAGCGTGCAGCGGCTCATCGGCAAATACGTCCAGGTAAGCGCCTTTGATGCGGCTGGCGGCAAGCGCATCGATGAGCGCGGGTTCGTCGACGACTTCGCCGCGCGAGACATTGACGAAGCCCGCATGACGCGGCAGCAGCGCGAGGCGTCGTGCATCCATCAGTCCGCGCGTTTCCCGCGTGAGCGGGCACGCGAGCACGAGCCAGTCGCATTGCGGCAACAACGCATCGAGCTCAGATATCGACCGCACGTCATCGAAATGCTCGACGGGCGCTGCGTGCCGGCGCACCCCGATAGTCCGCACACCCATTCCCTTCAGCGCGCGCGCAATGATCTTCCCAATATGTCCAGTGCCGACGATCACCGCGATCTGGCCGGAGAGATCACGAGGATGCGTCGCGGCTGATTGCGGCGCCCACTCGCGTCTTTGCTGCGCGCGTGTCCAATGAGGAAAACCCCGTGCGAGCATGAGCAGGCCTGTCACGGCGGTCAGCGCAACCGGCTCGGCGTTCGTCCCCGAAGATGTTGTGAGACGCAAGCGGCGCGCCATCGCAGGCCGATAGTGAAGCTGGTCCGCGCCCGCCGACACGAGCTGTATCCATTTCACGTTCGGCGCAGCATCGACGATCGACCAGAAATTGAGCGAGGGCGCATTCAGCACATCTTTGATTGTTCCGGTCCAGATATCGCGCGAGTAAAACGCGGCGTCGATACTTTCGAGTTGCCGCGCAGTCGGGGCGAGGGTAGGCGTGAATTCGATCAGCTCGAGTTTTCTCGGCGCCGCATCGAGAATGTCCGTGATGCGTTCGCCATATTCGTGAACCACTTTTTGCGAGATCAGCAGTGTTGATGTCATGACCACCTGTTTGACCGACGGTGAACGCGTATGCTACACATGTTCAACTGCATGGCTCCGGTTCCATCGCGTGGAACCCGGCGCACATGCTTTCTGGCATTCGCCAGAATGACCCTCTGAACCACGACGCCCGGAAGTGAACGAGGAGATCTGGCTCGCAATGGCCGAAGCATCTGCATACGAAAACAAGCAACAGGGCAGCGTCACGTCGGCTCTCGAAGGCCTGCGCGTTCTCGATCTTTCGCGCGTGCTGGCGGGACCGATCTGCGGGCAAACGCTCGCCGATCTCGGCGCGGACGTGATCAAAGTGGAACGCCCGCGTGTGGGTGACGACAGCCGCGCATGGGGCCCGCCATTCGCCAAAGATCGGGACGGGAAACAGACATCCGAGTCGGCGTTTTATTGCTCCTGCAACCGTGGCAAGCGGTCCATCACCGTCGATCTCACCAAGCCGGAAGGGCGCGAGCTCGTACAGAAAATCGCCACCAAGTCCGATGTGCTGATCGAGAACTACAAGGTCGGGACGCTGGAGCGATACGGTCTGGGCTACGAAACGTTGTCTCGTATCAATCC
>JAQGNH010000281.1 GCA_028291945.1 Betaproteobacteria bacterium
AGTTGAGCTGATCGACCATCGTGTTGATCGTGTTCTTCAGCTCGAGGATCTCGCCCTTGGCGTCGGCGGTGATCTTCTTCGAGAGATCGCCGTTGGCGACGGCGGTCGTGACGTCGGCGATGTTACGCACCTGCCCCGTCAGATTCGACGCCATGCCGTTGACGTTGTCGGTCAGGTCCTTCCAGACGCCGCCGACGCCGGGCACCTCGGCCTGTCCGCCGAGCTTCCCTTCGGTACCGACCTCGCGCGCAACGCGCGTCACTTCGGAAGCGAAGCCGTTGAGCTGGTCGACCATCGTGTTGATCGTGTTCTTGAGCTCGAGGATCTCGCCGCGCACGTCGACGATGATCTTCTTCGAAAGGTCGCCCTTGGCGACGGCGGTCGTGACCTCGGCGATGTTGCGGACCTGCGAGGTCAGGTTGCCGGCCATCAAGTTGACCGACTCGGTGAGATCGCGCCACGTGCCGGCCACGTCCCGCACCATGGCCTGGCCGCCGAGCTTGCCCTCCGAGCCCACCTCGCGGGCGACGCGAGTCACCTCGGAGGCGAAGCTGTTGAGCTGGTCGACCATCGTGTTGATCGTGTCCGCGAGCTCGGCGACCTCGCCCTTCGCCTGGACGGTGATCTTGCGAGAGAGGTCGCCGTTTGCGACGGCGGTCGTCACCTCGGCGATGTTCCGCACCTGAACCGTCAGGTTGGTCGCCATCGCGTTCACCGAGTCCGTCAAGTCCTTCCACGTGCCCGCAACCCCCGGCACGATTGCCTGGCCGCCAAGTTTTCCTTCGGTGCCGACCTCACGCGCCACCCGCGTCACTTCCGACGCGAACGATCGAAGCTGGTCGACCATCGTGTTGATGGCTTCTTTCAGCTGCAGAATTTCGCCCCGGACGTCCACCGTGATCTTGCGGGACAAGTCACCGTTGGCCACGGCGATCGTCACTTCGGCGATGTTGCGAACCTGAGCAGTCAGGTTATTCGCCATGTAGTTGACGTTGTCCGTCAGGTCTTTCCATGCGCCGCTTACGCCTTTCACCTGGGCCTGACCGCCGAGCTTGCCGTCCGTGCCGACCTCGCGCGCGACGCGGGTCACTTCCGACGTGAACACGCCCATCTGCTCGATCATCGTGTTGACGAGCGTTGCTGACCGCAGGAATTCGCCCTGTAGCGGCCGACCATCCACTTCGAGGCGCATGGTCCGCGACAGATCGCCTTTGGCGACGGCCGCGATGGTGCGTGTCACCTCGGCTGTCGGCCACAAGAGATCTTCGATGAGCGTGTTGACCGAGGACTCCATCTCGCCCCACGCGCCGCTGTGGCGGTGCGCCCGCAGGCGTTGCCGCGTTTTCCCTTGCTTGCCGACCGATTGACCTACGCGCCCGAGCTCATCCGACAACCGTCGGTTCGACTTCACGATGTCGTTGAACGTATCGGCGAGCTTCCCGTACATGCCGATCCAGTCGCCGGGCAGTTGCACCGTGAAATCGCCTTCCCGTACGGCTTGCAGCGCATGAAGCAGCTCCCGCAGCTCGGCCGGGTGTTCGCCTTCCATACGAGATACGGGCGTGACACGCAGTTCTCCGTTGGTGACGGTATTCATAGTCGTTTTAGCTCAGGTCGGGTGAATAAAGACGGAATGGCACACAGCCAGGACCTGCCAGAGCGGCATCGATCCTCGAGGCTTACGATTGACAACAGCTCGGTGCGCTT
Source organism: Betaproteobacteria bacterium (assembly GCA_028291945.1). Taxonomy (GTDB): domain Bacteria; phylum Pseudomonadota; class Gammaproteobacteria; order Burkholderiales; family SG8-41; genus JAQGMV01. The sequence continues at coordinate 1,708 of JAQGNH010000281.1, forward strand.
TGCCTGCATCCTCTCGCGGATGTCGCATGGTCACCCCACCAGGGCGCTGCCACGCGGCCTCTGTCGTTCGTTGTTTGTAGGCGGGCTCTTCCCCCCGCAGCCGCAAATCTTAAGTACTTACTTCTTGATGGTGGTCAGCGCACGACGCAAAGTTCGTACCGAGTGCCACCACACCCGCCAAGTCCTTGGTCTAGCGAACAAATCATGTCGAACGCCGGGTCTTCACGAACAAGGCCGAGTGCAAATTTTACCTAATGAACCGCGATGTGAATCACTTTTTCATCTTTGCGAAGGCGAGCGCCATTGCGCTTTGAGGTTCTTCTTGTCGCTTCGTATTTGCGCCAGGCCGATCGCGACTCGAATTAGACACGGGCCGAGGAGATTTTGCCGTTCCACTCATGTTTGGGGACGCTTCTTTGCGTGGGGTTCGAGCTTCACCGATGCGCATGCTGAGTCCTATTCGCTGCCGTTTCACGTCCACCTCGACGACTTTCACTTTGACGATCTGGCCGGCCTTCACGACATCGTGGGGATTCTTGACGAAGCGGTCGGCGAGCGCGGAGACGTGCACCAACCCGTCCTGGTGTACGCCAACATCGACGAAAGCGCCGAAAGCCGCCACATTCGTGACCACGCCCTCGAGCATCATCCCCGGCTTCAGGTCACCGATGGATTCCACACCCTCGTGAAAAGCAGCAGCCCTGAACTCTGGCCGTGGATCGCGGCCGGGCTTTTCGAGCTCGAGGAGAATGTCCCGCACGGTGGGCACACCGAAATCTTTATCGGTAAAGTCTTCCGCTGCCAGACTCTTCAGCACGTCCGTTCGCCCCATGACTTCGAGCATCGGCTTTCCGACGCGGTCCAGTATCCGTTGAACAACCGGGTAGGCCTCCGGGTGCACGGCGGAACGGTCCAGCGGGTTGTCGCCGTCGTTGATACGGAGAAACCCCGCGGCCTGCTCGAAGGTCTTGGCGCCGAGGCGCGGGATTTTTGTGAGCTGCAGACGGTTGAGAAATGCGCCATTCGCGTCGCGAAACTCTACGATGTTCTTGGCGAGGACGCCGTTGAGCCCCGAGATGCGCGCAAGAAGGGCAGCAGAAGCGGTATTCACGTCGACACCAACCGCGTTGACGCAGTCCTCAACGGTCGCATCCAGCATGCGGGCTAGCGCTCGCTGATTGACATCGTGCTGGTATTGTCCGACGCCGATCGATTTTGGCTCGATCTTGACGAGCTCAGCCAGCGGGTCCTGCAGCCGCCGCGCGATCGAAACGGCGCCGCGCAAAGTCACATCCAGATCCGGGAACTCGCGTGCCGCAAGTTCGGACGCCGAGTAAACCGATGCGCCGGCCTCCGAAACCACGAGCTTGATGAGCTTGTACTCGGGCGCCTGCGCCGAAACGAGCTTGATCAACTCCGCCGCGAGCTTGTCAGTCTCGCGGCTCGCCGTGCCGTTGCCGATCGCGATGAGCTGCACGCCGTGCTTCGTCACCAGCGCGGCGAGCGCTGCGAGCGAGCCTTGCCAGTCGCGGCGCGGCTCGTGCGGATAGATCGTGGCAGTGTCGAGCAGCTTGCCGGTTGCGTCAACGACCGCGACTTTGCAACCGGTCCGCAGACCAGGGTCGAGACCCAGCACTGCTTTCGGGCCCGCAGGCGCAGCCAGCAGCAGCTCGCGAAGGTTTCTCGCGAAAACTCTGATTGCTTCGGCCTCTGCCGACTCGCGCAGCTGGACCATGAGCTCGCTCGTGATGTGCAACGACGCTTTCACTCGCCAAGTCCAGCGGCAAACGTCGCCTAGCCACGGGTCCGCAGGCCGTCCGCGATTCTCGATTGCAAAATGCGTCGCGATGATCGCTACGCAGGGATGCGGCTCCGCGGATTCGAGCTCTTCACCCAGCGTCAGATTCAACGCAAGCACACCGAGATTGCGCCCGCGGAACAAGGCGAGCGCTCTGTGCGAAGGTATCGAGCGCAGGGCCTCCGAGTACTTGTAGTAGTCGCGAAATTTTTCGTCTGCCGCGCTCTCCTTGCCGGCAATCACTGCGGCCGTCACGATACCTCGTTGGGACATGAGCATGCGCAGCTTCGCGAGCAGCTCAGCCGTTTCCGAAAATCGTTCGGCCAGGATGTCGCGCGCGCCTTCGAGAGCCGCCTTCGCATCGGGCACGCCAGCGTCGGCCGCAGCCTTACCGTTCACGAACTTCGCGGCCTCCTGCTGCGGATCGAGGCGGGGATCCCCGAACAACGCATCCGCGAGCGGCTCCAGCCCCGCTTCTCGAGCGATCTGGGCTTTGGTGCGGCGTTTGGGCTTATAGGGCAGATAAAGATCTTCGAGGACCTGCTTCGTGCTTGCTGCCTCGATCGCGGCTCGCAACTCGGTGCTCAGCTTGCCCTGCTCTTCGATCGATGCGAGCACACTTGCGCGCCGTTCTTCGAGCTCACGCAAATAAAAGAGCCGCTCCTCCAGCGTGCGCAACTGCGTGTCATCGAGGTTGCCGGTGACTTCCTTGCGGTAGCGCGAAATAAACGGCACGGTCGCGCCTTCGTCGAGCAGCGCGACGGCCGCTGAGACTTGCTGAGGCCTGACTCCAAGTTCTTGTGCAATAAGCAGGACGATTTTGGCGAGTGCGGTATCGGGTTCGATAGTGGACATTTCCGAAACAAGTTGAGAAACAAATGGCCGCATTGTCACTGCAAAGCGGACATGCGTCGAGCTTCGATCTCGGGATCAGGATCGCGACCGCGGAATGGCGCAGACAATAAGTAGGAGAGAGCCAGGTGTGGGTTGCGCTTTCGCGCTTCGCTTCGGCGTTCTTACCTGTACAGGACAACGCCGGGCACCTTTGACGGTACCCGGCGTTTTTCATGCACACACACCACGCATCGCCGATTACACCCGCATGGGGTTCCGGTGCCATTGCAGCGCCGGACGGCTGTCGCGGCATCTACCGAGAGGTAGGTGTACTCAGGCTGGCACCAATTCAAAACTCCAGCCTCATCCTCGAGTCGCGCGTTCCCAGGTTGCGAACCGGGCACGTCGAGGCGCGAAGAATAACGATTGTCGCGCCGCAGCCCGGGGCGTGGCAAATGACAATTTTTCATGCGTCCGAGCTCAGTTCAGGCCCAGAGATTGCGTAGCCTCGCCGCCACGTCGATGTGGGGTAACTCAACGCCTGCAACGTGGTGCAGAGCCGCGGCCGAAATTGGCCAAGTCATTGGTTGCAATGACTTCATGACCGCCGACGTCAGAAACCGCGAGCGCGCCCCATAAACGTGCCCGTCCCCGTGCCTCGCTTGCTGCGTCACATAGTATTTTAGAGGGGCCAAGAGGTGCAGCTCGTACTTGGCGCGCGTCATGGCGACGTACAGCAGTCGCCGCTCTTCTTCGATGAGCTCCGCCTTGCCGGTCGCAAATTCGTTCGGGAACGTTCCGTCCGATACGTGGAGGACGTGGACGTTATCCCATTCCTGCCCTTTGGCCGAATGAATCGTGGACAACACGAGATAGTCTTCATCCAGTAGCGGCGTTCCCGACAGATCCCCGCTTGCTCGAGGCGGATCCAGCGTGAGCTCGCTCAAGAACTGCTCGCGGCTCGCGAACTGGATGGCAATGCGCTCGAGCTGTTCGATGTCGGCAGCACGAGTTGCAGCCGCTGCATCGTAAATACGCGCGAGATGAGGCTCATACCAGCAACGCGCAAGGCCCATCTGGCCGGCCCATGGTGCCTCCGGCGCGGCGAGCGCGATCAGCATTTCCACCAGGCTCCGCCATCCATCCGCATCTGCGGACGGAAGACGGTATGCCGCGAGCGCTTGCCAGTCGAACGAGGAGGCTTCGAATGCATTCAAACATCGATCGGCATTCGCGGGTCCGACCCCTGGCAGCAATTGCAGGACGCGGAAGCCCGCGATGCGGTTGCGAGGATTGTCCGCCCAGCGCAACAGCGCGAGGAGATCCTTGATGTGCGCGGCTTCGAGAAACTTGAGCCCGCCATACTTGACGTAGGGAATATTGCGGCGCACGAGCTCGAGCTCCAGCACATCGCTGTGGTGCGCACTGCGGAACAGCACAGCCTGGCGGCGCAGCAGCACACCTTGCTCGCGCGCCTGCAAAATGCGTTCGATCACGTACTCCGCCTGCGCCTGATCATCGAGAACCGTCACATAGCGTGGCAGGTGATTGGACGCGCGCGTTGATTGCAGGCGCTTCTGATACTGACGCGGCGCTTCGGCTATCAAAGCATTTGCCGAATCGAGAATAGGCTGCACCGAGCGGTAATTCTGTTCGAGCGTGATCACTTCAGCCTGCGGGGAAAACTGCCCCGGGAACTGGAGAATGTTCTCGACACTCGCGGCACGAAAAGAATAAATCGACTGCGCGTCGTCGCCGACAACGCAAATGCCGGCGCCCGTCGGCTTGAGCGCAAGCAGGATCTCCGCCTGCAGCGTATTCGTATCCTGATACTCGTCGACGAGCACGTGGTCATAGAGCGATCCGACGTCCTGCGCGAGCGTGAGGTCCTGCATCAATGCATGCCAATAAAGCAGCAGGTCGTCGAAGTCGAGCACCTGTTGAGCGAGCTTGAGCTCGACATACCGACGAAACAGTTGCTTGAGCTCGTCGTGCCACTGAGCACACCACGGGAACATGTCCGTCAATGTGCGCTCGAGTGGGTGTCGCGTATTCACGCAGTGCGAGTAGATCGCGAGGCAGGTGTCTTTGCGCGGGAAACGCTTGTCCTTCGCCGGGAACTTGAGCTCCTGCCGCGCGAGGTCCAGCAGATCTGCCGAATCGCCCCGATCGATCACGCTGAAAAGCGGTTGAAGTCCGAGCTGCGCAGCATAGCGGCGCACCAGCCGGTTGGCGACGGAATGAAAGGTTCCCGCCCACGTCAGCCGCGATACCCCGGGCGCTTCATCGTCTGAAGTCGCTTCTGTGCGCGCGGTCACGGCTGCGACGATGCGCCGTGCACGGCGAATCATTTCGTGCGAAGCCCGTCTCGAAAACGTGAGCAACAGCAAGCGCTCAGGTGCAACGCCGTTCAGAATGAGATGCGCGACACGGTGAGCGAGCGTGTTCGTCTTACCCGTTCCTGCGCCCGCGATGATCAGCAGTGGGCCGGAGTTCCAGCCCGCATTCTCGGCGCGAGATCCGTAAGTCGCTGCAGCGCGCTGAGCGGCGTTGAGTTTATCCAGCCACGCCGGCTTCTTCTGGACTGAATCGAGTACGTCATGCATACGCAGATTATGGCGGAGAACTGTATGTACATCCAGCCCGCAGTTATGATTCAATACCGTACGCTCAATAGCGATCTACTGTCTGGAGGGGAACCATGAAGCTGCTCTATTTCAACGATTTTCGGCTGGGCGTCCTGAATGGCGACAGTGTTGTCGACGTGATGGACGTGGTTCGCGATATCCCACACACGGGTCCGCACAACCTCATCAACGGGTTGATCGAGCGCTTTGCCGATTACCGCGGCAGACTCGAACAGGCCGCAGCACAAGGAAAAGGCGTCCGCGTAAGCGATGTGCGTATTCGTCCGCCCTTGCCCAAGCCGCACAACATCGACTGCATGGCCGTGAACTACATGGAAGATGGCACACGATCGGAGCCCGCGCCGATCAACGCATTCCACAAGTCACCCAGCGCAGTCATCGGTCATGGCGACACGATGGTGCTGCCGGATGTACCAGCAACGATTTTCGAAGGCGAAGCCGAAGTCGCACTCGTAATCGGCAAGCGAGCGTCCAACGTGCGCGCAGCCGATGCGATGAGTTACATCTTCGGTTATATGAACTTCATCGACGGATCCGCACGGGGTTTGCCACCGAGCGGCAATAGTTTCTATCAGATGAAGTCACGCGAGACCTTTGCACCGATCGGGCCCTACATCGTCACCGCCGACGAAGTGCGCGACCCGCAGAATCTGCAGATCAAGCTCTGGGTCAACGGTGAGCTGAAGCAGAATTTCAACACGAGCGACATGGCGCACAAAATCCCACGCTGCATCGAGTGGATCAGCTCGATACATACCATCGAACCGGGGGACATACTCGCGACGGGCACCAATCATCGCGGCCTGAGTGCGTTCCAGGATGGCGACACGGTCGAGATCGAGACTGAAAAACTCGGCCGCCTCAAGTTCAACGTGAAGGACGAGCTTAAGCGCACGTGGGGTCGCGATACGCGGCTCGACCGGCAGAAAAAGAAGCTTGAAGGGCAGACGCCGCAGCTCACAGGGAAATACTCGAAGCCGCAGAGCTAGACTTAGGACGCGGAGACGCCGAACACTGATACGCCGTCATTCTGACGGACGCCAGAATCCATATTGAGTACAAATGGATTTTGGTTTTTGCCAGAATGACCTCCTCCAAAGGAGGCACGCAATGTCTTACGGATTGACTCTGAGCCACGTCGGGCTATTCGTCACCGACATGCCGCGCATGGTGGACTTCTACACGGGCTTTCTCGGCTTCGCGGAAAGCGACCGCGGCGCGACATCGAACGGCGGCGAGATCGTCTTCCTCACCCGTGACTCACGCGAGCACCATCAGCTCGTGCTCGCGACGGGGCGGCCCGCGGACCTACCCTACAACATCGTCAATCAGCTCTCGTTCAGGGTGGACAGTCTCGACACGCTGCGCGAGCTGCGGCGCGGCATCCGCAACGAGCACGCAACGGAGCTCGGGCCAGTCACGCACGGCAACGCCCTGTCGGTATACCTCCACGACCCGGAAAAGAACCGCGTCGAGCTATTGATCGATACGCCGTGGTATGTCCCGCAGCCGTGCCGGATACCGGTGGACTTTTCGCTCCCTGACCACGCGCTGTGGGCGACGATCGAGCGCGCGGTGCGCGCTCTGCCGGGATTCATGTCGCGCGAAACGTGGGCGGCGGAGATCGATAAACGAATCGCCGAGGCAACTGCACGCCGTCGCCGCGCCGTGGTGCCCACGCTCGCCTGAAGGTCGTTAGAGTCTCTGGGGCGTGTCATGGTGGGTAGGGTGACGGACCGCGGCTGGGTCCGGGCGCTATCAGCGCGGCCTGCGTTCGTTATCTTCGCGCTGCTCTGCGCGACACCGCTCATTGCCGCCGAGAACTATCCCGCGGCCCGACCGATTCGCCTCGTATCGCCTTTTGCCGCAGGCGGTAGCACCGACACAGTCGGACGGCTGCTCGCTCCACGGCTCGGCGAGCGCCTCGGGCAAAACGTCATTGTCGAAAACCGTCCGGGCGCCGGCGGCCTGATAGGAACCTCATACGTCGCCAAAGCAACGCCGGACGGACACACGCTGCTCTTCATCAGCGGCGCGTTCACTGCGCATTCCGCGGTTACGAAAAATCTGCCTTATGACCCTGTTCGCGATTTCGCGTGGATCACGATGGTTCTCACCTATCCCTTCGTCGTCGTGGTGAGGTACGACTCTCCAATGCAGACAGTGAGCGACCTTATCGCCACTGCGAAGAAGAATCCGCGCAAGCTCAATTACGGCTCGGTGGGAACGGCTTCCGTGTTTCATCTCGCTGCGGAGCTTTTTGGCAGCATGACTGGAACCGAGATGACTCACGTTCCATTCAAGGGTGGAGCGGAGCCCAACACGGAGCTCATGGCGGGACGTCTCGACGTGATCTTCACCACGACGACGACGGCCTTCCCGCAGATCGAGGCGAAGCGCCTGCGCGCACTTGCCGTAACGTCACTTCAGCCCGCGCCGCAGTTTCCGAATGTGCCGACGCTCGCCCAGACGGTGCCAGGCTATGAAGTCCTCTCGTTCAACGGCATCGGCTCGCCGCGCGCAACGCCCCGCGCCATCGTCGTACGCGTGAACCGCGAGGTGCGCGCGGTGCTGGAACAACCCGACATGCGCAAACGCCTCACCGACCAGGGCAACGAGGTGCAGCCGACCACGCCCGAAGACATGACGCGCAAGGTCGCAGCCGACATCCGGAAGTGGCAACGCATCGTCGCCGACAGGAACATCGACGTGCAGTAAAGGCGCAGCGCTGCCCACTCGTGGCACGGAGTGCGTTTGTGAAGAACGGGCGCTAGGGTCCCAGCACAGCACCCATGACGGGATTCGCCGCCTGATCGGCGAAGTACTTCGACCCCAGTCGGACTATCGAGAAGGGACGCGGTTTATCACGATCCCCGCTGAGTTCCGGATGCCGCAAGAGTTGGCTGTTTGTGACGAAGACCGAACCCCGCACCAACGTTCCAGCCAATGGATTGTCGAGATATTTCGTCGCGTATATACGCGCGCGGGCGTTCTTCAAGTCGCTGTCGATTCCGACCACGGTAATGGAATTATTTCGCGCGCTGACGGCGTACAGGTCTATCCCGCCTGGGCTCGTGGTGCTCGGCGCGGCGACTAGGGCATTCACGCCATACAGCGTTTGCGGCATCGATACCGTCGAGCGTTGCTTGCTGCTTATGTCCACTACGTGTAGTTCCCCGGAATACGCGTTGACGTACAGTACGTGTCCGCCCTGCGGCGTCACTACAATCGCATTGAGAGGAAAGTGCCGGGGTGAATAGACGCCCGGCACGCTCTTCGGCGTCACCTTGTTCCACATCGCAACGGCAAACGTCGCTGATTCGATCCGATACAAGACCGGGTCGATGCCAGAGTCGATTGCATATGCATTGCCTTGGGGATCCAGTGCAATGTCCGTCAGACCATTGGCAAGGCGATAGTGGCTCATATCGCCGATAGGTAAGTACCTCGTCAGTTGTAGAGACTGAAGGTCGTAAACACAGATTCCGGAAGCGCTCATGACCCATAGCCGGTTGCGCGCCTCATCGACGCGTACGCGGGTCACGCGCGCACAATCGATTTCTCTGATGTCCGTAAGCTTGATGACGCGCGTACCGTCTTCACGGATGCTGTAAATACTTCCACCAAAATCACCGAAGATTACGACGCTTTTTGCGGGCCAGTGATCTATGCCGGTCGGGTACGTTTTATCTTGCAAATCGATCACCAACCTGTCGCTGCTGTTGGAATTACAACCGCAGAGCGCGAGAGCCAACGCGAGGCTCACGCTGGCGATGGTGATACGTGATGCCAACCAATCGCAGAACGTATGAAACGATACATGTATGCGACGGGGCAATAGGCATGCAGCAATTTGTGTTGGAAAGGCAAGAACCAGAGTCGGATATCTCACGGTTACGCTCCTTATAGGCGCGACCGCGATCAGGAAAACGCGCAATGCTCCAAGTCGCATCCCTGCTCGCGCACGCGGGCACAGGACAGAACTTGGACAAAATGTCTTGGGTATATCGGGTGTCTGTTAAGACCCGATTTTTTCTATGGAAAGATTCTTAGATATCTTGTTCCAAGGTGAAGAGGCTGAACCGTCTTATATCGTTCAACATGCGAGTCATCTGCGGTACGTCCGTGCAGTATCCATACTTTGCTGAGCCCAAAAATTGCGGGCTCAAAAACTTCCGGAGCGGGCCGAGCGCGATTCTCGCCTCGCCGCTTGCGTCCTTGCGAGCGTCGCTTGGGCAATCAACGCCACTGCGGAGTCAGGGAAGGGCGACACACTGCTGACGTTGATTTCGCAAAGCACATAAGTGTCTTCACCCGATTCGCTCTTCGGTCCGAGCAGAAAATCGCAATCCCATAGCACCGGCAGTTCATTCGTATCGATGTCGAGCAGTTGCTGCGTTGCTGGTACCCATTCCTGCTCCAATTGGCGCTTGAGCGACTGAAACTCCAGCATGGAGGGCGGATGGTATAAGCGGGGCCCGGGCTGGGGTGCTGTATCCGGTGGCGCGCCGGTAGGCGTGGGATAGAGCGCATTGATGGCCTGGTGCCCAAAGCCGGCCACCTTGTCGTGCACCAGGTAACAACGGATCATCCCTTCGGGCAAGCGCGATTGGTAGGCTTGATCGATCATCCTGCCATCGCCTGCAAAATACGGCTCGCAGCGCGCGAGAAATTCGCTTAACAGTATCTTTTCTTCGACGCATCCCCGCTTCGCATGCTGAGCGCAGACGAGTGCTTCAACCAGTGGCGATGTCGCGCTACCGCGACCCTGATCCGCAGTGACATCGGCTGCGAGCGCGACCTTCCATACACCGTTTCCGCCGTTGCCGCGGTACTGCTTCAGCACTCGAGCCTTCCCGGCAGCCAGCTTCAAAGGAAGCTCCCGACGTAACTGATCCATGCTGCGGTACAAGTGCGTATCGCATCCCCACCCGATATCGCGCGTCCGATGCAGAACTTCCTTTGTTCCCAACTTCAGAGTGACATCGGGATGCGTGCTGACAAAAACGCCCGACGCGGCAACCTCGCGAAGCATAGCGTCAAGCACTGACCGGTCACGTTCCCCTTCGATAGGATTTACCCACACCAGTACGCCGTCAACCTGCATGAGCTGTCGGCGAACGTCATCACAAAAATCGTCATGATAGACGGCGGGTTCTGCGTGCACGCCGAGTGCAGCTAACGCCTGAAACACCTTCAAAAAGCGGCTTTTCTCGGGTGACGCGTTTTGCCTTGCCTCGCGATTTCCGGGATAAAGAATCGCCACTCGACAGCGTCCATCTTCGGTCACGGCTTATCTCCTAACGAGAACGCGCAGGCCGCCGCCCGTTCGGGGCCAAAGCGACAGCGTTTGCGGCTACCGACGGCGGCCGCATTTGCAAAGTCACACGAGCATCAGTGCTTCGACACACCCTGCGTTCACTAGTTTTTGTGATGATCCCAAATTTCATAGCGAACCTCCCGTTGACGGCGAATATTCGGGCATACTGGGCCCATGCGCAAAGCATCATTTCTCTCGTCTGCCCTAGTTTTTCTGATGAACTGAGCGATCCGTGCGGCGACGCCTTCCTTCCCTCAAT
>JAQGNH010000294.1 GCA_028291945.1 Betaproteobacteria bacterium
GCACAACTACCTCGTCCGGCGCCGACCGCGTGATTAAAGTCTCAACTGCGCGGAGGTTGGCCGCGCGCATAGCTCGTCTCCACGTAGTAGCGTCTCCCCTCGCCGCCTTCGGGCGGCTTTTTTTTGCCTTCTTGTAATCAGGGGTTGCCGGGACGCGCGCCTATGGCCATGTCCGACTCAATTGAACGGCAAAGCCAGGCGGATCCGAACACCGAAAAATGAGACGTACCACCCTCGTTGCAGCCGCAGTCAGCTGATCTCGAACAGGGTCCGAAGTCGTCCAAGATAAACAGCCGCTTCGTCGTGTCCTTCCGGCGGCGCCCACGGAGCCCACTCTTTGTCGCTTTGAGGGTTGTAGGGCCCCGCCTTCGCTTCAAAAAAAACTGAGCCCGACTCTAATGAAACCAAAGAGTGGAACACGCCTCTAGGAATGTTTGCACCAATGGCATCGCCGTTCGCACGAATGATGGCCGTGGTCGTAATGACCCCGCTCTCGTCAAAAAAGACGAGTCCGAAAGCACCCCTCACCGCAATCAACGTTTCATCTTTTAAAGGCTCGAGGTGCCGGTGGGGTCGCACGTACGAACCTGGCTCAACCGCGTTGAGCAGCCGCTGAGCCGGGTGCGATGCCTCACTGTGAAAATCCAAGTTCTTTCTATGCCGCACGCTGGCTTTGGCAGCATCCGTCAGTGCATCGAGGCACTCTTTTCCAAAAACAAATGGTCTCGCTTCGGAGTTTGTAGCCATATTTTAACAATCGGTCAGCGCTGAGGCCGCATAATGGAGAATAGAGGCTGGGGACTGTACCAAAAACTGAGAAGCGGCATCAGCAACTTACGAAGAACCGCTCCCGTCAGTGTAAGCGCGATGGAGCTCGCGCTGCAATCACAGCATAGCTGCACAAGCGGACCGCACCACTTCGGCAGCAACGGCGGACGTTCGAACGTGCGTGCGGGTGCAAGAACGTGCTGCGCTAAGAAAGAACGAAATGATTCGCTGGCCCACTGCTTGACGCTTTTGTCGTCGCTGCAGCCGACTCGCTCAACGCGCGCTTTTATCTGGCCGCCGGCAACCGATTCGCATCGAGGTCCCGCGGCATTAAGGCACTCATGTGCCGCCGCCCTCGCCCTCGGGCTCTGATGAATCTCGAATGCCGCTGTAGCGCCGTAGCAATTCAACCCTGTGCACGATCGACGAGCCTGCACCCACGGCAGACGAACAACTCGGCGGCCCACTTGCGCAGCGATCTTTGCTGGTAATTAGTGTCAGATTGGGCAGTGCGTCTGTCACGAATCCTTTGCAACAGAGGAGCGACTGTTAGAATCTGCGCGCCCGGAGCAAGCGCTGCTGAATGTCATGAATGCAAAAGACGGCGCGGGCGGCGGTACATGGGCTGATTAGCAATTCTTTGCAGACGACATCTCGGATGAGCACCTGAAAAAACTGACGCAATCGGGCTGGGTACGCGATGGCCGAGCGACTCGCCTGCAGCGTGTGGCGAAATTAGGGGGCATTCCCGGGTAACCCTTGCACAAGGGGAGGCGCCATGAAAGATTGGGAATTCTTACAAGATGCGAGGCGGGCGTGGTATTGGCGCGCAACGAATGACGGCCGCTCCCACGTCGTATCACAACAGACCTTCCCGACCCGCGCCGCTTGCGTAGCCGACGCTATCAAGCAAGGGGCTTTGAAGCGCGACCGGCGCGAAGAGCCCCGAGTCGAGCTGAGCCGACGTGCAACGCTACTGGTCGGCGGTGCCTCGATCCCGTGTCTGCTGCAGAACTTCAGCGGCAAGGGCTTCTTCATTATCAGCAATCAGCAATTCGCCGTTGGACAATTCCTCGATCTTAAGTGCGCGCTTTACCCCGACAAGTATTTGCGCTGCAGGGTCGAGGTCAAGCACCTCGCCGAAACGTGCGTCGGCACTAAGATAGTCAGCATCGGCGAAGATGGACACGTTTTGTTGCAGCGCTTTTTGCAGGAATACTATTGGAGCAAGCTCGATCTGCGGGGAGCTAAGGGTTGACTGCTTGTCAGCCCTGCCGGAAACTCGCTGGTCTAATTACCATTAGCGGAGAGGGTGTCCGCGTAGCTGTAGTCCTGCACCGTCCCACGTCGTCCAGTAACCTTCTCGCAATTACCAGTGGTGCGCCCCGCGCACTGTTAATCCGCATTCGCAGCTTTGAGCCCGGGTCGGCGAGCCGATTCTAAATACCTTGCGTTCGTTTGGTTTTCCGGCTCCGTAGGGACGCGCAGCGCCTAGCGCGCGCGCTTTGCTTTCGCACGCCTTGCACGCGTTGCAGTGCTTGACTTGAGGTATTCGATCAGCCAGCGCCCAGCTGGGCCGGGCGGCCTGTCTGTTCGGAACACTGCGGACATCGGCATGACGAGGATGGCATCGGGTATATCCTCAATCTCGATTTTCACCAACGATCCATTTGCCAAATCGGTTTCGATCACGCCCACGGGCATGCTGCCCCAGCCTAGACCTGCGCGTAGGAAGGCGTGCTTCGAGCCCAGGTCGGCGAGCCGCCAGGTGTTTGCGGAAAAAACGCCGAACTCTTTTCCTTGCGACAGTTCGGAACGGTCCGTAAGTACGAGTTGCCTGTGTTGCGCAAGCACACGCGCTGGAATCGGGCCTTTAAGTGACGCCAAAGCATGCGTAGGGGACGCGACAAAAAGCATTTTCACGAGGAGCAGCCGTTCACGTGTGAGGAGCGGCGCAGGCGCGGTGGGCAGAGATCCCATCACTCCAACGGCGCAGCGACCCTCCATCACGGGCTGCAAAACGGCACCCAGTGCTTCGACATACAGCCTGAGCGGCGTCGTCGGGAATTTTTCTTGAAACGCCGCGACGGCGCTGGTGAGCTGTTCGAACGGGAACATTACATCCACGACGACGCTCAGTTCGGGCTCAAGGCCATCCGACAGGCCTTTGGCGCGGGCCTTGAAAACATCCATCCCACTTACGACCGCGCGCGCTTCCGCAAGAAGCGCCACACCCTGACTGGTCAAGACCGGTGAGCGGCTGGAGCGATCGAACAATTTGACGCCGAGCTGGGCCTCCAGATTCGCAAGCGTTTGGCTGACTACCGACTGCGTTCTTCGCAACCGGCGTCCGCCGGCCGAGAAGCTTCCTTCATCGGCTGCCGCGATGAATATACGCAGGTGGTCGAGTGAAACGCTCTCGAGCATGTATCGACGCGAACGATCGTTTGTATCTAAAAATATAGGCTACCACGATTGGAAACGCGGCCATACTGTGCTCGAACTTCACAAATTATCAGCGAAGGACCCGCGTCGGCGATTGGGAGCCTCGGCAGTTTGATTGGATCGGTGCTCGCCGCGGTGATCGGCGCAGCGGTTCGCACGATAGACGCGCAACCCAAAATCATTTCGCCATATGAGCCACAAGACGCCTAGGAAAATCTGATGATCACACTGATTGGCATGTCGGGAAGCTTGCGCCGTGCCTCGCTCAACTCTGCACTCTTGCGCGCGGCGGCTGCGGTAATGCCGTCCGAGGCTGAGCTCCGAATCGAGTCCATTGCGGGTATTCCGCTCTACGATGGCGATATCGAAGCCGAGCACGGAATACCAGCCGCGGTTTCAAACCTGAAGGACCTCATCGCTGCTGCAGATGGGTTGTTACTCGTGACTCCCGAGTACAACAACAGCATTCCGGGCGTGACGAAGAATGCAATTGACTGGCTTACTCGCCCAGCTGCCGATATTCCGAGAGTATTTGGAGGAAAACCGGTGGCGATCGCCGGTGCTTCGCCTGGCGGATTCGGAACGATACTTTCGCAGAATGCGTGGCTTCCCGTTTTCAGGACGGTCGGCGCGGAGCTATGGTCCGGTGGGCGACTGCTCGTGTCTCGTGCAACGAAGGTGGTCGACGCAAACGGCAACATCTCTGACCAGGCGACCCAAGAGAATATTCGAAACTTCGTCGAAGGCTTCGTGCGATACGTTCGGCAGAAGAAGACCTGATGCGCGCTATCGCGCTGCCGGTTTCAGAAGGATCGGCCGCCGATGACAGGCGATGCGGCTGTTCGTCGCTTCCGCCGACGCCAGCTTCTCGACCGGCGTTGAGTTCATCGCCGACGGCGGCCAGGTTTACCGGCGACCCTCGGCGCGAAGCCGCTGGCCAATTCGATCGATTTCCGCTTGGGCTTGGGTGAGCGCCGCGCGGCTCGTATGGATCGAAGAGCGGCCCAGAACGAGCGGGTGCGGATGCTTGATCGCGGATCCCAGGACGAACGATGTGTCGCCGTCCGCCTCCAGCTCGATGGCGCCGCCGGATTCTTCGAAAACGGCGAGCTCTCCTGCACGGATCGGCGCGTGTGACCGCAAGCCGCCCTCGTCGACAGCGAGCCATGCGACGGTATGCCGGTCGGGCGGCGCATAGCGCCAGCGCTCGCCGTCGTTCAAGCGCACGTGGAGATAGTTGATACCCGCGGGGGCACGAATCGGGCTACTGGCCCGACCGTAGAGTCCGAGGATCACCCGCGCAGGTCCATCCTCCTGCACCGCGTCCGGGGATATGTACTGACTTTCCGGGGGAGCGTTCTCCTCGGATGGCGGCAGTGCCACCCACAGCTGGAAGGCGCGCAACGGCTCGCCGGACGTGGGCCCACCGTCATGCCACACGCCCTTTCCAGCCTTCATCCATTCGAGTCCACCCGTCGGGACCGAACCCTTCTTGCCGGTCGTGTCCTCATAGACCATGCCTCCACGAAGAACGACGGTGAGCGTTGCGATGCCGGAGTGCGGGTGGATGCCAAAGAGCGGCTCAGGCCTCGCCGCGACTTCGGCGTGATCCAGGAATACGAAAGGCTTGATGAGCTCGCCAATATCGGAGGGGCTGACGAGGCGAGTGATGGGGCCGTGCTGGTGACCTCGGGTGCTGAGCGCAATTCGGCGAGCGCCGGCGCTCGCGCCTGCTTGACTTAAATCCTCGACAGCGAAACGACGGTTGTCGCGAGCGACTACTGCAGCTGATGTGTCCATTTCCATCTCCAAGAACATCGATGGAAACAGAATGGGGGCTGGCCTGCTACCTGAGAAGCCTATTTATCTAGATGCTATGTATCGTTAAGAACGATGGATATGTTTGACGCAGTCACATCCCTCAAGCGAGGGCGTACTTGGAGATCAGACGCGCTACTCGGCCTTCGCCTCGCCGGGAATTGTTTTTTACGCTTACGGCACAGCACACCCGAGCACGACATGCACCCCATTGTCATCGCGAGGAGCACCGCGACGTGGCGATCCCGTGGCGCACGGGTTTTCGTTCGCAACGGGTAGCGGAGCGGTCGGGTGCTTCGTCACACTGTTTCTTTCCATGAAACGTCGTCATCCTGGACCGCGTGCCGCCGAAGCCCCGGACGAGTGAAACGTGATCCGGGGGCGAGGTGATCCAGGATCCATTGAAAAACGGGTTGTGGCCTCAAATGGTTTCTGGATGTGTGTGCCGTGCACCTCCAGAATGACGACCTGGTTTCAGGGTCCCGTGTGCAGTTTCAAACCGAAACAGGCGGCTCGCAATGACACCTTGGTCTTGGACACACAGCCATATCGTATGGGTCAATCCGGACCCGACCCCCATTCCGCAATGTCCATTTAATTCGGGCAGGCTCCATCGCATCGCGGTGCAACCCGGGCGCTCACCTTTGACTCTCCTCGTGCTCGCTGGAACATCCTCGCAACGATCCCCAGCGATCCGAGCGCAATAAAAATGAACGCCGCGCCGGAAGGTCCAAGCGCGTCGTATCCGCCGATCTCGAGTGTTTGACCGCCGATCAGAGAGCCAACGCAGGCACCAACATAGATAGCCGCGGCATGCAGCGCAAACAGCACCGGTGCCTTTGCCGGCTCAAGCGCGGCGAGGCGCGCCTGCTGGGGTACTTGAAAGGACCACCCAAAGACACTCCAGACGCCGATCGCGACGCCGGTCGCGAGTAGCGACATATGCGCGAGCGTCAGAAACGGCATGATGGCGAGCTGAGCGACGCACAACGCGACGAGCGTGCGAACCGAACCGATCCGGTCGCTCAGGAATCCGCCCATGGCGTTCCCGACCACGGCACCCAATCCGAAGACCACCATCATGGCGGTCACGCCATTGCGGCTGAGTCCGTAACGCGCCTCCAGGAACGGCGCGAGATAGGTGTAGACGACGAAGGTGCCGGCCACGAACAACGCTGTAAACGCAATGGCGAACACGAGTCGCGGCGTAGCGAGCACCGTTCCCAGTGTCGCGAGCGAAGTGCGTTGCACGGCCAGGCCGCGCGGGAGGAACCTGTTGAGAACGATGGCACTGAGGAATGCCAGCGCGGCGACGATGCCGAAGGCCAGGCGCCATCCGACAGCGTAACCGAGCCAGGCCCCGGCCGGCACACCGACCGCCTGAGCAAGCGTGAGGCCGCCGTATATCAGCGCCAGTGTGCGGCCCCGATGCTCGGGGTCGACCGATGCGACGCCGATGGCCGCCGCGACTGGTGTCACAAGCCCGGCGCCGACCGCCATCAGCGCACGCGAGGCAAGTAGCACGCCAAAGCTCGGCGCGAGCGCGCCCGCGACGGAGCCGATCGTGAGGAGTATGAGCCCAGTGAGAAGCACGCGGGCACGGTCCACTCCACCGGTGGTCGCCACGAGGACGGGTGAAGTGACGGCGTAAACGAGCGCGAAGATCGTCAGGAGCCAACCGGCCTCTGCCGTGCCGACGCCGAATGCGCTGGCCACCGGCGACAGCACGCTGACGACGATGAAGGCGCCCATTCCGACCGCGAAATTGGCGAATGCGAGAAGTAGATGGACGGCGTGCCTCGATGCGATGGCGGGCGGAGCGGGATGCGACCTGTGAATGGGGGCGGTCTGCCCGACCGGCAGCGACAGCGAGCTGGCTTTCATGCGGACGTATCGAAAGCTTTCTTCGAGAATCGAGCGGGACGGCTTCATCGTATGCTCCATGCGCGTGATGAAAGAGAATCGATTCGAAGCGACATGTTTTGACACGATGTCATCCTCGCTGCGTTAAGCGATCCGTTCATCCAGTATGGGATACACGGATTACGCGCGCGTGTCTGCGGTAGGCCCCGCAGGTCACGTCTGAAACAGTGACGGTAATCAGACGGGAAAGAATCCGCGCGCGGCAACTCCTTATATGACGATCATCATTATTAAATTATATGACAACCATCATATATAATGTCAAGTATCGGATGTGTGT
This sequence comes from Betaproteobacteria bacterium, assembly GCA_028291945.1. Lineage (GTDB taxonomy): Bacteria > Pseudomonadota > Gammaproteobacteria > Burkholderiales > SG8-41 > JAQGMV01. The sequence goes on from JAQGNH010000294.1 coordinate 7,235, forward strand.
ATTGAGGAGATAAGGATGAAAGTGAGCAGGGAGCAGGCAGCTGAAAACAGGGAACGGATCCTCGACGCGGCAGCCCAGCTGTTTCGCGAGCGCGGTTTCGAAGGCATCGGTGTCGCCGACCTGATGAAAGCCGCGGGGCTCACGCACGGCGGTTTCTACGGCCACTTTGCATCGAAGGAGGATTTGATGGCGCAGGCATGCGCGCGCGCGTCGACACGCTCTCGTGCGCTATGGAGCAAGCTCGCCGACCGTGCGCCG
>JAQGNH010000349.1 GCA_028291945.1 Betaproteobacteria bacterium
GCCTGGTGTGCCTCGGCTGCGCCATCTCCCCGTGCACTGTCGCAAATCTGGAGATAATTGAGGCCAATCCCATACTCCGGGCCTTGCATCACATTCGCAATACCAAATTGCCGCCATGCCTCGTTCACCGAAATGATGACCCCTCGGGCATCGAGCAACGCGATATTTGCGGGCAGCGCGTTGAGGATAGCGGCCTCACGCGGATGCAACGGGTCCTGCGCACGCCGCAACGGAAACGTCTTGCCGTCACGATCCGTGGGCGTATCTATCTCGCCAGCCGTCACTCCTTTCAGGCGGTCCCCGGTCTCGTGGCCAGTCGTAACGCACTCGGAAGCCGCCTCAGCCGCGCCGCCCGGGGTTGATGATTGTTTCGGCTTCATGCGGGCAAGGTTTGCAGTCCCCTCGTCAGCAATACGGGCCCCGTCTGGCTGAGTGTGCTGACCATTGTTCGGACCGGCACGATGACGACGTTCATGAGAATGCCTTCTGGCAATGCGCTTCGGTCGCCAACGGTTGGCGCTTTGCTTGCCGTAGCGCGAGCGGGAGATCGAACGGATTTCATATTTTTACTAAGGAACCGCGACGGCAGCTGACAACCCCTATCCGACACGCTCCACCGATTATTGGCCATGCGATACTTTCAATTGCTGCCAGCGCCCGAAACATCGCCGGAACAAGGCGGATGCTACAGTCACCTCTAGAGTCCGGCTCCCTTGTAAAATGCCATCTTTCCACGCACCGTTTCACGCGCGCAAAGCTGGGTAGCGTATCTCGTCCAGCTGCGCGCGTCTGTAGGGGGAATTTGACTGTGATGATTAATCAGTCAGCGCTCGCAGCGCAACGTCTGACCCGAGCCGGTGAGCAGCGGCGTTATAGATCTAAGCACTTCGCGGACTCGCCGGTATGCGCTTTGCTCAGCACAAGGATCCGGGCGAACGGATAGAACGTATGGCCAGCGACCGCATCATTTATAACGTGGTTCCGAACGTAAGGGCCAAGGCTTGGGCGGTGACTCAACAACACGGCGACTTCCATTTGGAGTTCACGGCGAAAGAGGAGGCAGTGACCTTTGCGAAACAGTGCGCTCGCGCCCACGAGCCGTCACAGGTGAAGGTGCACAATCAAGATGGCAATATGGAATACGAGAGCACTTACGACGAAGACTCGGAGCGTTCGTGGAGGTAGGCCCACGGTACTGAGCTCCGCTTAAACCGGTGGGCTAGGCCGGCGAAGGCTTTAATCGCCTTTTTTCTACGCGGGCATGCGAAGCGGCAGGTACCATTCGCTGCGCAGCGGACGAACCACTTGGGCACGTGACATAAACTTAGAACCGGCAACAGGCGCCCAAGACGAGAACTTCGATCTGAACGCGTGCACCGCGGCAGCGCACGACGCACCCATAGGATGCATCTGTTGACCAGAGGCACCGCCCTCTGTTGACATGCATTGAGGCACGCGACTGAAATGTTGCGCAACCGGCGCGACGGTTAGCGTTGAGCTCCGCACGCACGCCTGCGGGCATGCCGCGTCCTCACACCTCTAACGGATAGGAACGAAATGAGACCAGTGTCGGCTGTGCTGTTATTGCTATTGTCGGCGGCGGGCCACGCCGCCGATGTTTATCCAACGAAGCCCATCCGGATGATCTTGCCGGTTGCACCTGGCGGCGGAGCGGACATTACCGCACGAACGATCGCGCCGAAGCTCACCGAAATGTGGGGCCAGCAGGTGATCATCGACAACCGGCCTGGCGGAGGCGGTACGATGGGTATGGAAATCGGCTCGCGAGCAAATCCGGACGGTTATACGGTCATACAAAGCTCGATCGGACCGTCGGCAATCGACGTCAGTCTGCACAGCAAGCTTCCGTACGATCCGGTGAAGGACTTCACGCCCATCGCACGCGGCGTCTCTGCTCTGAATGTACTGGTCGTGCATTCGTCACTGCCGGTGCGGTCGGTCAAAGAACTGATCAGCCACGCGAAGGCGAATCCGGCGAAGCTCAACTTCGGCTCGTCCGGCGTCGGACATGCCGATCACCTTGCAGGCGAGCTCTTCAAGACGCTTACCGGCGTCAAGATGGAGCATGTCGCGTACAAAGGCGGCGCGCCCGCGATGACCGAGTTGCTCGGCGGCAACATCGAGCTCATCTTCGCTACCGTGTCCACGGCAGTTCCGTATATGAAGAGCGGCCGAATCCGGCCAATCGCAGTGACGTCTGAGAAGCGCGTGGCTCTGTTCTCGGACATACCGACCGTTGCGGAATCAGGTGTGCCGGGTTTCGCAGTCGACAACTGGTACTGTTTTCTCGGACCTCGTGGTATGTCGAAGACGATAGCCGCCAAGCTGCACACGGATTTCAATCGCGCCTTCGAAAACCCGGAGGTCGTGAAGCGTCTCGAAGGCTTGGGCATTTTTCCATTTCTCCTCCCGACGCCCGACGCGTTCGCGGCTTATCTTCGCTCGGAGATCGCGAAATACGCGCGAATCGTGAAGGAGGCCGGGATACCTACCGACTAACAACCGCCGAGCGAGATATCTCAAGCGACTCGAAGTCTGCGCTAAGTCCGAGCGCAGTATCGCGGAGCCCGTTTCCGTTCGATCGCCCTGATAGACCGCGAACCGTTCGCGATCATTGGCAATATTTGACCTGCCTGCAGCTCACGCAGCGTTCCTGCGAAAAAGCCAGTGAGCTCATTGGCCCCTCATTTCGCACGAAGAAACGCTCGTCCGGAATCGCCCCGCTCGAGGATAAATAGCATGTTGTCTCTTGGCGGTAGCGCAGTTCGCCTGCTGTATTATCGGTCACGGGGCAGTACGGAGAATCGATGAGAAATTCAGTTTTACTATGTAGCACAGCATGCCTCTTCGCCAATCTCGTCGAGATAGCGGCGTATGCGCAGACGTACCCCACCCATCCAGTTCGGCTCGTCGTCGGCTACACGCCAGGCGGAGGCACCGATGTGATGACACGTATCCTCGCAAAGTATCTCACCGACAGCTTGAAGCAACCCGTCGTAGTCGAGAACCGGCCCGGCGCCGGCGCGATACTCGCAGCTGAGCTGGTGGCGAAAGCGCCTCCGGATGGATATACGCTCCTCACAACACCCAGTACGCACGCAATCAATCCCGGCTTGTACGCCAAGCTCCCTTACGACACTATCAAAGACTTCACGGCAATCGGTCTGATCGCGACGAGCCCGAACACGTTCGTCGTCCACCCGTCGCTTCCTGTGGGCTCCGTGCGCGACCTTATTGCGCTCGCGCGAAACCGGCCTGGAGAGCTCGCGTTTGCATCGGCAGGCGTGGGCTCGACGACACATCTCGCTGGCGAATATTTCCGCAGCATGGCGAAAGTCAAGACGCTTCACGTGCCGTACAAAGGCAGTAGTCAGGCGGAGATCGACCTCGCTACCGGACAGGTGCAATACATGATAGACAGCACTCCGGCCGCGCTCCCGAATATCAAGGCCGGCCGCACGCGTGCGCTCGCAACGACAGGGGCAAAGCGTTTCTCCGCGCTGCCAGACGTGCCGACGGTTGCAGAATCGGGTCTGCCTGAATACGAATCGACTTCGTGGTGGGGAATTCTCGGTCCGCCCGGAATGCAGCAGGTGCTTGTCGAGCGTCTCAATTTCGAGATCAACCGAATCATGAATCTACCCGAAGTCAAAAAGGTGGTGATCGCGCAGGGCGCAGAAACGTGGACCAGCACGCCGCCGGAATTTCTCGACTACATCAGGCGGGAAACCACGCTGTACACACGCATCATCAGAGAAGCCGGAATCAAAATTGAGTAGATACCGCATCGGCATCGATGTTGGAGGCACGTTCACTGACCTCTATCTCCATGATATGGAGACCGGCGAGGTTGCGCGTCACAAGCTGCTCTCCACACCCGAACGTCCGCACCTCGCGCCGCTGCAGGGCATTCGCGAAATTATGAAACAGGTCGGAGGCAAGGGCTCTCAGGTCGCCTTTGTAGGCCTTGGGACAACGGTAATGACCAATGCGTTACTCGAGCGCAAAGGCGCGACAACGGGTCTCATCACGACGGCGGGCTTCCGCGATCTCCTCGAGATCGCGCGGCAAAAGCGACCTCACACGTTCGATCCCTTCGTGTCCAAGCCTGATCCCCTGGTGCCGCGGCAGCTCCGAGTGGAAGTGGCCGAGCGGATTGCGGCCGATGGTTCCGTGCTCATTCCGCTCGATTCGCAGAGTCTCGAGCAGGCGATCGACCATCTCCTCAACGCCGGCGTCGAGGCGATTGCGGTGTGTTTTCTGAATTCGTACGCGAATCCGACGCACGAGCAGCAAACCGCCGACGTGCTGCGCCGGCGCTGGCGGTCGGGTCATGTTGCCGTATCCACAGACGTGTTGCCCGAGTTTCGCGAATACGAGCGCCTGAGCTCGACGATCGTGAACGCATATCTGATGCCGGTGACGCGCGGGTACCTTCGTCAGTTCAAAGCGGAGGTTGCCGCGCTCGACATCCCGCAGCCGCCGTTCGTGATGAATTCGGGCGGCGGTATCATGACGCCCGAGCAGGCGAGCGAGCGGCCGATCGACACGTTATTCTCCGGGCCGAGTGGCGGTGTAAGCGGCGCCGTATACGTCTCGGCGGGCGCGGGCCATCGTGACATTATCACCTTCGACATGGGCGGCACAAGCACCGACGTGTGCCTTGTACAGGACGCCAAGGCGCAGGTGTCGCACGCGCGTGTGATCAACGGGGTGCCGCTCAGGGCCACAGCGCTCGACGTGCACACCGTCGGTGCTGGCGGCAGCAGCATCGCAACGATCGATGCCGGCGGGATGCTGCGCGTGGGACCGCACAGCGCCGGCGCATATCCCGGGCCCGCGTGCTATATGCAAGGCGGCAAGCGGCCGACCGTCACCGACGCGAACGTCGTGCTCGGGCGATTGAATCCCAAATACCTCCTCGGCGGCGAGCTCGAGATCGACGCGGAGCGTTCCTTTGCGGCAATCGAGGAGCACATCGCGAAGCCGCGGAACATTTCTGTTGTCGAAGCGGCCGCATCGATCATTGCGCTCGCCGACACGAACATGGCGCATGCAGTGCGCTTCGTTTCGGTCGAGCGCGGCCTCGATCCTGGAGACTTCGTGCTGGTCGCGTTCGGCGGCGCGGGACCGGTGCACGCGGCATCCGTAGCCCGTCAGCTCGGGATCGCGCGTGTGCTCATTCCTCCAGCCCCAGGGGTGCTCTGCGCGATGGGCGTGCTCGTGAAAGACCTGCAAATGGACTTCAGCCGCACGCGTGTGTGCAGGGAGCGCTCGGACGATTGCAACAAGCTCGTCGACAGCGTCTATCGCGAGCTCGAGCAACGTGCCCGCAGTGCGCTTGCCAACGGCAAGCCCGAGCTGTCACTCACGCGTACTGCCGATGTGCGCTATGTCGGACAGAACCACGAGCTCACGGTCGATGTGCCGTCAGAGCCCTTCGACGACGGTTCCCTTACGGCTGTCAAAGACAATTTCCACGCGGCGCATCGCGAGCTGTTCGGCTACGCATCGGAAGAGAAGCTGCTCGAGCTCGTAACGTTCAGGGTGAACGCGCGTCTTGCTGTCGAGCGCGCCGAGCTCGCGCCGCCGAGCGACGCATTGCAAGAGAGAGGGATTTCGCCGATTGTTGTCCGCAAGGCCTACTTCGACGAGGCAGGTGGGTTCGCGGCCTGTTCGGTTTTCGAGCGCGGCGCATTGCGGCCAAGTGACACGATCAAGGGACCGGCAATCGTCGAGCAGATGGACGCGACGACGGTTGTTCCGCCCGACTTCGACGCGCGCGTGGACGAGCTCGGAAATTTGATCCTGCAGAAGGGCTGACCATGGCACATGCACAAGTCGAAATCATTGCGGCGGCATTCGAAGCTGCGACGCAGGAAATGGCTGCGAGCCTCGTACGCACCGCGTTCTCACCGAATATCAAGGAGCGTGCAGACTGTTCCACTGCGATTTGCGACGCGAGCGGTCGCGCCCTCTCACTCATGACCCACGCACCGGCGCACCTCGGCTCCACACTTCGACTCGTCGATGCGATTCTCAAGCGCTTTCCGCTCGAGACGCTCGGCCCAGGTGATGCATTTCTTGCGAACGATCCCTATATTGTCGGCGTCACGCATCTGAACGATTGCACAGTGGCGATGCCGGTGTTCCACGATGGCCGCGTTGTCGCATTCGCTGCCGCCGTCGCGCATCACTCGGATGTCGGTGGGCGCGTGGCAGGAAGCGAATCCGGTGACAACACGAGTATTTACCAGGAAGGCATCCGGGTTCCACCCGTTCAGATCTACGTCGGAGGCGTGCAGCGCGCCGATGTGATAGAGCTCTTCCTGCTTAACTCGCGCATGCCGCACTATGGCGAGGGCGACCTCATGGCGCAGATGGCCTCGTGTGTGCGCGGTTCGGCACGCGTCCAGGAGCTCTTCACGAAATACGGCTATGACACGATGCTGACGCGCATCGACGAGATACTCGATTCGACGGAGCGCCGCATTCGCAGCCGTATCCGCAGCGAGCTCAAGGAAGGTACCTACAGTGCAGTCGACTGGCTGGATGAAGACGGGGTGACCGACACGAAAGTCAAACTTGCAGTCACACTAACGGTCAAGGATGGTCATCTCACGGTCGACCTTTCAGAGTCGTCGCGCCAGCTCGCAAGCGGCAAGAACGTGCCGCTCACGCATTCGTACGCGACAGCGTACTTCTGTCTGAAATCCATTGTCGACCCATTCATCCCGACAAACGAAGGCCTTTATCGCACCGTCTCGATCGTGGCGCCGGAAGGGCTCGTGGTGAATCCGGTCGCGCCGGCGGCGGTGAGCTCACGGAACATGACTTCCATGATTCTCGCGGAGGCGCTGACCAACGCACTCGGGCAAGCCGCGCCGTCGCGCGCCGTCGCAGCCGGAGGCCCCGGGCAGGGCTGTATCAGCGTGGGCACGGCTCCGGTGACGGGCCGCTACTTCATCAATTACGAAAATCTCGCCGGGGGGCAGGGCGCCCGCTGTACGGCGGACGGTATGGACGTCGTCATGATCAACATGACCAACACGTCCAATCTGCCTATCGAAGCGATGGAGCTCGAGTTCCCGCTGCGCATCGAGCGCTATGAGCTCGTGTGCGATTCGGGCGGCGCAGGGAAGTTCCGCGGCGGCCTGGGCGTTCTGCGCGACATGCGCCTCCTTGCGGATAACGCAAGCGCTTCGCTCCGTAGTGCGCGCCAGCGCTTTCCTGCGCCGGGGCTCGCCGGAGGCAAACCCGGCGGGCTCGGCTCGTTCATCCGCAATCCGGGTGCACCGAACGAGACGCGTCTCGGTCTGACGACTTCAGGAACACCGCTCGGCAATGGAGACGTATTGCGGATCGTGACACCCGGTGGCGGCGGTCACGGCGATCCTTCGGAACGCGACCCAGAGGCCCTAAAGCGCGATCTGGTAGAAGGAAAGGTTTCCGAGCGAGCAGTGCGGGAACTCTACGGCGTTACTCCGACTTGATATTCGCGGCCTTCACCACCTTCGCCCACTTCGCTGTTTCCGCGCGCAGAAACGCAGCGAATTGTTCCGGTGTGCCGCCGATCCCTTCCATGCCAGCGGCGCTGAATCTATCCTTCACGTCGGGCGCTTGGAGACTGCGCGCGATCTCCTTGTTCAGCAGCATAATTAGATTGCGCGGCGTTCCCGCGGGGGCGACGACGCCATTCCACGCCGTCGCGGCAACCGTAGGCCAGCCCGACTCGCCCATGGTAGGAACGTTCGGTATGAGTATCGAGCGCTTTTCGCTTGCAACCGCAACGGCGCGCAATCGACCCGCCTGAACGAACGGCAACACGACCGGCAGCACGCTCCAGAGCGATTCGATCTGCCCGCCGACGACATCCGTGGCCACCTGCGCTCCGCCTTTGTAGGTGATGATCTCGAACTTCGCGTGAGTCGCCTGATTGAGCATCTCGGCCAGGAGATGCTGCACCGATCCAATCGTGCTGGCACCGACATGCAGCGGGCGCTTTTGCGCGAGCGCAACAAGCTCTTTCACAGATCGCGCGGGTACCGACGGATGCAACACGAGCACGTTAGGGCTCGCGTTTGCAAGAATGATCGGCGCCAGGTCCTTCTCAGGATCGTAAGTGAGATTCGCGTAGAGACTCTTCGCCACTGTCAGTGGGCCCGGCGTAGCCATTCCAATGCTATAACCATCGGGCGGCGCTTTCGCGATCGCGTCTGTGCCGATAAGCCCGTTCGCGCCCGCGCGGTTGTCGACAAGCACAGGGCGCCCGAGACTGTCGCCGAGCTTCTGACCGATGAAGCGCGCCGCGAGATCGGTGCCGCCGCCCGCGGGATAAGGAACAATGAGCCGGATCGGTTTCGTTGGATAGGCCTGCGCGTCGGCAACGCCAGTGGATGAGACAGCGAGTAACGCGGCAGCGGCTGCCAAAATTTTCATTTGCGTTCCCATCTTCACGGGCGGTTTAGGAAAGCCAATGCTCCGGAAGCTCAGAGCATGGATTGGCAGTCGCGGAGCGCGGGCATGGGCCCGTGCCCCATCCGGTCATGTGAGCGATCCTAATGAAAGTGTAACGAGTGCTCGTATAGTCTGATGCGCGATGCGGCTACAGATTCCCGCGCGTAGCTTCGAATGAGAGTCCTTTATCGCCTGATTTGCGTGCGTGGAGCTTTATGGAGCTTGCGCATCGCGCGCATGCTAGCGAAGCATCCTGCGGCACCGCCGTATTACAATCAGGCCGCTCCGTCTACAAGCAGCTCAATCCGGGAAAACATGATTAGCCGAAGTTTGCAGGGTTTCGCATTAGCCATCTTGTTCGCTGCCACCGTCCAGGCGCAACAGCCG
>JAQGNH010000354.1 GCA_028291945.1 Betaproteobacteria bacterium
GTCTCGGCACGCCGGTCATCGTGTACAATCGCGCCGGAGGCTGGGGCATGATCGGCGAGAACATCGCGGCGAAGGAGGCGGCGGATGGTTACACGCTGCTGGTCGGCAACGTTGCGACACATGCGACCGGCCCGCAGCTCTACAAGAACGTGCCGTTCAATGCGCTCAGGGATTTCGAGCCGATCACGCTGCTGGTGACGTCGCCGTCACTGCTCGCGATCAGCAACAAGGCCGGGTTCACGAGCGTGAAGGAGCTCGTCGATGCGGCGAAAGCGAGCCCGGGGAAATTCAGTTACGCATCCGGCGGGCCCGGCTCTCCGCCGCACCTTGCAACCGAGCTCTTCAATTCGATCGCGGGCATCAGTCTTTTGCAGGTGCCGTACAAGGGCGGAGGGGAATCGGTGCCGGCGCTTGCTTCCGGGGAAATCGACGTCCATTTCTTTGCGATTGCCACGGCCATGCCGTACCTGAAGAGCGGGCGCTTCAGAACGCTCGCGGTCGCGGCCGAGAGCCGCTGGCCCGATCTGCCGAGCGTACCGACGTTCGCCGAAGCGGGTTACCCACAATACCGGAACGCCAATTGGTACGGATTGTCCGCGCCGGCCGGAACGCCGAAAGCAATCATTGCGCGGCTCAACAAGGAAGTGCTGCAGGCGCTTGCCGCCAGTGATTATCGCGAGCGGATGCGGCTCATGGGCGCAATTCCCGTCGGCAGCTCGCCTCAGGAGTTTGGCGCGTTCATCCGCAGCGAATATGAAAGATACGGCAAGCTTATCAAGTCGCTCGGTCTGCGCGCCGAGTGATCGCCGCAGCGGACGGTCATATGCCGCGCGTCTCGACGGCGCTATCAAGGAATACTCATGGCAGAACAGATTGAAAAGTTGGTGCGCTTCGTCGCGGAGACGCGCTGGGAAGACATCCCCCGCGCGGTTCAGCAGCACGCCAGGCTGGTGCTGCTCGACACGTTCGGCGTGATGCTCGCCGGAGCGGAGCAATCGGACGTACGACGGATGCAACAAGGCCAGAAGGCGAGCGCGGGCACGGGCGCGACGGTATACACGCGCGGCTGGCCCACCACCGACCCCGGGCGCGCCGCGCTTCTCAACGCCCTCGCGGCCCGCTCGCTCGAGCTCGGCGAAGTCCACGTCGAGGTCTCTTCCCAGGGGGCGGTGCAGATCGTTCCCGGCGCACTGGCCGTCGCTGAGGCAGGACGCCGTAGCGGCCGCGAGCTGCTGACCGCGCTCGTCGTCGGCTATGACTTTGCCATACGCGTGGGTGCAGCGACGACCCGGCGCCCGCTGGCGCACCCGACGGGCCAGGCGGCGTTGCTGGGCGCGATCGCCGCGGGCGCCCGCCTGCGAGGGCTGAACGCCGCCGACACGAGCACCGCGGTGCGCATCGGGGCCAACCTGATGGTGACCGGGAGCTATACGAACGTCGTGGCCGGCGCGACGGCGCTCAATGTCGGCGGCGGGATGAGCGGTCTTGCGGCGACGCTGGCCCCTGACCTCGCGATTGCCGGATTCACGGCGCAGCAAGATGCCATCGAGCAGTCGATGGAGAGCGTGGTGGGCGACGGCTTCGATCCGTCGGGTCTCCTGGACGAGCTGGGCACGCGCTGGGAGATCCAGCGCAACTTCTTCCGCCTGCGCGCCTGCTGCAATCCCATCTGTCCCGCGCTCGATGCGCTCGAGGACGCCCTTGCCGCACTGCGTCCGAAACCCGACGAGATCGAGCGCATCGACGTCGCCACGTACCGCTTCGCTGCCGGCATGCGCAATCAGGACCCGCCGAGTTATTTCGGCGCCAAGTACTCGCTGCCTCACGCTGCGGCTGCGCTGGTCATCAACGGCCACCTGCGGTACGAGTCGTTTACCGAAGCGATGGTGCACGACCCCGTCGTCGCCGCGCTGCGTCACCGGGTGCACATGACCGAAGACCCGGAGATGTCCGCCGCGCTGCCGCGCTTGAAGCCCGCGCGCGTCACGCTCACCCTGAAAGACGGCCGGCACACCACGCATACGTCCGAGGACGACAGACGCATGGGCCAGCCCTGCAACGAAGCAGAGATTCGTGAAAAATTCCGGGCGCTTGCCGGACTCGTGCTCACGCCGCAAGGCGTCGCATCAGTCGAAGCTGCTATCGACGATTGCGAGCACTGGACAGGCGTCGATCCCCTCATCGAACCGTTACGCCGCTATGGCCTGCCATAACACCGGCAAAAAAACCTATCAGGAGCGTCTAGGCGCTGCTAGTCGAGCTTGGTGCCGGTTTCGCGTATCAGTTTGCCGAGACGGGTGATTTCAGTCTCCACGAAGGCGCCCAGCGCCGCGGGGGTGCTGGTCCTGGTTTCAAGGCCCAGCACCTCGAACCGCCGCTGCACCTCCGGCAATTGCGCAGCTTTGGCGATTTCCGCCCCGAGGTACGCAATCCGCTCGCGCGGCACTCCAGTTGGCGCGACCACCCCGCTCAGGATGAAAATCTGCACTCCGGGATAGATCTCGGCGAGCGCCGGGACTTCCGGCATGATGCTCGAACGACGCGGCAGGGTCGTGGCCAAAGCGCGCAGCGCCCCGCTCTTGATGTGCGGCAGGATGGGTGGCGACGCGGAGAAGTGCATTCCCACTTCACCGGAGACGAGCGAGATCGTGGCCGGGCCGGATCCCTTGAACGGCACGTGCGCGATATCGATCTTCGCCGCGATGCGAAACATCTCCCCTACGAGGTGCGAGGTACTGCCGTTGCCGGCGGACGCGTAATTGAGCGTCCCCGGTTTGGCTTTGGCCAGCGCGACATATTCCTGCACTGTTTTCGCCGGGACCGCCGCGTGCACCACGAGGAACATGGGCGACACGCCGACCATGGTCACCGGGGTGAGGTCCTTCAAGGTGTCGTAGGGGAGCTTTGGATAGGCGGCAGCATTGACTGCCGTCGCGGTGAGGTCGGTGTAGAGCAACGTGTGGCCATCGGGAGCGGATTTGGCGACGATGTCGGTACCGATCGTGCTCGCGGCGCCGCCGCGGTTGTCCACGACTATCGGCTGGCCCATGCTTGCGGTCATATGCTGTGCGAGTAAGCGCGCGGACGTGTCGTTGATGCCGCCGGGCGCCCATGGAACGACGACGCGTATCGGCCGGTTCGGGAATGCCTGCGCCGCGGCAACGCCCGCGTTCACGCCGGGCTCGAGCTTCACTCCGCTTTGCGCAAGCGCGCCGCCCGATAACAGTGCGGCTGCCGCGAGCGCTGCCCCTACGCAGCTCGTGTTCACTCGTTTGCCCCCGGTTCGCAGGTCAAAGCCTCGCTCGCGAGCACGTCGTGTGCCAGCGACGATCCTTTACGAGTTCAGCCGGCCGCTGTCCTTGTTCGGACGCGCGCCCATTCCGCCCGCGATGAAAAACATCGAGGAGAACGCGGTGCCGGAATCGTGGTAACCGGAGACCACGAGATGAGGCCGGGGGGACGCGCTGTATGATCGGCACCGAGATCGTCGCGTGAGACGTTTAAAAACACCCAAGGGAGTTCGCAATGAACGCCGGAAAATCGCAGTCGTGCCCGATCACCGCACTTGCCTCGTGTGCCATCGCCGTCGCCATCGTCGCCACGGTCGCCATGGTCGGCTCAGCCGCTGACGCCGGCGCGCAGACCCCTTCGTCAGGACAGGCCTGGCCCGCTCGCCCGATCCGCATGATCCTCGCCGTCCCTCCGGGCGGTGGTACGGATATCCAGGCGCGAATCTTCAGCCAGAAGCTTCTGCCTGTACTCGGGACCGTGATCGTCGACAACCGCCCAGGCGGCGGCGCCAACATCGGCCCTGAGCTCGTTGCCAAGGCTCAGCCGGACGGCTACACGATGCTGTTCCAGTCCGCCGGGCTGGCCGTGAACCAGACGCTGTACCGCAAGCTCAACTACAACGCGGTGCGTGACCTCGCTCCGGTGCTGCTCGTCTCCTCCACGCCGCTGGTACTGGTCGTGCATCCTTCGGTGCCGGCGAGAACCGTGAAGGAGCTGATCGCGCTCGCGAAAGCGAAACCGGATGACCTCAACTACGGTTCGCCCACTAGCGGCACGACGAGCCATCTGGCGGGGGAGCTCCTGAAGACCATGACCGGTACGAAGATGACGCACATACCCTACAAGGGGTCCGGCCCGGCGACGACGGCGCTGCTCGGCGGCGAAATCGATTTGATGTTTTCCCCGCTGCCGCCGACGGTGCCGCATGTGAAATCGGGCAAGATGAGGGCGCTTGCCGTCACCACGCTGAAGCGCGCCCAGGTGATGCCCGAGGTTCCGACGATGGACGACACCGTGAAAGGCTTCGAGCTCGACAACTGGTACGGCATGTTCTTCCCGATGGGCACGCCGCGCGACATCGTCAACCGCTTCAATGCGGAGATGATGAAGGTGCTGAAAGACCCCGACGTGCGCGCGGTCATGGCGCGGGACGGCTCGGAGCCGCTCGGCAGCACGCCGGAGGAATTCGGTGTTTACTTCAAGCGCGAGGTCGAAAAGTACGCCAAGGTGATCAAGGCGGCCGGCGCGCAGGTGGATTAAGGGAGTGCAGCCAGATCCACGAAACCTATAGAGGCGCGCGGCCTCCACCGCGCTTGACCGCGGGCGGCAGTCGCTCATGCCAGTCGGTCACCTGCTGATAGGCGTATCCGATGCGCAGCGCCATCGCTTCCTCATAGCCACGGCAGGCGATCTGGAGCGAGGTCGGCAGGCCTTCGGCGGTAAAACCGTTCGGCAGCGCCACGGCGCACATCTCGAGGATGTTGACGAAGCGCGCCAGGCGCGTCGGTTGTTTGCCCTGGTCCACTTCTGCCAGCGGGACCGCCGCCGTCTCCGTAGTCGGGGTCAGGAATGCGTGCGCCCCCGCCAGCGCGACTTCCATCTCCAGCTTCATCTCGTCCCGGCGGCGCAGCGTTGCGAGGTAATCATGGGCCGAGATGCCGGCTCCGGCGAGCAGCCGGCGGCGGACGACCTCGTCCAGCTTGAGATTGGGATCCTCGGCGATATGGCCGTTCAGAAAATACGCCTCCGCCTGCATGATGTTGGTCATCGAGAAAAAATCGGCGAGCCGAAACGGCAGGGCGATGTCGACGATCTCCGCGCCGAGCCCGGCCAGCACGGCGAGCGATCGGTCGTAGGCATCCAGGACCTCTGCCGCCACGCCCGACCTTTCCTCCGCCGGCAGCCGCGCGAGCTGCAGACCGCGGGCGCCGCGCTCGAGGGTCGGCATCGGATCGGCCGCCGGACGGCCCTGCGTGAGGCGATCCAACGGATCCGGCCCTTGGAGGAGGTCGTACAGCAGCGCCACGTCGCGGACCGTGCGCGCCATCGTCCCGGGCGTATCGAGCGTGGGACTGAGCGGCAGGATGCCGTACGTGCTGATCCGGCCGATCGTCGTTTTCAGCCCGGTGATGCCGCACCAGGCGGCGGGCTGGCGGACCGAGCATCCGGTATCGGTGCCCAGCGCCCAGGGCGCCATTCGCGCCGCAACCGCGACGCCTGAGCCGCTGCTGGATCCGCCCGGCGTGCGCGCCACCTCGGCGTCCCACGGGTTCCACGGCGTGCCGAGATGCTGGTTCATTCCCCAGCCGCCGCAGGCGAATTCCACCGTGTGCGTCTTGCCGAGCACAATCATGCCCTGGCTCACCAAGCGGCGCACGACCGTCGCCGTCGAAGTCGCGCGATGGTCGAGCCGGCTCGCGGAGCCGCCGGTCGTGCGTCGTCCTTCGATGTCGATGATGTCCTTGATCGCGATCGGGACACCGTGCCAGGGGCCGAGCGCACGGCCCGAGCGTATGGCCTTGTCCGCTGCCTCCGCCGCGAGCCGCGCTTCCGATCCATAAACTTCGACGAAGGCGTGCAGCTTCGGATCGTGCGCCGCGATCCGCGCGAGCAGCGCATCCATCAGATCGACCGGCGACAGACGCCGCGCCGCAATCTCCCGCGACAGCACATGAGCGGGAGCGAGACAGGGATCGCTGTCCACGCGAGTATGGACTTCACTATCGGCTGCAGTGAGCGGCGGCATCGTGGGCTGCTACTCGACCTTCGCGCCCGATTCCCGAACCAGGTTTTCCCAATACGGCACTTCCGCGTGCACTTCTTTATTGAACGCTTCGGGCGAGGCGGACGGCGCCGCGTCCATGCCCTGCAAGGCGATTCTCTCGCGCACTTCGGGCTTCGACAGGACTTTGAGGCTTGCTGCGTGCAGCCGCCGGACGATGTCGCGCGGCGTGGCTGCCGGGACGTACAGGCCGAACGAGAAATTGAAGTCATAGCCGCGCAGCCCGGCTTCTTCCGCCCCCGGCACGCCCGGCACCGCCGGCGACGCCTGGCGCGTCGAAACCGCCAGTGCGCGCACACGGCCCGCGCGTACGAAGCCCATCACAGTGGGGGCGGTGGCGAAGTTGATCTGCGTTTCGCCCGCAAGGAGTGACTGTGTGGCCGGCGCGCCGCCCTTGTACTGCACCGAGGTGAATTTCACGCCCGCCACCGATTCGAAGAGCACCGAGGCGAGATGGGGCGACGAGCCGTAGCCTGCCGAGGCGTTGAACAGCTTCCCCGGGTTGGCCTTCGCGTAGTCGATCACGTCCTTGAGGTTCTTGAACGGGGCGTCTCTCCCCACCACGATTACGGTCGGCCCGCGGGCAATGCGGATCACGCCGGTGAAGTCCTTCTCCTTGTAGCCGGGGTTCTTGTAGAGCGCGCTATTCACCGCCAGGTCGGTGGCATTGAGCACTGTGTAGCCGTCCGCAGTCGCCCTCGCGACCAACTCCGCCGCGATGTTGCCGCCCGCGCCGGGCTTGTTGTCAACGATCACCGGCACGCCAAGCTCCTTCGAGAGCTCGTCGGCGGCGATGCGCGACAGGAAGTCCGCCGAGCCGCCCGGCGGATAACCCGTCACGAGCCTGATGGGCTTGTTCGGAAAGGTCTGCGCCGACGCGTGAAACGCGACCAACGCTGCCAGCAGGAAAGCGAATCGAGTCATCATGCAAAATCCTCCGTGTTACGTGCTCAGGACGCGCATCTTCTGCACCTGCGCCGCTCCCTCCTTCAGTCCGCCGACAAGCGCGCAGGCGGTCGTTCTTATTCGACGCGGATTCCCGCCGCCTTGATCACCGCAGCGTTTGTGGCCGTCTCGGTCTTGATGCGCGCGGCCATCCCTTCCGGCGTGGTGGTCTCGAGCTCCACGCCCTGGCTCACCAGGGCGGCACGCATGTCGGGGTGCTGAAGTACTTTCAGCATCTCGTTGCGAATCCGCTCGGTAATGCTTCTCGGCGTCGCGGCCGGCACGAGTATGCCGTACCACTGGCTCGTGTCGAATCCGGGATACCCCGACTCCGCGACCGTGGGCAGCTCCGGCAAGACCTTGGAGCGCCGGGGTCCGGTCGTCGCCAGCCCGCGCAAACGTCCGGACGTCAGGAACGGCAGGACCGATGCGGCGGTGCCGGTCATCACCTGCGCCTCGCCCGAGATCACCGCGAGTGCGGCGGGCCCGCCGCCCTTGTAAGGAATGTGCACCAGGTCGATCCCGGTGCGGTACTTGAGCAACTCGGCGGCCATGTGAATCGCGCTTCCCGCGCCGGACGATGCGTAATTGAATGCGCCCGGCTTCTGCTTCGCCAACGCGAGGAACTCCTTGAACGTCCTCGCCTGAACGCTCGGATGCACGACCAGAACGTGGTCGGCCGTAGCGAGCATCGTGACGGGTTGCAGATCCTTCTGAACGTCGAACGGCAGCTTGTAGAGGCTCGGGTTCGCGGTGAGCTGTGTGTTCAGCGCCTTCAGGACCGTGTAACCGTCCGGGTTGGCCCGGGCGACGATCTCGGCCCCGAGGTTGCCGGCGGCGCCGCTGCGGTTGTCCACGACCCACGTCTGGCCCGTGGCGGCGCTCAGCTTCGGGGCAAGCGTTCGCGCCAGTATGTCGGACCCGCCCCCCGGCGCGAAGGGGACCACCATTCGGATCGGGCGCGTCGGATACGCCGGTTCGGCGGCCTGCGTCACACCGCAAACACTTCCTGAGGCGAGCAGGATCAAAGCACTTGCGATGCGGCTCACGCTAGTCCGCCTTTGCACCTGAAATCTTCACGAGCTTCGCATATTTTTCGAAGTCCTGTTTTATTACGGCCGCAAACTCCTGCGGCGTCGTACCGACGACTTCTCCGCCACCGCTCTCCACCGCCTCGCGCAACGCGGGGGAGTGCAACGCCTTGACGATCTCGGAGGCCAGCAACGCCACCACCGGCGCAGGCGTTCCCGCGGTCGTGAAGTAGCCGTGCCACTGCGTCGTCTCGAAGCCGGGAAAGGTCGAAGCGAGCGCCGGAACGCCGGGCAGCACCGCCATCGGCTTGAGGCTCGTCACCGCAAGAGCGCGGACCTTGCCGCTGCGCACGTGCGGCAGCGCCGAGAAGACGGTCGGAGTGGCCATCGAGACTTCGTTCGAAAGCGCCCCGATCATCAGCGGCCCCGCGCCCTTGTACGGCACGTGAACGTTCTCGATGCCCGCGAGGTTGTTCAACAATACACCCGTCAGATGGTTCATCGAGCCGGAGCCCGTCGAGCCGTAAGTGAGGCCGCCGCGCTTCTTCGAAAGCGCGATGAGCTCTGCAATGGTGGTTGCGGGCACGGTCGGATGCACCGTGATGGCCATCGGAAACTTCGAGACCTGCGAGAGGGGGGCAAGCTCGCTAAGCTGGTAGTTGAGCTTGGGATACAGCGAAGGCGCGACGACGACCGAGGCGGTGCAGTAGAGGATCGTGTAGCCGTCGGGCGGGGCATGCGCGACGATCTCGCTGCCGACGTTGCCCGCGGCCCCGGCGCGGTTGTCGACCACGAAAGGTTTCCCGAGCGACTCGCCGAGCTGCTTCGCATAGATGCGCCCGAGGACGTCGTTGGCGCCGCCCGGTGCTGCGCTTACGACCAGCCGTACGGGCTTGGTCGGAAAAGTCTGGGCTGATACAACTGTGCTGAGTGCCATCGCGGCCACACCGCTGAGCACGCTTGTCCTGATCGTCAATTCAATCACCTTGATGTTGCATCAAAAGAAAAGGGTAGAGCCGGAATGAAGCTCACTCCGGCTTGATGTTCACGCACCAATTACGCACACGGCGCGTCCGAACGACACAGGCAACGTGGGAGCGAAGAGCGGGATTTCCGGGATGGGACAGCGCGCTAAAGCAGCATGCATATCGGCGCCGCCGCCCGGCGCAACGACGATACGCCACTGTGTTCTTGCCTCCGAACAATTCGAATCGACGCGGGCTTGAGCACGGAGCGTGCCAGATTGACCGTCTCATGACGTGAAGAGAATTTCCCGCAGCGCGCAGCGTTGAGGATCGACATCCGGGCCCTGCGCTGGACGTCCCGACGGAACAGGCGAAAGTGGGCGAAGGTGGTCGGAATCGGCGGGGCGCGGTGCATCGAGCGCGTCGTGCGCGCGCTTTCGAGCGCCCGGGATTGCTTCGGCCGGTGTGCCTCGCAATTACCGTGTGTAGTTTTTCGTGCGCCACGGGATCGCAACGTCGCCGTTCCCGGCTGCTCGCGATGACAAATAGCCGGCCCCGCGACGACGTCTACTTCAGCGTCAACTGAATCAGCTTGTCCGCACGCTCCGCTTTCTCCAGATCGCGGCACGTCGCGATGATGGTTTCGAACTGCGCCGCGGGAATCGGTAACGACGGAATCACTCCGCGAATGCGGCGCGCTTCTTCCTCGAAGTCCCACACGAACTCGCGTCCGGTGCCTTGCCTGGTGTGGCTCTTGCCATCCTTGGTAAAGATCGTGATGCGCGGACCGAAGAGCGTCATCTCATTCGACGGGATGATCGTCACGCGCTTCATGAGCTCCAGCACTTCCTTCGGAACATCAGCGCCCGCCGGATCCACACCAAGACCTCTTTCCACGGGGAACCCGCGCTTCACCACGCCATAGGCGGTGAAGTAGGCGGTGCCTCCAGGCCTCGCGGGCCCCGTTTCTTTGCGGCTGATGAACGCCGGAGTTGGATACTGGGTCTCGAGCCAGTTCACCACCGCTTCCACGCGCTCGACATCTTCGTACCGGATGTTGTGCTCTTCGCAGAGCTTCGCCGTCACGTCGATGTGGGCGATGTTGTAACCGGCTGTCGAGTAGATGCGATAAAGCGTCTCGAGGAACATCCATTCCTTGCCGAGGCCGGCGGTGATTTTCTCGAACGTGGTTTGGGTATCGCCGACAAAGCTGTAGGTGAGCTTGCCCACGTTGTTGCCCGTATAGGCATGATAGAAGCCGCCATCGCCTTCGAGCACGGTCTCGCCCGCGACGTGGCCTTGCTGCGCCAGCGCGACCGCGAGCATGGCGTTGCGCACGGCGGCGCCTTCGCGCAGCATACGCCCGCCGCTGCGGAGTCCTGCGAGATTGCTGGCTGCGAGACTGACGCAGAGGCCGATGCAGCTATTCATCTGGTCCTCGGTCATGCGCAGAATCTTCCCGGCGGCAATGGCGGCGCCGAAGATTCCGAACACGGGACTCGCGTGAAAGCCGCGCGCCATGACGCTGGGAATGAAGTCGGCGGCCATGCGCTCCATGGCCTCGTACGCGGCCGCGATACCGGTGATGAACTCTTTACCCGAGACGCCGCCGGTCTCCGCAGCGATGAGCGCGCTCGGAACGATGCTCGTGCCCGGGTGGGTCAGCATGCGGAACGAGTCGAGCTTGCCGCCCGTCATCGCCATCTCGGAATTGGCGAATGCCGCACCGCCTTTGGTGACTTTGGTGCCGTACACCAGGAGCGTTGCGCCGTTACGCACCGCCGATTCTTCTTCGGTGATGAACTTCACCGCCTGCTTGCCCGCCGATGTCTGGGAGCCGATCAGCACCGACGCCACGTTATGCAGCGTGACGCCTTTCGCGCGATCGATGACCTCCGCCGGGAGATCTTCGTAGCGCAGGCCCACGATCCACTGGGCGAGTTGTCTGCTGAGTGACGCCATTCTTTTCTCCCGCTCAAATCTGTTTTTCGATTGTGTCACACTGTTCGAACACAAGCCGGGGAGAGGGGCAACAGATGGAAGGCGCGCTCGACGACGTTACGGTGCTCGATCTCGGCCAGGTCATTGCCATGCCCATGTGCACCATGCTCCTGGCCGATATGGGCGCGCGGGTCATCAAGGTGGAGTCACGCGAGCGCGGGGCCGAGCGCATGGCGCTGGGGATCAAGCGCGAGCGCAACGGGACCATCGAGCGGGTCCACGCGGCCCAGTATCGCGAGCGCAACAAGCTCGGCATCACGCTCGATCTCAAGCAGCCTGCGGGTGTGGCGTTGTTCAAGGAGCTCGTGAAGCACGCCGACGTCGTGACCGAGAACTTCAGCGTCGGGGCGATGGAGCGGCTCGGCCTCGGCTACGAGGACGTGAAGGGCGTGAACTCGCGGATCGTCTATGCGTCCATCACCGCGTTCGGCCAGGAGGGCCCCTACGCGCGTCAGCGCGGCTACGACATGCTGGCACAGGCGATCAGCGGGTACATGAGCATTAACGGATTCCCCGACGGCCCGCCCACGCGGTCAGGCCAGTCCATTTCCGACTACTACGCCGGCATGCTCTGTGCGTTCAGCATCGTCTCGGCGCTCCGCCATCGCGACCGAACGGGTAAGGGCCAGCATATCGACATCGCGCTGCTCGACAGCATGATCGTCGCCCTGGACAACCTGGGCGAGCGGTACACCGTCGGCGGCGAGCTCCTCACGCGCGCGGGCAACGTCTCGTTCGGCGGCTCCAGCTCTGGCGTCTATCCCACCACAGACGGTCACGTCGCCATCGCAGCCGGAACGAGCAATCTCGTCTGGCGCCGCTTCGTAAACGTCATCGGCCGTCCCGAGCTTGCGACCGATCCCGAATTCGCGACCGTGCCCGCGCGGCGTGATCGCCGGGACCGGGTCGCCGCCATCATTCACGGGTGGACTGGCGCGCGATCCAAGTCCGAAGTCGTGGCGGCGCTAGCCGAGGCCGGGGTGCCGGCGGCGCCAGTGAACAACGTGGCCGAGATGATCGCCGACCCCCAAGTGCAAGCACGCCAGATGTTCGTCGAGTATGACCACCCGACGTACGGACCGCTGAAGGTCACGGGCACGCCGCTCAAACTGTCGGAAACGCCGGGCCGAATCGAGCGCCTCGCCCCGGTGGCGGGCGAGCACAACGAGGAAATCTTCGTCGGGCTGCTGGGGCACTCGAAGGACGAGCTCGCGCGATGGCAAGCCGAAGGTGTGATCTGACTCATCGACATTGTCGCAGGGACTCTCGAAATTTCCAACGGAGGGCCGTCAAGAGGGCAATGAGCCGGGTGCATTTTCGATTGGTGTAACTGAGCCTTCGCTTCCTGTGACCTGGACTTCCGGTTTCGGGGCGACTTGCGTCCACGCCGACGCCGCCGAGGCGGGTGGCGCCGCGGGCGCGCGGCCGACTGTCTCGGGTTTGGGCTTCCTACTGGTCGCGGGCTTGCTTGCGGTCAATTTTGGATTTGCCGTCGGAAATGGCGTGGACGGTTCGGCGCTCGAAGCGGCCGTCTTCGCAGCAGGCCTCCCGGCCACCGTTTTCTTCGGTGATTTCTTTGCCGCCGTGGCCACCTTCCCTGCGACTGCTTGCTTTTCTCGCGTGGCAGGCATTGCCGTCTTCGCCGCTGGCTTTACGACCGAGGCCGCCCTGCCCGCCGCGCTCGTTTTGCGCTTCTTCGCGCTCGCGGTCTTCTTCGCCGTTGCGGTCGTCCCCGTGGGTCTCTCACGCTTGTGCTTCGCCTTCCCAGGTTTCGACTTCGCGGCCTTCGCGGAAGATGCGGCTTTCGATTTCTGCCGGGCCGGCTTCTTGGCCTTCGCGGTTTTCCGGGCACCCTTCTTAGCTAGCTTTACTGCTTCCTTGGCCGCCTTCCTGTCGGCCTTGCTCGCCTTCTTTTCGGCCTTCCGAGCAGCCTTGGCCGCCACCTTCTCAGTCTTCTTCGCCCGTTTATCTTCCGCTTTCGACTTCTTGGCCATGTTCCGCTCTCGTTGAGTCATTGTTACGGCATATCCTAACCGGGAATCGTCTTGTGGGCACGCGCCGGCTCGGAGTCACGCGCATAAAAAATGGTGCGGCGCGAGCGCAGGGGACTACTGCAAGAACCCGCTTCTCACGTCCTCGTGGCACAACAATCGTATCGGGACCGGTTCGACGTTCCAGATGTCGCGGCAATACTGACGGATGGTGCGGTCGGAAGAGAATTTACCGCAGCGCGCAGCGTTGAGGATGGACATCCGCGTCCAGCGCTCGACATCGCGATAGGCTTCCGAAACACGTTCCTGACACGCCTGATAGAGCGGGAAATCGGCGAGCACCAGGTACGGATCGCTCAGCATCAGGTTATCGATGAGCGGGCGAAACAAGGCTGTGTCGCCGCGCGAGAAGAATCCCCCAGCGATGAGGTCGATGACTTCGCGCAGCACAGGATCCGCGCGATAACAATCAACCGGCCGATAGCCCTGTGCTTTGAGACTGATGACCTCGTGAGCGTTGAGCCCGAACAAAAAGAAATTATCTGCACCGACTTCTTCGCGAATTTCGATGTTGGCGCCGTCAAGTGTGCCGATCGTCAAAGCCCCATTCAAAGAGAACTTCATGTTCCCCGTGCCGGACGCTTCTTTGCCGGCGGTGGAGATCTGCTCTGAGAGATCCGCTGCAGGATAAACGCGCTGCCCACTGCTCACGTTGTAGTTTGGTAGAAAAACCACTCGCAGCCGATCGCGCGACTCGCGGTCGCGCTCGAGCACCTCTCCGACAGCATTGATCAGTTTGATGATGAGCTTCGCGAGGTAATAGCCGGGCGCCGCCTTGCCGCCGAAGATGAACGTGCGAGGCAGCGGGTCGTAGCCATCTCCGGATTTGAGCCGGATGTATTCGGCGATCACGTGCAGGATGTTCAGGTGCTGCCGTTTGTATTCGTGGATGCGCTTCACCTGAACATCGAACATCGATTGCGGATCGAGAGCGACTCCAGTGCGTCGCCCGATGAAAGCCGCGAACTCTTCCTTATTGGCGCGCTTCACCGCGCGCCACTCGTCGCGGAAGCCCGTGTTCTCGGCCAGTGGTTCGAGCTGCTCGAGCTCATCCAGGCAGGTGATCCAGCCTTCGCCTATTTCGTCGCTCACCAGCCGGGCGAGCCGGGGATTGCTGAGCGCGATCCAGCGGCGAGGCGTGACACCGTTGGTCTTGTTGCCAAACTTCTCGGGCCATAACGCGTGAAAGTCACGCAGCACGTCCTGCTTCAACAGCTCCGAATGCAGCTCCGCGACGCCGTTGATGGCATGCGATCCTACACACGCAAGATGAGCCATGCGTACATAGCGCTCGCCGCTTTCGTCGATCAGCGAAAGACGCGCGATCCGTTCATCGTCACCCAGGAAACGAACGCGCGCCTCGTCGAGGAAGCGGGCATTGATCTCGTGAATGATTTCCAGATGCCGGGGCAGAAGCCTCGCGAAGAGACCCAGCGGCCAACACTCGAGCGCCTCAGGCATCAAGGTGTGATTGGTGTAACCGAACGTGCGATGCGTGATGCTCCAGGCCTCGTCCCAGGCAAGTCCCTGCTCGTCCACGAGCAGGCGCATCAGCTCCGCCACCGCGATCGACGGGTGGGTGTCGTTCAACTGCACGCAGAACTTCTCGTGGAAACGGTCGACGGGAATTCTTTGCCCGCGCATGATGCGCAGCATGTCCTGCAGCGAGCACGAGACGAAAAAGAATTGCTGTTCGAGCCGCAGCTCTTTGCCTTTCACCGCCTCGTCGTTCGGATAGAGAACCTTGGTCAGATTCTCCGACACCACTTTTTGATTCACCGCACCGTAATAGTCGCCGCGGTTGAACATAGCGAAGTCGAAGGATTCGGTCGCTTCGGCGCGCCATAAGCGCAGCGTGTTGGAGGTATTGTTCTGGTAGCCCAGGATCGGCGTGTCGTACGGAACGCCGACTACAACGCGCTCGGGGAGCCAGCGCACACGCAGCCGCCCCTGCTCGTCCGTCCAGTGCTCGGTACGACCGCCGAATTTGACTTCGACCGCCCACTCGGGCCGCGCCACGTCCCACGGCGTGCCGTAACGCAGCCACTTATCAGTGCGCTCGACCTGCCAGCCGTCGACGATGTCCTGCTCGAAAATTCCGTATTCGTATCGAATGCCGTAGCCGAGGGTCGGAATCTCGAGCGTTGCCATCGAATCCAGAAAACACGCCGCCAGCCGGCCCAGACCGCCATTGCCCAGCCCCGGTTCCTCCTCCTGCTGCAGCAAGCCGTCAAAGTCCAGCCCCAACTCCGCGATCGCCTGCTGCGCCTCTGCGTAAATGCCGAGATTGAGCAGGTTGTTGCCAAGATGCGGGCCGATCAGAAATTCAGCTGAGAAATAGGCGACCGTGCGCGAACGCTGTTCGGTGTACGCCGCCGCCGTGCTCACCCAGCGTTGCAGCAGGCGATCGCGCACGGCATAAGCCAATGCGAGGTAGCAGTCGCGCTGGGTCGCGAGGGCGGGAAACTTGCCCTGCACATAAAAGAGATTGTCGAGGAACGCGCGCTTGAGCGACTCCTTATTGAGGCCCGTGCGCTCGTCTTCGGAATCGACCACGCGCGGTGGATCGACCAGCTTATTCATTGTGAATTTTCGCGGCGACGATAAGGATATTCAAGCGCGCAAGATCTGTGCACGCCTGCGGACTATTAAAGTGCGGATCAGGGAGAGACAATCCAAGTCCGCGTTAATTCAAGTACTTTTTGTCAGACGTCACCGAGTGTCAGCGCCATCGCGCCGCCCGTCAAGCTCCCCATCGAGCACCGTTACTGAGCACAGCGCAGGATAACGCCTGAATACGGTGCGCGCCGCACGTCCCATCGTGTTGGAGCGATGGGGCGCCGCGCAGTTCAACCGTCGCGGCGACTCCGCCGTCAGCGTTTCACCCTCACCACTTCCAGATACTCACTCGGTACGACCAGCGATGCGCCGCCCGCCGTGTTGAGGCGATTCAGGAGTGCGGCGATGTCGGCTGCGAGTGCCGCCTGCTCCTTGGGTGCGAGCGCCGGGAACGCTTTGTGAGTTGGCCCATAGTAATCGCGGAAAACCTGCAGCCAATGCTCTGCCGAACGATAGCGGAAGTTGAAGACCTTGCGCTCGCAGCGAATGCTATCGGCGTCCGCGCCGAACAGTTCCACCATGTACGGCTCCGTTCCCCACAACGCAGGTTGCTGGCACCCTTCAGTGCATACGTCATCGATCGTCAATCAGCCGCTTCCTTATAGTTGCTCGTCACCCGCGTGATATCGACGTCATCCTCGGCGTACACGTGCAGATCCGCCCACGTAAACCGGTCTACCTGCGCCGGCGCGAGGTTACCGAAGATGCCGTTCGCCACCGGCAGAAAGCCTTCGGCGGTCTTGAATCCGAGTGCATTGTTTCGCCAGAGCGTATTGTCGGGCACGAATCGCTTCGCGTTTCTCCGCGCAACCGGGTCGAGTTTCTTTGCGGCTTCAGCATCCGCTTCCTGGCGCTGAATGTGGTCGTGGAAAGCGAACGTGCCTTCATCCGGCAGGTTGAAGCGCGGTGCGTTGTCGCGGCGGCTCAGCAGGAAATCATTGTTGAAGATCTTGCCGTGCGTCCTGAAATCATGGACGAAACGTTCGTGGCCGAATCGCCAGAGCTCGCTGAAATACTTCACCCCGACAACCTCATGAAAGAACCACAGGTACGCGATATTCTTGTCGAAGGCCATGAACTTGTTGAAACTTCCACTCCGGACATCGGTTGGGTCGTCAGGTGCATCGTACCCGTTTTCTGGGAGCTTGAGCGCTGCTTCAAGTGCGCCGAATCTGAATCCCGGCCGATACGTCTTGCGATACAAACGATCGAACTGCACCGCTTTTTCGACTGGCCAGTTGAAGTTGCGAAAGAGCATCCAGCAACCGATCGTGTTGATCATGCCGTGCATGGTGTTGCCGCGCATGATGTCTTGCCCGGACGCCGTAAAGATCCGGCTCCACAGCACGCCGTCACAGAATGTTTGCGGAAGCATCGAGCCGATCTTGAACAGCGGCGGCGCTGTATTGCTCTTCTTGAGCCAGTCCTTGGCCGCCTTCCCCTTCTGCGGAGCGTGGAGCCATTGATTCGTGGGCCCATTGAAGAGATTGAGCAGAAAGTGTTCGGTATGACACACCAGCGTGACGTCCTTGCCAGGACCCTGGCAGTGGAACACGCTGAAGGTTGCATTGGGGTGCGCACTGCCATTCCCCGGGCCGAAGTCGGCGCACATGGGCAACCGCTTCTGGCGATACACCGTGAGGAATACCACCAGGCGTCCGCCTGGCGTACTCACTTTGCGATTGAGCAACATCTTTTTCTGTTGTACCGACAACGCGTCGATATACGCTTGCAACGGTGCTTCGTCGAACTGAAACGGATCAATGTCGTTAACGTCCACCGGTGTCTTGATGCGCGAAAACTCATGAACCATGATGCGCGTCAGTTTCGGATCTTTGGTAATCAGAATGGGCCGGATGATGATCTTGTCCGACGACTTTGCGATCACGCGCCTGCCGTCCGCATTGGTCCCGCTGACCGTGAAGATCACTACGCAGTCGCGCGCCTCGGCATCCTTGCGCTTGCCCTTGTCGAGATTGGCAACCCATGCGATACGCGAGGCCTTGAGCGTCGAAGTGGACGAGCGTGGCGGGGCGTTCGCCGCGACGAGCGATTCAGTGAATGTGAGCTCCTTATCGGCACCGCTCGAGTCGGTGAAGAATGCCCTGAACGTCACTGTCACCTGCGGCGAAAAGAACTGTTCCGCTTCAACGAAGAGCGAGAGCTTTTCTCCCACTACGACGATACCGTCGGGCGAGAGCGGGAGCGCATCTGCAGCGGCGTTAGCCACGTCGTTTCGCCGGAAGCGGCGGATCGGTGCGCGGACTCACGCCGTTGAACACTTCAGAATTCGACTCGGGGTTATCCTGCGCGTCACCGGGCACGGGCTCCACCGACGTTGCGTCGAAATTACCCAGGCCGAGTGCAAGGATCGATTCGCACGGCGACGTGTTGGACAATCGATCGTAAAATCGGCACGCGAATGTGTCCTTGTTTTTGGCGAACGTGCGCTCGTCCGACGTGTTCTGACGCCGCTTCTCTCCATCCGAAAAAAACCGCTTCTTGCAGCCACCCACGCCCTCCTTCACGGTTGGACAGGGCCACTTGGCTGGATCGACCAGCGAGCCCGGGCGAAACAGCAGGATCATCACCCGACGATTAGGCTGATTCCTGATGTTGCGTTCAGGATGATTTGCCTCGCGGTCGAGACGCGCCCGCTCGGTCTGCGCGAATAGCAACAGCGGATTGAACTCGCTGCATCCCTGAAAATCGCCTTTGCCGTCTTTTCCGGTGCCGCGCGCGAGGAAATCATCACGCGTGAGTCGGAAATCGCGGGATGCATCGTCGGTGCATATGAAATCCATATAGAGCGCCGCAAGCCGACGGAACGTGGCAGGAGCCACCTCGCGGCGTGCGTCGAATCCCTTTTGAGCGAGACCCTCCTGCGTCTCGAATTCCTTCAGGGCGTTCTTCGTCTGGTCGTCCAGCGCGCCCGAAATATTGCCAGCTTTCGATGGACCCACCTGATCCAACATGAGCTGAATGGATCGCACGCCCCATTCGTCCTTGCCACTGAACTTGTCATGATGGAAATAGAGGTCCTCCCACAGCGACACGTCCCGCACCAGCAAGCCGAAGGTGGCCTGCGCCCGACGGCCACTCAGCGTCTTGTTGTACTCGTCGCGGCCTGACGGATCGGCGTGGCCGAAAATCGACATCTTGGCGCCGCGATGTGCGTCGAGGAGATCTTTCAGCGGACCGGCGTCGAACGTCAGGATCGTTATGAACGAGGAGTCGAACTCGAAGTTACTGTCTTCGAGCTTAAAGCACGCCATCGGAATCAGGCGAGGCCGAACGGTGTTGAATTCAGCGCCGGTCGACGGCGCCGCGATAATCGCATCTTCTTGCTCGACGGGAAGACTCGCCGCTGTCGAGTTATCCGACGCTCGGACCTGTCCTGCTCGGTCTCCGATCATACCCACTCCTCAATGCAGGTTCGCTACGTTATGCAGCCGATGGTAAATCAATCCCACTCTTCACGCGCTCGGCGCGGCGTAGCGGTTGCCAAAGCATGTTGCCCCTTCACTCGGTCGATCGCAATTCGGCGGCGGGGATTAAAGGTCGCACCCACGTTTCCGCAAGCGCGAATAGCACCTTGGCATACGAAAGCATCTGACGTGAAAAAGGGCGGCCTGACGCCGCCCCTTCTCACAACGACTCTGCCTCGACTATTTGTAGCGGGCCGTGGTGGTTCCTACTTGAAGCTCGTTCTTGACCGAAACCACGCCCTTCGTGTTTTGCGCGAGCGTGACGGCTCTATCCACTTCGTCCTGATTTTTGGCATTGCCGGTAAGCTTCACGACGCCCTTGTCGGTATCGACGTGAATTCTCATCGCGCTGACCGTTTTGTCCTTCGCGTAATCTCCTTTTATCTTGCTCGTAATCCAGGCGTCGCTTACGTGCTCCTTCACGCTTTCCTTGGTGGATGAGGTGTTAGGCGTATCGGCATGGCTTGCCAGTGGCATTACAAGTGCGCCAGTGAGAAACAGCGCCGTTGCAAGTTTCGACTCCATACGTCCCTCCATATGACATCCAGATCAGGCACGCAAACTTGTCGGGTAAAAGCAACAAACAATCCGCGCCCGGTCTGCTCGATACACGTTAGAGATGCTGGCGCTCGTGCAGTTCCTGTTGTTTTTTGTAGGCGTATTTTTTGCTCGCCAGTGCAGGGCTTACCCCTCACAGAGAGAGACTCCAAACTACGGCTCTAGAACTTGGCGTTACCCGGCGTGCGCGGAAATGGAATCACGTCGCGGACATTGCTGAGGCCCGTGACGTAAGCGAGAGCCCTCTCGAAACCCAACCCGAAGCCCGCGTGCGGTACTGTGCCGTAACGTCGCAGATCTCTATACCACCCGTATGCGTCCAGGTTGAGTTGGCTCTCACCCATACGCTGATCCAGCACTTCGAGCCGCTCCTCGCGCTGGCTTCCTCCGACAATCTCTCCGATAGCCGGCACCAACACATCCATGGCTGCGACTGTCCGCCCATCGTCGTTGAGGCGCATGTAGAACGCCTTGATGTCTTTCGGGTAATTCATGAGGACTACCGGCTTGCCAACGTGCTGCTCGGTGAGATAACGCTCGTGCTCCGACTGCAAATCTACGCCCCATGCAACCGGGAATTCGAACTTCTGTTTCGCTGATTCCAGGATACGAATGGCTTCGGTGTAGTCCATGCGTACGAATTCCGAGCTCACGATCGTTTCAAGGCGGGTGACCGCGCCCTTTTGAATTCGCTCATCGAAGAACGCCATGTCGTCTTGCCGCTCCGCCAACACTGCGCTGAATATATATTTGATCAAGTCTTCCGCCAGCGCCGCATTGTCAGCGAGGTCCGCAAAAGCAATTTCCGGCTCGACCATCCAGAATTCAGCCAGGTGACGGCTCGTGTTCGAATTCTCCGCACGGAATGTGGGTCCGAATGTATAGACGTTGGTGAGCGCGAGGCAGTACGCCTCGATGTTGAGCTGCCCCGACACGGTGAGAAACGCCTCCCGGCCGAAGAAATCCTGGCTGAAATCCACCCGACCCTTCTCGTCGCGGGGCAGATTCATGACGTCGAGCGTAGACACGCGAAATAGGGCACCAGCACCCTCGGCATCCGATGCGGTGATGATTGGCGTGTTTACCCAGACGAAGTTGCGCTCGTGAAAGAAGCGATGGATGGCCTGCGCCAGCGTGTGCCGCACGCGGGCGACAGCAGAGATCACGTTCGTTCTTGGCCGGAGATGAGCGACGTCCCTTAAGAACTCCATCGTGTGCGCCTTGGGCTGGATCGGATAGCGGTCGGGATCGTCCACCCACCCGACTACTTTTATCTCTTGCGCCTGCATTTCAAACGGCTGCCCTTTACCGGAGGAGGGCACGATTTCGCCAGTGGCCTCGACCGCGCAGCCCGCGGTCAGTCGCAACACCTCGTCTGTGTAATTTGGAAGCGTGGCCGAAGCCACGACCTGCAGCGGGTGAAAGCCGGACCCATCGGAAACATTGAGGAATGAGAAGCCCGCCTTCGAATCGCGGCGCGTGCGGATCCAACCTTTCACTTTCACCGGACCATTCTTCGGGGAACGCCCGGCCAGTATTTGCCGAATATTTACAGAACTCATGTCAGTCCCTCATCGTTTCCCGAAGGCAATTTAAACTAACGCCGGTATACGCACAGTGCTGGATCAACTCCGTCGATGCGCGTAAACGCATACGATCGCGCATGGTTTGCGGACGTGATAATCACTGAACCCGCATTCGGCATCCAGCAGCGACATGAAATTTTACGGCTACCGCACCGGCAGATACCGCGCGCTTTGGACGCCCGAAGAGATCGGCGTTCCCTGCGAATCTGGCAGGTGGGGACGCTTTCAACAAAAACAGTGTCATTGCTAGCCGCCTGTTTCGGTTCGAAACTGCACACGTCCCCTGAACGAAAGGTCGTCATTCTGGAGGTGCACAGCACGCACATCCAGTATCCCCTTCCCCCGTCTCGGGGGAAGGTAGGATAGGGGCAACCGACCTTAGGCGCATACCCGTTTTCAATGGCCTGGATCACCTCGCGCTCGCGCGCGGTCCAGGATGACGAGGCCTGTTGTTCATGGAAAGGACGCGGTCCGAACCAATCCCGTTGCGAACGAAAACCCGTGCGCCACGAGATCGCCACGGCGGCCCTGCAGCCGCCTCGCGATGACAGGTTGGGTTGCTTCGCCATGCGCCGCCCAACGGTGGCGCTTAGTGGGCTCAGGACGAGCGGAAAAGGATGAAGGCGGAGTCGAAGAGCTCCACCCCGCTTCAGAGGGGAGTCCTATTAACCTGAGATTCCGGATCGCGTCTGCGGTACAGACCGGTCCGGAATGACGACTTTTATAGATCGAACTTTCGGGACAGCCTAGACGCGAGCACGACTTTCCTGATGTCCAGGCAGCTTGGAGGCGAGGACATCGCTCCGTTCCATCACGGGGGCGCTGGCCAATAGGTCCGGTGCCTGCGCTTGCAGCGCTTCAGCCACGCGCCCGGAGAGATGCGCCTGCCGGCCCGACTCGTCGGGGAAAGTATCGAAGATGGCAAACGTCGAATCTCCGATGCGCACGCCGAACCACGCGGTTGTGCCCGGTTCGTCCTCGACGAGCGTCAGCCCCTCGCGCAGAAAGTTTTCGACGTCGGCTTCCCTGCCCGGCTTCGCCTCGAGGCGGACGAACAAGGCGCAGCTCGCGTCGGTTGCCACGTCTTCGTCCTCCTGCGGTTCGGTGCTCACCTCGGGAGGATTGGCGAACAGCTTGATGGCTTCGCGGCTGAAAGCGGGAATGTCGTCGGGCTTGCGGCTCGACACGAGGTTGCCGTCGATGCAGACCTCCTCGTCCACCCACTCGGCGCCGGCATTGCGCAGATCGGTCTTCAGCGAAGGCCAGGAGGCGATGCGCCGGCCGGCGGCGCAGTCGGCCTCGATGATCGTCCACGGTGCATGGCAGATCGCCGCGACCGGCTTGCCGGCATCGAAGAATGCTCTCACGAATTCGACCGCGGGCGGATTCATGCGCAGCGTGTCCGGGTTCATGACGCCACCGGGCAGCATCAGCGCATCGAAGTCGTCGGGCTTCGCGTCGTCGAGCGTCGCGTCGACCGCAACCTCGTCGCCCCACTCGGTGAAGTTCCAGCCGCGAATGCGGCCGCTCTTCAGCGAGACCACGCGTGTCTGCGCACCCGCCTGGTCGAGCGCCTTGCGTGGCTCCAGTAGCTCAACCTGCTCGAATCCATTCGTGGCGAGTATCGCCACCTTGCAGTGCTTCAGGACCTGCTGCTGATTTTGTTGCGTGTCTTGTTTCTGGTCTTGTTTCTGGTCTTGTTTCCGATCTTGCTGCTGCTTTTGCGCGGCCATGTTGCTGACTCCTTTCAGTTAGCCTTAAATTGTGAGCCGGCCGTGGCGCGCGGTATTACCGGAAGCTGCTTTCCTTTTCGGAATGGGGCGCATTCCGACTTGGTAAGTCACTACGAGCAGTGGGCGAAATTCATCAGGACGTCCGGCATCAATCTCGAGTGATCAGCGATACGCTCGACTGTGTCGTGCGCACTGTAGGGATGTCCAGATCTACAACGTCGGGCTCCTGAACTCGCCGCCAAGCGCCACCAGACCCCACGGCGGCAGTTGCGCATCGACGCTGAAGCTGAAATGCCCTGCTGCTGCACGCATGTCGCGGAACATGCGCTGCAGCGGATACTTGTCGTAGATGCCCTGGGCTCCCGCCATCTCGTGCAGCGAGTCGACCGATTCCACGCATAGCTTCACACCTTGGGCGCAGTTGCGCTTGTAGCGCAGCTTGGTCTCGATGTCCGGCATGCCGCCCTCTTCGACCGTGCGCTGCGCATCGAGACAGTCGTTGCGCATGAGCAGCGCCGCCGCATCGATTTTTGCAGCCGCGGCAGCGATGCGCAGTTGCACCGTCTGGAAATCGCGCATCTTCGCAGCGGTGTAACTGGTGCTGCGGGCCTTCACCAGGTCGATCGACGCTTCCAGCGCCGCGCGCGCGTTGCCCACCATGCAGCCGCCGATACAGTGGCCGCCGAGCGCCGAGGTCGGAAGGCGGTAGTGCGGGTTGCGATGCACCTGCAAGCCCGGCCACGAGTGACCCGGCTTGGCGAGGTACATCGAGTTGACGCGGTGCTCCGGTACGAACGCATCTTTGCATCGGACGGTCTTGCTGCTCGTCGCGCGCATGCCGAGCGTCTGCCAGTCGTCGAGAACTTCGTACTGTGAGCGATGTACGAGAGACATCACGTAATCGATCGTCTGGTCGCCTTCACGCAACATGCTGGCGAGCAGCGTCCATTCGGAATGATCGGTGCCGGAAGAGAAGTTCCACTGGCCGGTGAGCAGGATGCCGCCCGCGGCAGGGACGCTTCGTCCCTGCTGGAAAGCGATGCCGGATGCAATGCCGGCGTCCGGGTTGGAGCCCCACACTTCTTCTTGCGCTTTAGGGTTCCACCACACGAGGTTGCGGTGATGCGAGGCCAGATTCGCGACGACCCAGCCCACGGCGATGTCGCCGCGCGAGAGCATCTCGGGAACGTCGAAGTAGGAGACGAACGGCAGCTCCATGCCGCCCCAGACTTTGGGCTGCAGATAGCGCAGCAGGCCGGTGCGATTGAGAGCGCCGATCACTTCGGGCGTGAGCTTGCGGGCCTCCTCGCATTTCGGCGCCTGCTCGCGCAGGAACGGTATCAGCTCGCGCGCCCGGCGCAGGGCTTCGTCGTAGCCGACGTCGGAAAAACCTACGATCTCGCTCTTCACTACTTCATTGCGTCCGGTGGCTCAGATCCGAACCGGATGTTAGCAATAATTCTCTTGTAGTAGCATGACTGTAGTACCTACGCCTCAGCGGTTTACTCGATGGGTTTGCGTAACGACACAAAGGACGAGCCATGGCACAGATCAAAGCGGGGCTGGCAATAATCGAAGCGCTCAGGGCGGAAGGTGTCGAGTACATTTTCGGCGTGGTCGGATCGACGACC
>JAQGNH010000372.1 GCA_028291945.1 Betaproteobacteria bacterium
ACGCCACCTTAAAGGCGCTTGATGCGAGCGTTCGCTTTATTCATTTCGGCTGCTCTGCTCGTCGTTTTCGGCTGCAGTCCTCCTCCGCCGCCCGCGCCTGCATCCCGCTCCGTCACGCCCGTCCTCGAGTTGAAGCAGGTAATGCAATGGGTGATCGATCCTGCTGCCGATGTGATCTGGGACTCCGTCAAATCCATCACCACCGAGGCCGGTACGAAAGAGATCGCACCGCAAACCGACGAGCAGTGGGCCGCGGTCCGCAATGCGTCGGCAACGTTGATCGAAGCCGGAAACATGCTCATGCTCGAAGGCCGCGCCCGCGATCAGAAGGACTGGATGGGCGGGGCGCGCGGCCTGATCAAGACCGGAAGCGCCGCGCTCAAAGCCGCAGAAGCCAAGGACAAGGATGCTGTTTTCGCTGCGGGTGGCGAGATCTATACCGTGTGCAAAGGGTGCCACCAGCTCTATGCGAGTCATCTTAATTCGGCAGCATCATCGGTTCGCATGGCGATTGTTGCGCCTCAACGCGGCTGGGCTCACTGGCCTGACAAATGAGGACGAAAGCGCTCGATCAGTTATGCGCGTGGCTCGAACACACGCCGATGAGTCAGACGATACAAACCGTCGACTGGATCGTTCCCGCGGTCCAGACAATTCACATACTCGCTATTGCCGCAGTCATGGCGTCAGTGCTCATGATCAACCTGCGTTTAGTCGGGCTCGTAGGTCGAGATCAGCAATTGAATGCTTTTTCCGGGCGCTTCCTGCCCGTGATCTGGTGGGCACTGCCGGTGTTGCTCGTGACCGGCGTGATCATGATCGTCGGTGAGCCCGTACGATCGCTCGAAAATCCGGTGTTCCAGCTGAAAATGGCGCTCGTGCTCAGCGCGATTGCGATCACACTCGGTTACCAGGCACCCCTAAAGAAAAATCCCGTGTTCTGGCACGTGTCCGGTGCGCATCGCATCGCGGCGGTCGTTCTTGCGCTCGTGTCGTTCATGGTGTGGGTCAGCATCGTTCTCGCGGGTCGCTGGATCGCGTACTTTTAAGGAATCAACCCGATGCAGGCTGACGCGATATTACGATGGCTGGAGGCAACACCGGTTGCGCAGGCGATCGCAGAAGGTGAGTCGTTGTTTCCGTGGATCGAATGTATTCATGTGCTCGCTATTACGCTCGTGGTCGGCTCCATTGCCATCGTCGATCTGCGCCTCATCGGGTTTGCCTCACGCGATCACGCCGTTTCACGCCTCACGAAAGACGTATTGCCGTGTACGTGGGTGGCGTTCGCAGTCGCGGCTGTCACGGGGGCGTTGCTCTTCATGTCGAAGGCAGCCACCTATGGCCACAACTTCTTCTTTCTCGGCAAGATGATTCTGCTGCTGCTCGCCGGCACCAACATGGTCCTTTTTCATGTGTTGATCGGCCGTGATGTGGAGCGGTGGGGAAGCACTCCGCATTCAACGCCGCTGCCGGCGAAGATCGCGGGTGTGTGCTCGCTCTGTCTGTGGGTCGCGGTGGTGGCATTCGGCCGGTGGATCGGGTTTACGCTACATCCGACTGTCGGTGCTGCGGGCTGATGAAGCACCATCAAAGTTTCTATCTAGCGACGCATAACTGCGCTCGGGATACTTCGTGTGGGAATGTTTGCGGTTACACCAATTCGAAAGGGGAACACATGAGACTTTGGCTTAGCGCAATCTTGCTTGCAATGCTGGCGTGCGTGGGTCTCGCGGCGCATTCCGCGGAAAAACAGAAACCCGTAATCAATCCCCCTCCCACCGCAAAAGACTGGGCAGAACTGGCGAAGCTGCCCGACTGGAGCGGCGTCTGGAACCCGAAGATCACGGATCAGGATGCGCAGGTGAAGACGAACATGCCGCCGTGGAATTCCAAAGCTGCCGAGCTCGTCAAATGGCAGCTCGCGGAAGAGCGGGCAGGGCGGCCGCCGCCTCTTTTCGTCAATTGCCTACCTGAGGGGATGCCGGCGTGGATGCTCGTCACGCACAACTCGATGGAGGTTTTGTTCACGCCGGGACGTGTGACGCTGCTGGGCGAGTCCGATGGCAACCGCCTGCGGCGCATCTATACAGACGGGCGGCCGCACCCGGCCGATCCCGATCCGACTTTCCACGGGCACTCGATCGGTAAATGGGACGGCAATGCGCTTGTCGTCGATACGATCGGGGTTGTTCCGCAAGCGTACGTCGCGGTCAGCGAAGCGGCGGGCGTGCCCAACAACGGGGACATGCACATCACGGAGCGCTTCTATCTCGCAGACAAAGACATCCTGCATGTCGATCTCGAGATCACAGCGCCGAAGGTCATGATTAAGCCTTGGAAAACCACGCGCATTTTTTTCAGGCAGCGCGCACGGTTGTACGATGTGGTCGAAGGCGTCTGCCTCGAGGGTTATTTCAAGCCCGGGGTCGACAAGGACGGCTATGCTATATATATTCCGGTTCCCCACGATGTCGGTGGTAATCGGGTTCCACCCAAGTGATCGTCTGCAGGAGGCCCAATGAAATCTTCGCTCACGAAAGTCGCCGCGCTTTCTACCTTGCTCGGTCTGGCGGCTGCAACATACCCGGTTGCCGCGCATCACTCGACGACAATGTTCGACAGGGAGAAGACGTTGCCGCTCGTCGGCACGGTCAAAGAGCTGCACTGGACGAATCCCCATGTCGCAATCTTCATCGACAACTCGGCTGGCCAAGGCGCCGCGCCCGGGCTGTGGGTGATCGAGTTGACCAGCCCGGGAAATCTCGTTCGTTCGGGCTGGACCCGTACCATCGTCAAGCCCGGCGATAAGGTCACCGCTGATATCCATCCCCTTCGAGATGGCACGAAAGGCGGCGCTCTGCGAAAGATCACGCTGACCGACACGGGACAGTCGTACACGTACAACATACGCGATCAGGAGCGGCCCAATCTGGAGCAGGACTACGGCAAGTGACCGCTGGTCTTTAAAGAACTGCGCGACGAGGCCCCGGAAGGGGCCTCTGTCATTTTTGATTGCACACGCGTTTCTTTAGCGATGGTCGGCATTTGCGTAACCCTTGAACACGAACTTCTGGAGGGGTTGCCGTCCTGCGCTACCGTTACGTACAGGTTGCCGTTCGAGTCGCTGTTCAGGCGGTTCAAAACATAGAACTCAACTGCGTGCGTAGAGCAGGAACGCGTTATGACGGGGTTCTGCGCCGCGACTGCGACGAGCGCACGGTCAGGCACCCGCTACATTAATAAAGGGGAGCTATGGTAAGACAACGCGCCGGGCCCGGAGTGAGTCCTAACGCGCGCCAAGGTGCCGGCAGGGGTCGCCGTCTCGCGACGGGACCCGACTTGCCAGTTACCGCGGAACGATGACGGTCGTGTCGTTCGAACGTGCAGGGGGAGATTGCGGAACGACGACGGTCGTGCCCGAGGGCGCAGTCGCACCCTGTGGAACGACCACGGTGCCGCCAGAGCGCGGTTCCGTCACGGTTTCTTTTTCATAGGTGCGCGAAACACACCCGCTCAATACAGCGGCGACTGCCACAGCCATTACGATGATTTTCATCTAGATCTCCTGAGTAGGTATTGCCACTTCGGCTCAGCAATCGCCATGCCGAAGCGTCCCGACCCAGGTT
The DNA here is from genome assembly GCA_028291945.1 of Betaproteobacteria bacterium. Classification (GTDB taxonomy): domain Bacteria; phylum Pseudomonadota; class Gammaproteobacteria; order Burkholderiales; family SG8-41; genus JAQGMV01. Next base: position 3,630 of record JAQGNH010000372.1, read on the forward strand.
CAGGGCGCCTTCGGACGGAACTGCGGTGCGACCTTGCTCATGAACAGCCGTATGCTGTTCGCCGCCACTTCATAAGGCATGGGACCCAGGCGGAAAACGAGAATGAGCCCACCGACACCAATCTCGTCGATCTCCGCGATCGCTTCGCAAACCGTCTCCGGTGACCCACACAAGAGAGAGTGCTGCACCTGATTGCGCGCGACCGGCCCGCTTTCCTGCTTGAGCAGGAGGCCCTGCTCTTCATAGACCTTCTTGCGCATTGCCTGGCGGAACTCCTGCTGGGTCCTGAAGGCGTCGAGAGCGAGACGTTCGGCTTCCGCATCTGTCTCGGCCACGAAGATGTTGCGCCATACCCACGTATCATCGACATTGCGGGCAATCGTTTTTTCGTCGAAACCTGACTCGCGCATCGTCTTGCGATACAGGTCCATGCGCTGTCTGGTGACTTCATTCGTCTGTATGTTCATCAGGAATGGCCGTCCGGCGCGCGCCATGTCGAGCATCGCTGCCTCACTCGCGCAGGCGCGGATCATGAAGGGATGCGGCTTGGTATAGGGGCGCGGACGCAGAAGCGGCAGCCGCAGCTTCCAGAACTTCCCGTCGTGTTCGAGGTTTTCGGTGGTCCATGCTTTTATCATGAGCTCCTCGGCCTCGATCAAGCGCTCGTACGCTTCAGCGGGATCGATACCGTAACCCTGATAATCGTAAATGTTGTACGCAGTGCCGCGTCCGAGCCCGACGACGAGGCGGCCTTTGCTGATGTTGTCGATCAGCGCCATCTGCTCGGCCATGCGGATCGGATGGTGCAATGACATCTGCGCGACCGCGAACCCGATATGGATCTGTTTCGTGCTTGCCGCGAGCGCCGCAGCGAACGTGACAGGATCGACGTAGGCGCAGATGCCATCGAAGTGATGCTCTGCAAGCCACAGCATTTCCATTCCGAGCTCATCGCAGAGGTGCGCCTCGCGCAGCGTTTCGTCGATCACCTGCTGATCTTTGCCCGGATCCATCGATGCGGGAAAGAGGAAGTTGCTGAATTTCATTTCTTGTTCTCTGAGAGTTGATGCCCCATAAAGGAATGGCTCTGGAGCTTATGTTGTAAAGACTAAACTCATTCGATGATGTCCCTCTGACGCGTTACGCGTCACCATCGATTCGGCACATCAATGTCATTCGACCGTAATTCGCGCTGCCTGTACGAGCTTGCGCCACTTGGCGATTTCGTTGCGGATCAACTTATCGAATTGAGCCGGTGTATCGCCCGCGGGATCGAGTCCTTGCGCAGCCAGCACGTCGGTCATCGGAGACAGTGCGAGCACTTTGATGATCTCGCGGTTCAGACGGTCGACAATAGCGTGAGGAGTTGTTGCGGGCACGACGATTCCTTGCCAGTTCTCCACTTCGAAACCGGGCAGTCCCGACTCGGCTATCGTCGGAACATCCGGGACCGCTTTCGCGCGCATCAGGCTCGTCACACCGAGCGCGCGCAGCCTGCCGCTCTTCACGTGCGGCAGCGGCGGTGGCATGGTACTGAACACCATCTGCACCTGACCGGTCATGAGGTCGGTCAGGGCCTGTGCCGTGCCCTTGTACGCGACGTGCACGATGTTGACCCCCGCAGTGTGCTTGAAGAACTCGCCGGTCATGTGGAGCGACGAGCCGGCGCCTGCGGAGCCGTAATTAAGTGTGCCGGGCTTTGCGCGCGCGATCGCGATGAGCTCCTGCACCGACCGCGCCGCGACGCCTGGGTATACCACGAGAATGAAAGGGGACGTCGCAAGCAGAGATACCCCAGCGAAATCACGAGTGGGGCTGTATGGCAGATTTGGCCGCAGCGCAGGATTGTGCGCGAGGCTTCCCATGCTTCCGAGAAAGAGTGTGTAGCCGTCCGCAGCAGAGCTCGCAGCAATCTGCCCGCCGATCATGCCGCCGGCACCACCGCGATTGTCGATGATGATTTGCTGACCGAGCGACTCCGCCAGACGCTGACCGACCGCGCGCGCCAGGATGTCGTTGCCGCCGCCCGGTGGGAA
>JAQGNH010000424.1 GCA_028291945.1 Betaproteobacteria bacterium
AAGCGACGGTCGTGCGCAACTATATCGACTCGATCGTATCGCTGCCGTGGCGCAAGAAAAGCAAGATCAGCACGGATCTCGGCCTTGCCGAGAAAGTGCTCGACGAGGATCACTATGGCCTCGAGAAGGTGAAAGAGCGCATCGTCGAATATCTCGCCGTGCAGCAGCGCGTTGAGAAGCTCAAGGCGCCCATTCTGTGTCTCGTCGGCGCGCCCGGCGTAGGCAAGACTTCGCTCGGCCAGTCGATCGCGCGCTCGACCAACCGCAAGTTCGTTCGGATGTCGCTCGGCGGCGTGCGCGACGAAGCGGAAATTCGCGGCCATCGCCGGACCTATATCGGCTCCATGCCCGGCAAGATCCTGCAGAACATGACCAAGGTCGGCGTGCGCAATCCGCTCTTCCTGCTCGACGAAGTCGACAAGATGGGTATGGATTTCCGCGGTGATCCCGCGAGCGCGCTGCTGGAAGTGCTCGATCCGGAGCAGAACCACACGTTCGTCGATCATTACGTCGAAGTCGAGTACGACTTGTCGGACGTGATGTTCGTCGCGACTGCGAATACGCTCAACATACCGCCGGCGCTGCTTGACCGGATGGAAGTGATTCGGCTCTCGGGTTATACGGAAGACGAGAAGGTCAACATCGCGCAGCGCCATTTGCTGCGCAAGCTGATGAAGAACCATGGGCTGAAGTCCGACGAGCTGACAGTATCCGAGAGTGCGCTGCGCGACGTCGTCCGGTATTTCACTCGGGAAGCCGGTGTGCGCAGTCTCGAGCGCGAGATTTCCAAGATCTGCCGCAAGGTGGTGAAAGAGCTCGTCAAGGCGGGCGAGAACCGCAAAGTGACGGTCAGCTCTCGCAACCTCGATAAATATCTGGGCGTGCGCCGATACAGCTTCGGCATGGCCGAGAAGAAAAACCAGGTGGGGCAGGTGAACGGCCTCGCGTGGACGGAAGTGGGCGGCGAATTACTGACGATCGAAGCTGCCACCATGACCGGCAAAGGCAAAATGACGACGACCGGCAAGCTCGGCGAAGTCATGCAGGAATCGGTGCAGGCTGCGTTGTCAGTCGTGCGTGCCCGCTCCCGCCGTCTTGGGATACCGGACGACTTCTATCAAAAGAATGACATCCATATCCATCTGCCGGAAGGTGCGACGCCGAAAGACGGGCCGAGCGCGGGTATCGGACTCTGCCTGGCGATGGTCTCGACGCTGACTGGTATTCCGGTGAAGGCTGATGTCGCGATGACCGGCGAAATCACGCTACGCGGCGAAGTACTGCAGATCGGTGGCCTCAAGGAGAAACTCCTTGCAGCGCATCGCGGTGGTATCAAGACGGTGTTGATCCCGGAAGAGAATGTGAAAGACCTCGCCGAGATCCCCGACAACGTCAAGAACCGTCTCGATATCCATCCGGTCAAGTGGATCGATCAGGTCCTCGAGATGGCACTCGAGCGCATGCCCGAAGCGTTGCCTGACCAACCGGATCCGGCGGCGCTTCCTCCAACTGCTGAAACGCCCGCGCCAGCGACGGTAAAGCATTAGCCTGAGCTCAATAGCCCGAAATGACATGGCCGTCATTCTGGTGAAAACCAGAATCCGAGTGGATGCTGGTGCGCGCCAGCATGACGGCGTGCTCGGTAACAGCCGTTCTCAGTGCTGTTGGAAATAGCAGGGGTCTTGCGCTACAATTCCGCCCCTTCGGGTGCTTAGCTCAGTTGGTAGAGCGTCGCCCTTACAAGGCGAATGTCGGGAGTTCGAGCCTCTCAGCACCCACCAGTCGTTTAAGTGCTGAATGTGGAAGATAGAACCGCTTTTAATTCATCATTTCGCATTCATCATTGTTGAAGTTGGAGTGGTAGTTCAGTTGGTTAGAATACCGGCCTGTCACGCCGGGGGTCGCGGGTTCGAGTCCCGTCCACTCCGCCAACCCCTCAAATCCGAGGTTTCTCCGAAGTCTCCGCAGTACTCCAGAAAGCCTTGTTGATTCACAGACAAAGCCCCGTAACAGGGCTTTGTTTTTCTTGTACTTCCGTAGAAATCCGCTTATCGCGCCGATTCAGCGATATGCATAGCCGCCTCTACACGCCGCAGGCATACAGCCCTGCGCCCCCCTCGAATTCCGCGCGACCCCGCGCTCAAGAAGGCGCTGTCGCAGATCGATGCTGGGCTGACCGACCGTCAGGCGCAGATCCGCAATCTCGAGGACGCTCGCAGCGCTGCTAGCGAACATGACGCTCTAGACCAGCGTTGCCGACCCGCTGCGCAAGCTCAAGGGCGTGTCGGTACATCGAACACGGATATTGCCTTGGAGGATCATCGCCGCCCGCGAGCCGGAACACCCCTCACACCTCAACAGCTGCGCTGGAAGCACAACGCGCCAAGATGCCTTCGAAACTCTTGGCTCGCATCATCGCGGCGCGGGGCGTTGCGGGCATCCAATAACGGAGAAACACCATGAACATACGCTGCCGAATTGAACGCCTTGAGGCACTGCAAACGCCTACAACGCAGTGCTCTGCGGCTTTTTACGTCTATTGATACCGGCTCATCCAGCCGCTTTCTTGCGCCTGCGCGTCACACCGAAAGCAGTGAGGCCGATGCCGAGCAGCGCGAGAGATGCAGGTTCCGGCACAGCGCTAGGTCTAATCACAAGATCAAAGCTGGCACTTGCGCCGGAATTCCAGCTCGAACCATCAAACGTGAAACTCACCGAGTGTGCGGTCACCGAAACGTCTGATGCCGTGATGGCGACGGTATTGAACGTCGTGAAGTTAGCTATCCCGACGATGGGGCCAGCGGAATCATCGAGACTTCCCAAAACGAGCACTTGGGAGGGAGACGAGAAAAAACCCGCCGCGATCCAGCGAGGATTCAGAGTTATTGCGATTGATGACGCGCCGATGTCCACATCCAAAACCGCCGGTGCTGCTGATCCGAAATTAATCGTGAATTCCCGACCGGGGCCGACGATAGCGCTCGATGTGTTGCAAGTAATATCTGCGCTGAGGCTGCAGGTCACGGTATCCCCAATGAGCGTGCTTTGTGCAGGCGCAGAGAATGCAAGCACAGCACCCGCCAGTAGTCCGCATATCGCTTTCATTATGCACTTCCCGTTCTTCTGTTTGTGAAAGCGAGGCGCGTATGCACTTAGCATACCAGCGCGTGTTAGCTGCTGATCTGCTGCGAGAATCTCATTGAGTCTGCCGCGCGGCGTAAGTAAATTCGACGCGCATTTTTACCCGAAAGGCCGAATGTGTTTCGCCAGATGCGGTGAAGCTTGTTCAGGCAAATGGGGTATCGACACTGACGCGGTTCTCTGCGCGGCGATGCGTCCTAACAAGCTCGACAGCTTGTCACACGGTGTTGCGCTCGCTAAGCGCAAGAGCCAGAGCTGCTCGGCGGGCCTTTTCTTTTTTAGCCGACGATCATCGGTGCCCCGGCGGTGCGACTTTTCGCACGGAAACCGGGCGCTCTGCCTGTGCGCTGAATTCCCCTGCGGCTTAATTTGGAGGTGCTGAACACAGGGGGAGCACGCTTCATATGAACAAGGCAACTCTCGCGCTCGCTCGCGGGATCATCGGTGTCTGCGAGCACGACAAATTCAGTGCGTCAGACGACGAGCTGAGACTCGCCAAAGCCCTTTTAGAGCTTGAGGCGGAGCTGGAATGGACGCGAAAGCGTCATCTATTCTTAGGCGAACCCAGACACGGAGAACAGACATGACGCATCAGAAGCGTCGGCTCACCAAAGCGCTAACGAAAACGAACTTGGATGAGGCTACGCGCCGCCGCGTTCGGCGTATCGTCGAAAGCCTCCACGCGAAGCGCCAAGCTCGCGAAGCGCGCAAGGCTGCGTAGCCATTCGTCGGCGGTCTTTTTTGTTGCGCGAGAGCGCTGCCTGCCTAGATGTCCTTACGCGGATTCGCGATGTCTACAACGAAGCTGCCCCCTGAGACCGACGGCGGCATTGCACTAGCGTCGAATCCGGCTCGCGTCGCGTTCCTCACGCATGCCCACAACGTCGCGTAAGCGGCCCGCGATTTGTCGACGCCGGCACCGTTGATGGTGCGTTGCCAGCGCCAGGAGTAACCACCTCTATGGTCTGGTTCCCTGGTGAAATGCCATTTCTCCACTGATCACGCCCGCACAAAGCGCGCGATGGTATCTGGTCGAGCTGCGCTCGTCTGTAGGGAAGATCTGACTAATGCGCAGCTTCTGCGCTCATAAGATCTGCGGAGCCCGCAGAGCGACTAGTCGAACTTGGGCTCGCTACGCGGTGGGCAAACGTGGTGGCCATTACTCGTGCGGGCAGGCTTG
>JAQGNH010000443.1 GCA_028291945.1 Betaproteobacteria bacterium
ATCGCAACGAGCGCCTCTTTGACGAGCGCAGTCGTCGAGGCGGATCGATGAGGCCGTGTCATCCGCAACGGTGCGCCGAAAACGAAGTCCGCGATCGGCGCGCACTTCTCGATGTAGATGTTTCTCGCTTCCGTGTATTTGCCGTCGAGGCAGTGCCCGATGAAGCGGGTCCAGTTCTCCCGGCCAAGCGCAATGATCCCGGCCTGCGCGCCGTCGGAACCAATCATCATCATGCCGAGCATGTCGACGGTGTCTCCACCGGTCACGAAGATGGAGAGCTTACCTTTGAGCCTGTTCCAGACCTGGTAGTAGTCGGCGCACGTAAGACACGATGTCTTCATGGCAACGATTTCTTCGATGTCGTCCGCCATTTTGACCAGCGCTTCGTTCGAATATGCGAGGCCGCGCTCCGCCGTGTACTTGAAGACCGATATCGGCATCTTCACTTCCCTGGCGAACTCTTTGAAGAACTTGTAGGGCGCGTCGTCCCGCTCCATGAGCCTTCTGAGCCACAGGACGTCGAACGGCGGCATGACTTCGATGATGTCCGCGCCGGCTTCTTTCGCCTCGTGCGCCGCCTGGACGAGCTCTGACATGCGATTGCCGATCACACCCGACATGATCGGGATCTCGCGGGGCACTGTTTCTCTCGCGAGCGTGAGCAATCGACCGCGCTCGTGCGGTTCGAGCGAATAGACTTCGCCGACTAGCGCATTGACATACACGGCGCACAAGCGCTCCGCCTTGCTGATTTCCTTCAGATGCTTTACATATTCGTGCTCGTTGATGCTCAGATCCGAGTTATACGGAACGAGCGCACTTGCGATATAACCACTCAAACGCGGATTCTTCACGACAACTCACCTCTATGAATTCCAGACTCTTCGATTCTAGCTTGCACGCGTCGCACTGTGCGCGCGCTCTCAGCATTTGGACGAAACGCGCGCTCGTGGCAACGCTGACCGTGCTCCTGCCGGGCATTGCGTCCGCGCAGACCTATCCTGCCAAACCGCTCCGAATCGTTGTGCCGTTCCAGGCCGGCGGCAGTGTGGAGCCGGTTGCGCGGCTCGTAGCGCAAAAGCTGATAGCCGCATATGGACGACCCGTCGTCATCGAGAACAGACCGGGCGCAGGCGGGATGACAGGCACGGAGTACGTCGCGAAATCACCCGCCGACGGATACACCTTGCTCGCGACGCCGAGCGCGTTCGTGATGAACGCGGCTATTTACAACAACGTCTCGTACGACCCGGTCAAAGACTTCGACGCGGTCGCAAATCTTGCGGCCTATCCTCTTCTGCTGACGGTCCATCCGTCGCTGCCCGTGCGCTCGGTCAAAGAGCTGGTCGCACTGGCGAAAGCCCAACCGCGGAAGCTCGACTACAGCTCCGGCGGCGTCGGCACCAGCAACCATGTGGCTGCCGAGCTTTTTGGTTATCAGGCCGGCGTGCAGCTCAACCATATCCCTTACAAAGGCGGAGGCCCGGCGTTCACCGCGATGGTCGCCGGCGAAGTGCAGCTCATGTTCCCCGCGATGCAGACGGCCATGCCGTTGCTGAAATCAGGCAAGCTGCGAGTGCTCGGCGTCAGCACGGCCAAGCGTTCTCCGTTCTTCCCGGCCGTGCCGACGATCGCCGAAGCAGGCATTCCAGGCTACGAGGTCAATTCATGGACTGCGTTGTTCGCGCCGGCCGGCACACCTGCGGCGGTCTTGAAGAGCCTCAATGCCGAAGTCGAAAAAGGATTGAAACAGCCCGACGCATTGGAATTCCTCGAGAAGCAGGGCCTCGAGCACCCAGGCGGCACACCCGAAGAAGTCGCCTCGATGATCAGAACGGAAAACGCGAAGTGGACGAAGGTGATCAGGACGATGGGGATCAGGGCGCAGTAGAGGTTGTGCGGGGCGTTACGCGTGCTCCCATGTGCTCGCAGGCGGAGGCCTCGCACGCACCGAGACGGGCGTTCAAGCATAGCCCACCCCAAGTCGACCGGCAACCTGTTGAAAGCTAAACTGCGCGAGGTCTAAACGAGCGGAACTCGGTGACGTGCACATATTGAGATTCAACACGCGCTTACTGAGCTACTTCGCCCACTTCGCGTTATGCATGGCGCTCACCGCGAACGCCTTCGCGGCAGAGAGCTATCCGACACGGCCGGTGCGGCTCGTCGTGCCGTTCGGTCCGGGCGGCGTGGGCGACTTGAGTGCGCGCGCGGCGGCCCAGCACATGAGCGAGACACTGGGCCAGCAGGTGATCATCGACAACAGGCCGAGCGCCGGCGGTGTCCTCGCCGCCGAGATGGTCGCGAAAGCAGAGCCCGACGGACATACGATGCTCCTGCTCAACAATCAGCAGGCGATCAGCGTCCCGCTGTTCAAGTCGCTGCCGTACGATCCGCTGCGCGATTTTCAGTGCGTAAGCAGTGTCGGTCGCTTCAGCCTCGTGATCCTCGTTGCGCCCGATGCGCCGTACAAGACGCTGAACGATCTCATCGCGCAGGTTAAAGCGAATCCCGGGAAGTTCAACATCGGGACGACGAACATCGGCGCGACGCAGCATCTCGCGGCCGAGCTTCTGAAATCCACCGCGCGGCTCGACGCGGTCACGGTGCCCTACAGCACGACCGGTGCCGTGCTCACCGAGCTGCGCGGCAAGCGCGTGCAGTTTGCGGTCGAATTCGCTGCGCCCGTGATCGGACAGGTCAAATCCGGAAGTCTGCGCGCGCTCGCGGTTTCCACGAAGACGCGCTATTCGGCGCTGCCCGACGTGCCGACCGTGAACGAGAGCGGGGTACCGGGTTACGAAGTGACGTCGTGGAATGGCATCGCGGTGCCCGCGAAGACACCGCGTGCGCGCGTCGAACGGCTGCACAAGGCGATCACCGCCGCCCTTGCGAGCGCGGAGGTGAAACAGCGTTTTCAGGAGCTCGCGGTCGAGCCGTGGCCGAGCACGCCGGAAGCGTTTCAGGCGCACCTGAGAGCCGAAATCGCTAAGTGGACGAAAGTGATCGAGGACGCGCGCATTCCGAAGCAGTAGCTGCTACGCAGTGCGCCAACCTCGTGCTGGCGTTTAGAGTGCCGAACTCATGATCCCGAAAAGTATCCTCCCTTCCGACCCACAATTCACCGATACGCACGCCCGTTATCATCCGGGCGCCAGCCGTTTTTTGAACGTGATCTGGTCTGTTCGCGGGGAAGCTGCGATGATGATGCCGATATGATGATCGAGAATATAACCTGCAAACGTCTATTTGTCTGGCCCGTTGCGCTCGTACTCGCATTCGCAGCAATGGCCTCGCCCGCACAGCAGTATCCGACACGCGCGGTGCGCATCGTCGTGGGGTTCGCGCCCGGCGGTTCGGCCGATGTGCTCTCGCGCATCGTGGGACAGCGCCTCTCGGAATCTTTCGGTCAGCCGGTGATCATAGAGAACCGCCCCGCAGCGGGCGGCACGGTCGCGACCGAAATAGTCGCGAAAGCCCAGCCGGATGGTTATACGCTGCTGCTCGGCTCGGTCGGCACGATGGTGTTCGCGCCGGCGCTGTATTCGAAGCTATCGTATGACGTCCTGCGCGACTTCGAGCACATCGGCCTTTTGGTGACGTTTCCGCTCGCCCTCGTTGTGCCGGCATCCTCACCGACAACGAGTCTCAAAATGCTCATCGATCAGGCGCGCGCGCAGCCCGGCACGCTGCGATACGGCTCACAGGGCATTGGCGCGTCGGCTCACATCTTCGCGGAGATGATGAACTACATGGCGCGCATAAAAGTCGTGCACGTGCCTTACAAGGGCGGCGCGCCCGCACTGACCGGCGTGCTTGTCGGCGAAGTCGATTACGGGATGATGGCGGTCGCAACGGCGCTCACGCAGGTCGGAAGCGGCAAGATCCGCGTGCTCGGCGTGACGAGCGCGAAGCCCAGCGCGATGCTGCCGGGGGTGCCGCCGATCGCGAGCGCGGTGCCCGGTTACGAGGCCCTCAACTGGCACGGCTTCGAGGTGCCGGCGAAAACGCCGAACACGATCGTCACGAAGCTCTATGACGAGTGCGTGAAGATCATGCGCCGCCCCGACATGCAGGAGAAACTGCGGGCGCTTTCGATGGACGAGGACGTCAAGCCGCCTTCCGAATATCGCGCTTTCATCAAGACGGAGATCGGCAGATGGGGCCCCGTGATCAAGGCGTCGGCAGCACGGGTGGAGTGACCCCTGCCGCTGTGTGTAGCGAAAGACGAATAGTTGAGGGGATCCGGGCCGCGTGTAGGAGAGCAGATGACCAGAACGCGAGGAGACGGCGGCCACCGCGTTAATGCAAATAGAACCTATTGCCAGTGCGGCCGCTTATCTACTCTTCGTCCTTTTGTTTGAATCGGGCTCGTTGCGGCGCCTCAATATCTCGACTGAGTTTGACGGCATCCTTCCACGATTGATCCCAGTCGTTTGACGAGAGGATTCTTTGCTCGACGGGTGCTTTCTCACATAGCCATTTCATGAGAGCGTAGGGTTCACGAACCAAAAGCGTCCGGTGCAACGGCTGCGAGGCTGTCTCGTCATCCCCGAAGACCCACGAGCCTGACGGACCGGTCTCGGAAAGAATAATACAAGTGCCGAGAGGAGTGGCTCCCTCCCCAGCCTCTTCCTTCATCATGACAATGTGCGACACCGCAATGGTCGCCTTGTGTTCCGCCGGCACATCCTCGATCGCGCTGTCTCGCAAAACGGTTACTTCCATGAATCCGGCTGGGTTATCCATGCTACTTGCCCCCTATGACAGCCTTTTCGATCAGCTTTCCACCAAGGAGAATAGACGTCGCTGCATATACCTGTCCCAAGGTGCCCGCTGCGGCCGCGTTGACGCCGACGATTGTGATGCCCCCGACACCCATTGCCACTTTTCGCAATCGCTCGCGTGTCACGCCGCTCTGTTCCTGGGCCGCAACAATGCGTCCCAGCTGTTCGGCCATATTGCAGGTCTCATTGCGAAGTTTGTTGAGTCCGACTTGAATGGCACCCGGATCGATCGACCCGTCACGCGTAAGGTGACGCACTTCGCGTGCCTCTTGAAGAAGACGCTTTACCTGAGCGGGTTCGAGGCCGGCGTCTATCAGACAACGCGCCTCCACGCGTAGGAAGTCGTCGAAGCGTGACAGATCGTCGAACACTTTTTTCATATCCTCGGAAAGCGCCGCTGACGCGTTCACCGCTGCATGAAGCTGTTCGAAGAACTCTTTATCATCAGCCATCACCTCCAATGCCCTGCAGCCGACGACGCTGGCTTTCCATAAGTTGCCCGGTGTAGGGCGTGCCAATCCGATAATCTCATTTGTCGCCGCGACGAGGATCTCGAGATTCATAAAGAGCGCTCTACTGGGTTGCGCAAAGCGGGCATATAGCGCGCTGTTTCACGAACGTGAACGGGTAACTTCCTGGAGGATCGAAGCCGGGTCTACCTGCACCGAAGTGTCGGCGGGGGTAGCGCCGCGGTCAAGCGCGCTTTGTACGCCCGGTAATCGAGTTTTCGACCGCCCGGTTGGCCGCGAACCGGGTGCGCTCAGAACTGAGTTGTTCATTGCGCCTTGACTCCGGCGTCGCCCATAACCTTGCCCCACTTTGCGATTTCCGAGCGGATGAATTCCGAAAATTCCTCCGGCCGTCCGCCGACGATTTGCGAGCCCACCGCTGCAACC
>JAQGNH010000452.1 GCA_028291945.1 Betaproteobacteria bacterium
CCGTGATCCGGCGCGATTATCCCGTAGTGCTGGGAAGCCTTTTCCTTTTCACTATCATCGGCTTATTCACAACGCTCATACGCGACCTGAGCTACATCTGGGTCGACCCGCGTGTGAAGTACTTCGGTTAATGCACAGATGTGGAGGGATACCAGCGAACGCATGATCAGCGCCCCGTAAGACCGCAAGCGGGAATGCACGCGCCCTCGTGGCGAGATCTAGCGAGCGTTTCTCGACGGAATCGTATGCTCGCTCGTATCAGTCGTCTTCACCCGGGACGCCCCAAGTGTCGGTGTCGCGCTCTCCGAGCGGCCTGCCAGGGTCTCGGCAATGGATGGCTCTCGCTGATCTCTATCAGTCCCGTCTAATTTGTTAATGATGTGCCAGCAGCGGACGATCGCCGGCAAACACCCAGCGAGCACGACTAGCAATAAAACACCACTGAAGAGTAAGAACACGTCCACCGGGGCGGATAACATGGGCGCCGCCTATTCGTTGTTGCGGGCTGCGGTGGCCGCGATAAGAGGCAAGAACCTACTCCAATCGCGCACACACGCTGTAGTGGATTGTGATGACTGATTCAGCCCTGGTGTGATGGCATATGATTACACAACGGTTGATCATGAAACAGTGCGTATTGACGATCACATGAAAGGAAATGCTGAGGTCTGAATACGTACGTTCTAGGCGTCAAATTGGAGGACCGCACCGATGACCGATGACCGATGACGAATCCATCGGATTCGCTTCTACTGGGGATCTTGCTGGCTGTCGCGGTACAACTCGCCACTGAAGCGGTGAGTAGTGTCAGATGTAGCTCGACAGCGTCTTGCCGAGGAGGCGGCCGTTTTTAGGAAGTCGGTCGTAGGACTCGCTGGCAGAAGATCAAGACCGATGCTGGCGTGGTGACGCGCGCAGCACGCGTGCACATTGCCATTACGCAAGTATCCAAAACAATCAGTGCGATTGACACTGGCCGTCCGTTTAGAGCGGGGGGATCGCAGTGCGTGATACATACCGCTGCCTGCGGGCGTTACGACGTACGCGCTTTATACGTCGTTCCTTCCAGCGTTCGGCGAGAAGCGGGATCACCACAAACAGCGCGATAGAAGCGCCAACTATCGCGCATGCTGCAAGCACGGCAGCCCAGACTAGATCAGTAACGGGAAGACCCGATGTCACCTTCCACCACTGGCTGAAGTTCATACGTTGGTGTCCCTACCGCTCGATTTATCTCATGAGCGTGTTCCTTAGCCTACGTTTCGTCAAGACGCGTTGATACATCGAGTTGGGATACAAGACACGCCTGGCCTTGGCCACTGTCTAATCTATGGTGGTCCTCTTTGTAGTTGCCATAAGACGCGTTCTTGCGCCGCAACAAATGAGCTTGCGGTGGTACAGCAACATGCCTAGCACAGGAAGCTCGATGCGACGAACCCGCGATAATTCTCCGATGTTTTTTCCGGCAGAGGCTCGTGCGGGTTGACGACGCCTGCCGTCAACAGTTACCGGATTCTGCTGCTCTGGGAGACGATGTCAGTGACGGCTCTCGAACCTCAACGATCGAAACTTACCGATTGAGGTGAGCGCCCCCGGCTTTGCGCACCGGGTAATCTAATCGGGCGGGACGTTTTCTTCCGGTGCCCTGCGCAGCACGTAGCCCAAAGCTGCGCCTCGGCGGCGCCCCATGGACCCTTTTCTGGCTGGTCCGGCCACTACATTGACGCCATAGAGACGGCAGTGAGGCTGCTACAGTCGCAGCAACAACAGCCACAAGTCCCAGAAAAAGCCAATACGTCATCATCCAATCCACGCTGCGGTGCCTTGTACGAATTGCATGCACCCCTTGCAATAGACGTGCGCACTCGGCGGAAAGTTCGTACTACATGAGCCGCGCCGCCGAAAAAGCTGCGCCGGCGTATGCGTGACGAGGCACCGACATGAAAATCTTTTTTCTAAAGGACCCTGACGGCACTCACACAAGCAATCGCAAAACTTCCCAAGCTGGCCATGAACAGCAGCACTGTCAAGAAGATAAAGACCGGATGGGTATTGCCGAGCTCTTCATTACCCAGGTCCTGAACCAGTTTTATCTGCGCCATGTAGGAAAACAGTATCGCCAATCCACACAGCACCACCCCAGCCACGAAATAACTCATCGGCTGGGAAACGTTCACCGATCTCGCGCAGTTATCCCTCCCGGCGCTCACAAGATAGGTCACGAGCGCTATGGCACCTGCCCCGTTTACGAGCGCGAGGTATTTGAAACCGTCGTTACAAACCGTAATGAAAGCCTTGTACGCCTCGAGACGAAATACTTCATTCGACATGTCTGTTCCCCTGACTCGTGCGCATCTCTTCCCACAGCGCGGCCTTCCCGTGGCGCGACTGCGCATTGACGCGGCCGGCACGGTCCGGAACAGCAGGCAGTTTTCGTTCCAAGAGTGGTACAGCCGCGATGCGCTCGGCGACACGGCCAACGCCTGCTACGACTGTAAGCTCAGGCTGGGTACGCACCATCACGTTTTCAGTACATTTCATAGCACCCTCCTCCCTTTGATACGGAACGGCCCCTGCGGGTCACATGCGACGTTTCGCCGAGGTCCACAAGATGAATGAGCACATCGCTTCGGTTGCTGGACGATAGACGGGAAATGCGGGCCGGGCGGAACGAAGTCAGGCCTGTACGTGTCGTTGGCGCAAGGCCTCACGCTGGCCTTCGCAGGCTCTCGCGTCTATACCGCTATGCACACGGGCCGCACTGGGCGTCATGGCAGCTGATCGCTCGAATAACGCAACGATGAAGGTACGTAGGCTTTTCCAGCTTCCGCTCTAAAGCGCTTGCAGTTAAGCGCGAACCCGTTTGCAAAGGTTCGGCTTTATCGGAATACGGGAAACGCCAACTTTATCGGACGCAGCTCAGGTGTCGCCCTGCTGCTTGATACGAGGGGGTTCAGCGCGTGCTTTTTCGAGGAATAGAAGGCTGAGAGGTAAGACCAAAAGGAAAACCGCAAATACCAACTGGAAACTTGGAATCATGATGCTCCCCTGATGAACGAATGCAGTATCGGACGCCGTCAGCAACTCTACTCGCACTTCCGTCGCTCGGGCAAGCGCCGGAGCAGCCGGAGTTGTATTGCGCGCCTGTGGAGTCGCGCTGCCAATACAACTTGCCTACGCTTCGCGTGATCGTTGGCTAAAGCCTTGACGGTCTCGCACCCAAGTCACTGCTGAATGTGTTTGCCCTATCCGGCGCCTGCTCTTACTATTCCAGCGCCGTCACCCGTCACGGCAACGCCCGCCGTTCTTTCTGGCATCATCTGGCACAATCCCTACCACTTGCATAACTTAGCAATGTTTTTTGTAAATTCGCGTTTGTGGTTTTTTCCGTGACAGCCTCGATCAGCGCTTCCGCTGCATCTGATCAAGGCGCACGCGACAAGTCATCCATTCAAAGCCCCGCGCGCCGCGCATGGCGTCGCTTCCGCAGCAATCGCCTCGGCTACGTCAGCCTGATCATATTTGCAATACTGTTCGGGCTCAGCTTGTTCGCGGAAGCGCTGTCCAACGACAAGCCCCTCGTGGTGCGCTACAACGGACACTGGTACTTCCCGGTGGTGCAGACGCTGCCGGAAACGACATTCGGCGGCGACTTCCCGACGCCCACCGATTATCTGGATCCGCTGATCCGCGAGAATCTGAGCAAGGGTGACAACTTCGCGCTGTTCCCGCCGAACGCTTATCACCACAGCACCATCAACTACTTCGCCAAAGAGCCGAGTCCGTCCGGACCCGATGCCGAGAATCTGCTCGGCACGGACGACCGCGGCCGCGACATCCTGGCGCGTCTCATCTACGGTTTTCGTGTTTCCGTCGTGTTTGCGCTGCTGGTCGCCACGCT
>JAQGNH010000466.1 GCA_028291945.1 Betaproteobacteria bacterium
GCAATTCGCGTTCTCTCAGGCGGTCGAACTCGTCGTGGTCGACGTAAAAGCCGTCGCGCGCGGCTATCGGACAAGCAAGCTCAAAGGCACCAATGTTACGAATGATAAGAACGAGAAAATCGGGGAAATCGACGACATCATCATCGGGCGCGACAAGGTCCTCTTCGCAATTCTGCAGGTTGGGGGCTTCCTCGGGCTGGGCGCTCACTTGGTTGCCGTTCCTTACCAGTCGCTGGTGATCGACGACACAGGCCGGAAGATCCAGCTGCCCGGAGCGTCTCGTGAGGCGCTGAAGAAGCTCCAGGAGTTTAAGTACACAACCTGATCTGAACCTCGAGACGAATTGCGGTGCGGGCGAGCCTGTCCGATTGGCAATATGACATCACCCAGGAGGCAGCATGAGATCCGATGCAGACATCAAACGAGACGTGGAGATGGAATTGCGGTGGGATCCCGACATTAGCGCGGACGACATAGCCGTTGCAGTCAAGGACGGCGTGGTAACGCTCACCGGATTTGCGCGCAGCTACGCCCAGAAATGGCAGGCCGAACGCGATGCGAAACGAGTCGCAGGTGTGAAAGCTGTCGCGAATGACATCGAAGTGCGGCTGCCGGCGATAGACCAGCGGCCTGATCCCGAAATCGCCCGCGATGCGGTATCCGCGCTCAAAACCCAGCTCCCGTATTCGGCGGATAGCATCAAAATTGTTGTGAACAACGGGTGGATAACCTTGGAAGGCGAGGTCGAGTGGAACTATCAGAAGGAGCGGGCGGAAGAAGCCGTACGGCACGTGAAAGGTGTCAAAGGCGTTATGAATATGATCCAGGTGAAGGCCAAGGTTCCAGCGTCTGAGGTCAAGCGCAAAATCGAGGACGCACTCAGACGTATCGCCGAGATCGATGCTGCCCGAATACAGGTTGAAGCGAACGGCGGCGATGTGATCCTCAAGGGCACTGTTCGCTCCTGGGCGGAGCGCGAGGAAGCGGAGCGCGCCGCCTGGCGAGCACCCGGGGTAAGTAAAGTGGTGAACCAAATCACTATCAGCCCGTAACAGCGAAGGGCGGCAGACGGCTTCCTGACCTGGTTCGGCCCGCGCTCATTTAGCGCGGGCTACCCCCTGATGAATCCTCATGGAGTTGTGACCCGATGGCGCTAATGAGCATTCCGAAATTCGAACGTTTTTTCAGGCTTGCGGCAAGCCTCGACGTCGACAAGGCGGACCTGAACCGCTACGACGAGTTCGTCAATCACGAAATTTACGACTTGCTCCTGCGAGCTCAGGCCACCGCGAAAGCAAATGCACGGGATATCATTTTTCCTCAGGATCTGCCGATCACGAAAGGGCTGCAGGAGCGCATGCACGAATTTCGCAAGCTCGACGAGCAGATTGAGCTCAAGCCCATACTCGACCAGCTCGCAAAGCGTCCTTTGCTCGATCTTGCATACAACGAGGAAACTGAAGGAGCGTTCCCAGACATCGCTGGTGGTTTCAGCCTTGCCCTCGCGCGCAGTTTCAAGATCATCGATCCCGAAGTGAAGAATCCCATGACCGAACACTGGAATCGCGCATTCGCGCTGTTCGATCTCGTACTGTGACGAGTACCCGGAGGCTATGATGCTCACCGAAGCCGACACGGCGCCGCCGCGCACCGGCAAGCTGACAGGATCGGAGCGTAGGTACTCCGGCTTCACTGGTCATTTTGTCAACGGTGCATGGCGAGCCGGACGCGGTCGTTCCCGTCTGACCGACACGGATCCCTACTCGGGCGAGACGCTCACCGAAATCGTGCTCGCCGACGAATCCGACGTCGAAGAGGCGTACCAGTGTGCAGCGAAGGCGCAACTTGCGTGGTCCCGTGCGATCCCCGCCCAACGCACTTCAGTACTTTCGCGGTGCGCCGCCATCATGGACGAGCGCCGGGATGAAATGCTCGAGTGGCTCATTCGAGAATCCGGCAGCACTCGCATCAAGGCCGAAGGTGAATGGGAATGGACGCGCGCAGTGACGCTAGAAGCAGCGTCCTTCGCGCATCACATGACGGGCGAGATACTGCCGATCGATATACCAGCCAAGGAAAGCCGGGTCTATCGACAGCCCGTTGGGGTCATCTGCATCATCAGCCCATGGAATTTCCCCGCGTACCTGTCGCAGCGCGCAATCGCGCCGGCGATTGCCCTGGGTAACGCGGTCGTAGTCAAGCCGGCTCAGGATACACCTGTGACCGGTGGTCTTCTGCTCGCGAAGATGTTCGAGGAAGCGGGCCTTCCAGGCGGTGTGTTGAACGTGGTGGTGGGTTCGAGCAGCGAAATTGGAAATGCATTGGTTCAGCACCCAGTGCCGAGAGTGATTGCATTCACGGGATCGACCGAAGCCGGCCGCAGCGTCGCGGCACTTGCCGCGAAAGCGCCGATTATCAAGCGCGTCACCCTAGAGCTGGGTGGCAATTCACCCCTCGTAGTGCTGGACGACGCTGATCTTGGTGTGGCCGTGCGCGCGGCTATCCACGGCCGATACTTTCACCAGGGCCAGATCTGCATGAGCTCCAACCGCATCATCGTCGATACCAACGTGTACGACGAATTCGTCGAGCGCTTCGCTGATCACGCTGCCACGCTGAAGTTCGGTAACCCCCACGATGCGCACACGGCAATCGGGCCGGTAATCAATTCGCGACAGCTCGAGCGCATGATCGGATACATGGAAGCCTCGCGCCGCGCCGGCGCACGGCAGGTGCTGGGGGGGCCGCCCGATGGCCTTGTCCTCCCGCCGCACGTTTTCTCTGGCGTGACCAACGCAATGCCGGTAGCGAAGAATGAAACCTTCGGCCCCATCGCGGCGATCATCAGCGCGTATGGCGAATCTCACGCGCTGCAGATCGCGAATGACACGGAGTACGGCTTATCGAGCGCCGTGTTCACGCGCGATGAAGCACGTGGCCTGCGGTTCGCACTCGGCCTGCATGCGGGAATGACTCACATCAATGACTCGACCGTTAACGACAGCCCGAACAGCCCATTCGGTGGTGAAAAAAACAGCGGGATAGGCCGTTACGGTGGAGAATGGATCATGCGCGAGTTCACTACTGAACATTGGGTCACCGTGCAGCATGCGCCGCGACGATATCCATTCTGACCGAAAAACGGAGTGGGTTCATGTCACTTCAATGCACGCATGTCACTTTGATCAAGGTTACGCATCCCGACAAACGTTATTGTGAAGATTGCGTAAAGACCGGCGATTGGTGGGTTCACCTGCGCATGTGTCTCACGTGTGGTCACGTCGGATGCTGCGACTCGTCGCCGAACAAGCACGCGACGAAGCATTTTAACGCGAGCGGTCACCCGCTCATTCGCTCGGCGGAACCCGGTGAGCGATGGACGTGGTGCTATGTTGACGAGATCGTAGCCGGTGAACTGGCGGCCTGATGATTATTAGCCTTCTGAAAGATAGCGGTGCACGAATGCGACCGCCATTGCGCCTTCTCCAACGGCAGAGGCGCAGCGCTTGATTGAGTTGTGACGCACATCCCCTGCAGCGAACACACCGGGCACGTTCGTCTCGAGATAATAGGGATCTCGATCCAGAGGCCAGTTCTCAGGCTGTTCCCGTCCTCGCATCAGGTCGGGACCCGTGACGAGATATCCGCCGTCATCCCGGATGACGCCGACTTCGACGGCCCATTGAGTCTGAGGCACACCCCCGATACAGATGAAGAGCCAATGCGTTTTTTCCTTGCGCTCTTCACCTGAATCGCGCTGGCGCAGTGTGATTTGATCCAGCATCTCTTCGCCATGAAGTCCGACTACCTCAGTGCGCGTGAGCACGTCGATGTTTGGGGCTGCCTTTATGCGATCGACAAGATACTGGGACAGGGTTTCACTAAGCGAGTCGCCGCGGATCACCATCGTCACACGACGTGCATAAGGCGAAAAGTGGGTTGCCGCCTGGCCCGCCGAGTTCCCGCCGCCCGCGATGAATACGTGCTCACCCTTCGTCAATGGCGCTTCGCTTACGCCGGCACCGTAATACACGCCTGCGCCGCGGAGCCGCTTCTCGTTGGGCAAATCAAGCCGCCGGTACTCGACTCCAGTCGCGCAGATCGCGGTGCGTGCGATGATTTTGGTTCCATCCGCAAGGTAACCCACGCCTTTGGCTGGCGCAAACTGCGCACGCACACCTTCGCGACCGAGCAGGATGTCGACCTCGAACTTCTGCGCCTGTTCGCGCGCGCGCTCGGCAAGCTCGGCGCCGGCAATACCTTGGGGGAATCCGAGGTAGTTCTCGATCCTGGAGGTGCTTGCGGCCTGTCCTCCGATAGTCCATCGCTCGACGAGAACGGTCCTTAGGCCGTCGGACGAGCCGTACACCGCCGCGCTGAGACCCGCCGGTCCTGCGCCATAGATCGCAAGATCGTATTCAGATCGAGAGGGGTTCTTGAACCACCCGAGTTTTTCGAGGATCTGGCGGAGCGTCGGACACTCCATGCGGGTGCCGTCGGCGAAAATGCACACGGGCAAGCGCGAATCGCGAATGTGCTCGACTCCTGCGAGTGCCCGAGCCTGTTCATCGGTGAAAACCTGGATGGACTCGAACGGGACATCGCTGCGCTGAAGGAAATCTCTGATGGCATGCGCTAAAGCGGAACCAGGCCTATCTATGACTTTGACGAGGGGAGTGTCTGCATGTTGCGTTGGCATTCGGTCCTCGTCAGGCGTTCGGCGGGCTATGAGCAAGCGCTGTCAAAAGGTCCTGGAGCGTTACGATCGCCGCCAGTCGCCCATCGCCGTGCATGATTGCGAGGACTTGATTGTTGCTCTCGTGCAAGGAACGCAGGGCTGCACCTTTGCCATCCTCACTTGGAGCAGAACCAGACCAGGTTATGTCACCTGCAGTGAGGACAGCCGGGTCCAGGCCCGCCGCCACGATGCGCGTCACGATGTCCCGCGCGGTTACGATGCCGATGGGCACGAGCTGGCCTTGGGTCTGATCCGTAACGAGAAGCTCTTCGGCTCCGCAATTTCGCATGAGCCGGCTTGCCTCAAGTATGCTGAGCTCGCGATCGACGTAGGTGAGCTTCGGGTTGTTCGCTTCAGAAGCGAGTTCGTGGTTGCATAACGTGAAAGTCATACGATCTCCTTCTATGAGGCCGGCAGCGGCACGTGAACCCTCGAAAGCTGCAGCAGTTGTACCTGGCTCGAACTCGGGACAGAGGTCCAATTAATCATGAATACGGTCGACGAACTGCGTTCCGCGTAATCCGAACTGCGAAATCACGCGCTACCACCGGCTCGCGCCTGTTCGCGGCGAGCTCCACGTGGCCTTGTGAGCAGCAATGGTAAGAACTGGCATCGGTTCGAGTCTTTTGAATTGCTGCTTCGTGCTGGCGGGATTTTGCGGTTTGTCCAGAGAGTTGCCGCCGGTGCGCGTCATGGAACACTCATTGCCGAACCGCCACAGACCACCAATGGTGGCATACTCGGGAATGCGCTCTATTTAGCGGCCCTCAAGCTGCTCCAGGCGGCTGGTCGTAGAACGTAGCGGTGGAATCGTCGGGAATGCAGGCTGAAATACTTCGGGCACGCTCATGACAATGCCAGCGAGAGCTTCGACAGTGTGCCCGCAGCGTGTCGCATAAAACATGACCGCGGACGACTCAGTAGTGCTGGTAGTCGACGACGACCCGTCGATCCGCGAAGCGCTGAGCAGTCTCATGCGCTCCGTGGGCCTGCGTGTCCAAACCTTCGGGAGCGCGCAGCAGTTCTTGCTCGCGCCACGGCCGAATATGGCTGCGTGTCTCGTGCTTGACGTGCGTCTCCCAGGCCTGAGCGGGCTCGAGCTTCAGCGCGAGCTCTCGAAAACGGGCGAAGCCATGCCGATCATCTTCATCACCGGCCACGGTGACATACCGATGTCGGTGCGCGCGATGAAAGCCGGTGCAGCGGAATTTCTTCCCAAACCTTTCCGCGACCAGGACCTTCTCGATGCGATTCAGGACGCGCTCGAGCGCGACCGTGCTTCACGTTCGGCGAGATCACAGCTCGCGGACGTGCGCGCCCGGTATAACACGCTCACGTTACGGGAGCGCGAAGTCCTGAGCCGCGTCATCGGTGGCCGGCTCAACAAACAGACCGCGGACGAGCTCGGCATCACGGAAATCACGGTCAAGGTCCACAGGCGGCACATCATGCAGAAAATGGCCGTCAAATCAGTGGCAGAGCTGGTACGTATCTCAGAGAAGCTTGGCTGACACGAACAGCAGCGACAGCGCGGCTTCGTAGTAATACCCGAGGTCGTGATTATGCAGTGGCCCTCCGTGTAAGCCCCACTGCATATACTTTGGTATATGTTTGGTACACCTTGGTATGCTCTGGTGCGATCCGGTCCACAATAGCAAGAAGACGGCTCTTAACTTGCCGGGAGCTTAGAAATTACCCGCATCCGCTTCCGCTGCAAGCGCATGACAGCGGCGTCAGGCACTTACCGATCAAAAAATAATCAGTTGGTCACGCGGTTGGCAGTAGGAAGGTACGGACGAACGCGGGCATCTGATCGCCAGAGCGCGCAACGCGCTCCACACCCAGGACATGTGCTTAATAGACGCGCGCGATTAGGACAACGCCAGTGCACGAGCATTGTGCGATTCCGGCGCCCGTAATCAACCGTTTGCTGTGCCGTTTGCTGCTGACGGCGGTATATACGGCACGCCTTACACACTGTCGACTAAAAGTGCGTAAAACACGGTCGCTCCGTGTGCGTGCAACGATTGCCGATCCGGCAGCTTTGCGGTTTATGCGACAGTGACTGTCCTTCCAGGTGCGTGCCTTCAACCAAGGTGCAATAGCTTGCGTGCAACGGCGGCGCTTATGCTGGGAACGTGGAATGCAACTCAGCAAGCCAGGAGCGACACAACATGAACATGCACAATTTTGAAGCGGCCGACTCTTACACCACCAACACGAACATGAGCCGAGACAACCCACGGCCCTTGCGTGCGGCGTGCAGCGTGATGAAAGTTATTTATTGCGCTGATAGTGACGCTGCCGAGCTGGACGACGGCGAGGAGATGATCGAGATCCTCATGTTCGCCGATCATCCGGTGTTCCACCTTGCGTACCGTCGGGCTGACTGTTCTGGCACGCTCGGGGCCGAACCGCCTGCGCTTCACGGCGGATCCAGGGCTGACATGCTCATCATCATGATCGATCGAATTTACTTCGAGCATCGCTCCCGCGTCGCCTTGGGGAACATGGTTCCGAAGGTTGCCGAGGGGTATGCGGCAACGGATCCCTTTATAAGGGAACTGGGCAACGCACTGCTTCGGGACTTTCGGGCGCGCCGCATTCCTACATGCGCATATCTGGAATCACTGGCGGGCGTCATAGCAATTCATCTGGGCGCCCATCATTGTGAGCGGCACGTCGCGCCGTCCACGTCGATCGGACTCCCCGGGCACAAACTGAACCGCGTGCTCGCCTTCATCGGCGAACATATTGCGGAGACAATACGCATCCGAGATCTGGCGAATATGGCGCACATGAGCCTCCAT
Source organism: Betaproteobacteria bacterium (assembly GCA_028291945.1). Lineage (GTDB taxonomy): Bacteria > Pseudomonadota > Gammaproteobacteria > Burkholderiales > SG8-41 > JAQGMV01. Next base: position 7,549 of record JAQGNH010000466.1, read on the forward strand.
CACTTCGCGCGCATGTTCAAGCAGGCGACTGGCGTGCCGCCGCACCTTTACATCACGATGGAGCGCATGAAGCGGGCGAAGGCGCTGTTGCGAGGGAGCGAACTTGCACTCGTCGACATCGCTGCTCACGTGGGTTTCCAGACGCAAGGCCATTTCACTGCGGTTTTTCACCGCTATGCAGGCGTTACACCGCGGATCTTCCGACTGAACTGCTTCGCTGCACTGCAGGGTGCTTGCGAGTCCACTGCAATCGCGAAGCGCACGATCCCGACATGGCTGCGCAAGGACGTGGAAGAAGGCAGCACAGTACGGGCGTAGGCCAGAGAGGCCGGAGGCTTCGAAGGAAGAAAAGGAATAAGCCGAATGGAATATGCCAGCCGAACGACTAACCCGCGTTGGCCGCGTATTGTGGCGATCTGGGCCCTCGCGCTACTCACCGTTTGGCTCGGCGAGCGTTTCTATCGGAACTATGTATGGACCGCGGCGCCGCCGGCCGTCATACCGCTCGAAGGAAAGCTGAGTGACTGGGAGAAGAGCAATATAGAGCTCTTCCGTGCGGCCGCGCCGTCCGTCGCGTCAATCACCACGGAGCAATTACGTGTGAATCCGCTTGGTACTGAGATTGCGCAGGGCGCGGGCTCCGGGTTTATCTGGGATCAGGCCGGCCATATCGTCACGAACTATCACGTCATCGAGGGTGCGAACACGGTCTATGTCCAACTGCACGCGGGCGATCCCATTCCCGCCCGCGTGGTGGGGGGCGCACGCCACTATGACATCGCGGTCGTTAAGTTGAGTGACGTACCGGGCGGTTTGCGTCCGTTGCCTCTAGGGACATCGAAGGCACTGCAAGTGGGGCAGGCTACGTACGCCATCGGCAACCCTTTTGGTTTGCAACGCACGCTCACGACCGGCATCGTGAGCGCGCTCGAGCGACACCTTCCCACGGCTCAGGGCCGGGAGATTCGTGGTGTGATTCAGACCGACGCTGCAATCAATCCGGGAAATTCGGGTGGCCCGCTATTGAACAGCAGCGGCCAGCTCATTGGAGTCAACACGGCGATTCTTTCCGAATCCGGCGCTTCCGCCGGGATCGGCTTCGCGATTCCCGTCGACCTCGTCAGCCGGGTGGTGCCTGAGATTATCAAGACCGGACGCGCTCCGCGGCCGGGCCTCGGAATTGTCGCAGCCGATGAGCGGATCGCGGCCCAACTCGGCGTACAAGGTGTCGTAGTTTTGGGCGTTGCGCGCGGGTCTTCCGCTGAGCGGGCCGGTTTACGACCATTCCGGCCGGATAGCTCCGAGCCCGGCGACGTCATCGTGGCTGTGAACGGGAAGCCCACACCAACGTTGGCCGATCTTGCAGCGGCGCTTGACGAGGCGGGCGTCGGCAACGAGGTCACGGTATCGGTAAAAAGGGGTAATCAACAGCGCGAAGTAAAAATGCGCGTGATGGATCTTCCGGATTGACAACATGAGGGCCGCATATGGAGCGATCGGGACTGGGGCAGCGCTATTCCGAGTTCATGGACAATTGGGTAACGCTCGGCTTCTACGAGCGCTTCGAACAAGTCATCGCCCTACTCATGACCTGGCTTGTCGCAATCATCATAGTGGTCGCTGCGTGGGAACTGACCAAAGAAATCGTGGTGCTCGTGAGCCATGGGCTGCTCGACCCGCTCGACTACGGTGCGTTTCAGCTGATATTCGGCGAGATCATGATCGTGCTGATCGCTCTGGAGTTCAAGCATTCGATCATCAGGGTAGTCGCACAACGCCACAGCATTATTCAGGTCAAAACGGTTTTGCTGATCGCGCTGCTCGCAGTCTCACGCAAATTTATTATTCTCGATGCCGAGATGTCGCCCGCGCACATCATGGCGCTCGCGTCGGTGGTCGTTGCATTGGGTCTGGCGTACTGGCTGATACGCGACCGCGAACTGCGGCGGGCGGCGCTGTCGGTAAATGCTTCGCAGTAATTTTTCAAGGAGTGGAGAAATGGACCAGCTACTTTTGAGATCGTGGTGGATGCTTGCGTTGCGCGGCGCGGCCGCACTGCTGTTCGGGATACTCGCGCTGATCTGGCCGGGAATAACACTGCTGGTACTGGTTGCGCTGTTCGCAGCCTACGCGCTCATCAGCGGGGCGGTGTCAGTAGTCGCTGCTGTGCGCCATCGAAACACCGATAAAGGCTGGTGGCTCATTCTGCTGCTCGGTATCGTCAGCCTTGTCGCCGGCGTAATCGCAGTGTTTAACCCTGATATTACGATTTTTGTTCTCGTGCTCCTCATGGGCGCCAACGCGATAGTCACGGGTATTCTCGACATCGTGGTCGCAATCCGACTGCGCAAGCAGATTGAACGCGAATGGCTGCTCGCGCTTGCAGGTGTAGTGTCGCTGGTGTTCGGGCTGCTCGTATTCCTGTTCCCGGCCGCGGGCGCGCTTGCAATGGTCTTCATGGTGAGCTTCTATGCCACGCTAAGCGGCATCTTGCTGCTGGTACTCGCCTTCCGCGCGCGCAAATGGGTCAAACGCTCAGGGCCGCAGGCCGACATCTCGAGCCGTTATCCACGGCAGCCGGCGACATAGACCAAAGCCCCGTGGGCGACGCGAATCACTCAGGAGAACATGATGGCTTCCAGAAAGTTGGACAAGGCACAGTGGCGTCCCTTTTTCGATCGAGTGTCCAAGGCGATTCTCGGAATGCGTGCAGAAATAGAGGTTGATTCGCTCGAGCTCGGCAGCCAGCTGGAGGTTAAAGCAGACTGGTTGCCGCTGCTCGGTATCGTCTACGACCATAAGGACGATATCCTTGAAATCGCACTTGAAGGCCTCGATCACCTAATCCGCAACCCGCGTGAAATCCATGTCGATGAGGGTGTCACGGGGTTGGAAAGCCTGATGGTCGTCAGCGCGGACGGCGTGCGGCAAATCGTAAAGCTGCGCGATCCGCTCATGCTTCCCGCACCTTCTGCGGCAGTATCATGATCTGAGCAGCTCGGGCATGACATTTCGGGCCGCTGTGTCCGGGGCATAGAGCAGCTCCATCTCGCGCCGAGCGCGTACGGCTTGCGAGTCGGGCGCGACAACATCGTCCCACGTAACCGGTCGGCCTTTGTTTACAGCGCGGGTCAGTTTCACCCCGTGTGCAAGTCCGATCGGTAACGCGTGGGCGCGCAGAGAGTCTGCAGCGGGCATGAGGCGGCCATATACCGTGTAGCCGCCTTCCCCGTCGAGCGTCGCTCCGCTCGAAAGGTCGCGTTTCGCAACGGCGACGGCGTCAGCGCGGAACTCGTCGGGCACGCCTGTGGCTTCGCGGCGCAAACCGATGCTCGCGACCGAGATGCCGAGTTCGAGCCCGATGAGATGATACGGTTTGTACATCGCCGTGTAATTGCCGGATTCGTCGGTCAGCAGGCCGTACTCGTTGAAGCACCGGCGTACGTAATCGCTGTCACCTGCAAATGTAACGTACACACCCCAGCGCAGATCGCGAAATACGGGCGTGCCGTCTCGCTCAAGGCTCGACACCACTTCCACTTGTCCGCGGTGGTGCAGCACGCCACCTTCGCTTCGAGGCTTCAGTACACGCGGCAAGTCGTCGGTGCCGCATGCGGGAAATTCGAGCCCGCTTGGCGCCGGTGTCAAACCCGTGGCGTTCGAGACCGCGGCCATTTCGATGGCAGATTTGGTACCGTCGAGAAAGGAGTTGAACATTTGCGGGTTGAAGTCTCCTTCTTCGACCTGCTGTGGCGCAAACCCGTAGTGCCCCCATACCGTGTCCGGCGTTGAATCGTGATACGCCGGTAGAAACTTGGTTCCTTTGCCCGCGGCCACAACTTCGAATCCGACGGCTCGAGCCCAATCCACCATTTCGCAGATCAGCGCGGGTTGATCGCCATAGGCGAGCGAATATACGACGCCGGCCTGCCTTGCGCGCTTCGCGAGAAGCGGCCCCGCGAGGGCGTCCGCTTCGACGTTTACCATGACGATGTGCTTGCCATGGTCCGCGCAGAGGAGGGCGTGGCGTATGCCCGCAACCGGATTGCCTGTCGCATCTATCACGATGTCGATCGTGTCAGAAGCAATTGCAGAGAGGGAATCGTCGGTTATGTATGTCGAGCCGCTACGCAGCGCCGCGTCGAGTGAATGCGCTTCGAACTGCTCAGGTGCCCAGCCTACGCGGGCGAGACTTGCGCGCGCACGGGCCGGATCCAAATCGGCTACGGCTACAACGTGCATAGCGGGAATGTGTCGAGCCTGAGACAGGAACATCGAACCGAACTTTCCGGCGCCTATGAGCGCTACGCGCAGCGGGTTGCGATCGGCTGCACGCTGCAGCAAGAGACGGTGGAGATTCATGGGTCACTCCGATGATCGACGGTAGACGCTACCATGATTGCCGAGCTCGGCACAGCGTGATCGGCGAACCGAGCTTGGTCGTGACGCTTTATGGCGCATGCGTATAATGAGTGTGAATCTTATGCCCGCTGTCATGCCGAACCGCGCCTCAGAATTCAAGCTTGTTGCGCAGCGTTGCCAGCTCACGGCTGCGCACGAAGATCCCTGCTGATCGACATCTGTTATGCCCGAGGCAAAGGTCGCCAGCGCACACGCGCTCAGCTATCTCCCAGGTTTCGGCAACGAGCACATGACCGAAGCGCGCGCGGGTGCACTGCCTGTTGCACAGAACTCTCCACAGCGCACCCCGTTAGGCCTTTATACCGAGCAGCTCTCGGGCACTGCCTTTACGGCGCCGCGCGCGCAAAACCGTCGTTCCTGGCTCTATCGCGTCGTGCCATCTGCCAGACATGGCGCCTTCAAGAGAATTCCCGACGGCTTCGTCCGCAGCGCACCGATCGAAGAGGTCGAAGCCACACCGGACCAGCTGCGATGGAATCCTCTTCCCATCCCTGAACGGCCGACCGATTTCATCGATGGGTGCGTGACACTGGCCGCCAACGGAAACGCGGCTTTGCACGTCGGCGCTGCGATCCACGTTTACGTGGCCAGTCGTTCGATGAAGGACCGCTATTTTTACGATGCGGACGGAGAGCTCCTCATCGTGCCCCAGATGGGGGCGCTGCGTATCGCCACCGAGTTGGGCGTTCTCGAGATCGCCCCGGGTGAAATAGCTGTGCTGCCGCGAGGCGTGCGCTTCGGCGTTGAGCTTCTTGACGCTACGGTCCGCGGCTACATCTGCGAGAATTACGGCGCGCTATTCAGCTTGCCGGAGCTCGGGCCGCTCGGTTCCAACGGGCTCGCGAATGCGCGAGACTTTCTTTATCCCGTGGCCGCGTTCGAGCAGCATTCAGCTCCGTGTGAGCTCGTTGCAAAATTCCAAGGCAGGCTCTGGTCCACCGAGCTCGATCGTTCGCCCTTCGATGTAGTGGCGTGGCGCGGCAATTACGCGCCTTACAAGTACGATCTCGCACGGTTCAACACGATGGGTAGCGTAAGTTATGATCATCCGGATCCTTCCATCAATACGGTCCTGACGTCTCCATCCGACACGCCGGGCATCGCGAATGTGGACTTCGTGATTTTTCCTCCGCGATGGCTCGTCACCGACCATACTTTTCGGCCACCGTGGTACCACCGCAACGTCATGAGCGAATTCATGGGCCTCGTGAAAGGCGTTTATGATTCGCGCGCGGAGGGGTTTGTCCCCGGTGGATGCAGCCTGCACAATTGCATGAGCGGACATGGTCCCGATGCGGCGGCGTTTGAGCATGCGACGAGTGTCGAGCTCCGGCCACAATATCTCGACCATACACTCGCATTCATGTTCGAAACCCGGTTCGTCAATCAACCCACACGCTTCGCGCTACAAACGGAAGCCCTACAGTCCGACTACTCCCAGACGTGGTCAGCGCTTCGTCCCCATTACGGACAGGACGCATGAGCGTGAAACTGGACGAGACGCACGATCCCGCCGTTACGAGCTGGCTGACATGCGCGAATGACGCGAACAGCGACTTTCCGATTCAGAACCTGCCCTTTGGTGTTTTCAGAAAACGCGGCAGCGACGCCGCGGCGAGGGTCGGCGTGGCGATCGGATCCTACGTTCTTGATGTCGCGGCGATCGGCGCAGGTCGCGTGTTCGAAGGTGCAGCTGCTGCTGCGGCGGCGGCGTGTAACGCTCCGTCAGTCAACGGGCTCATGGAGCTAGGCCGCAGCCATTGGTCTGCGTTACGACTCGGGCTCTCGCGGTTGCTGCGCAGCGCTTCGCCTATGCGACATAGGGTGCCTCCGGAAGCGCTCGTCCGAATAGACGATGCCGAGCTTTTCCTACCCGCTTTCATCGGCGATTACAGCGATTTCTTTGCATCGATTCATCATGCGACGAACGCAGGCCGCCTGTTCAGACCCGATAATCCGCTGCTGCCGAACTACAAACACGTGCCGATTGCCTATCACGGTCGCGCTTCTTCGATCGTTGTGAGCGGCACGCCCGTCATCCGTCCGCGTGGACAGACGCGTTTGCCGGACGAAGCAGGGCCGAGCTTCGGAGCTTCGCAACGGCTCGATTACGAGCTGGAACTTGGTGTGTTCATCGGATCTGGCAACGCTTTGGGCAAACCGATCTCGCTCGCTGATGCGCAAGACCATGTTTTCGGCCTGTGCCTCGTCAACGACTGGTCTGCACGCGATATTCAATCTTGGGAATACCAGCCGCTCGGGCCTTTTCTCGGTAAGAGCTTTGCGACGAGCATATCGCCGTGGGTCGTAACGCTCGATGCACTGATGCCTTTTCGCAGGTCGGCTTACGCCCGTCCTCCAGGCGACCCGGCCCCGCTACCTTATCTCGACAACCACGCGGATCGCGCGAGTGGCGGAATCGACATTGCGCTCAGCGTAAAGCTCTCCTCGCAGACGATGCGCAGCCAGCGCATTGCACCGCATACGCTCGCTCAGACGAGTTCGCAGTATCTTTACTGGACGATTTTTCAGATGGTGGCGCATCACACGGTGAACGGCTGCAACTTGCGCCCCGGAGATCTGATCGCGACGGGCACGCTTTCGGGTCCCGAGCGAACTGCGTGCGGTAGCCTCCTAGAAATGAGTGTGAATGCGAGCCATTCATTCGCGCTGCCCAGCGGCGAGACACGCACCTTTCTCGAAGATGGGGACGAAGTGCTCTTTCACGGCCGCTGCTCGCGCGAGGGCTACAGAAGCATAGGTTTCGGCGAATGCCGTGGCGTGGTAGTGCCGGCGAACTAGGGCAAACCAGCTAATTATCTACGAGCTTCCAAATCGAAAGCCGAGTCGCTGTGTCGCGCGCTCGCGTAAGTCGCGTGACAAAAATGGTCACTATCTGACGAGATCCTCCGGTTTGCACGACGAATGTGTGCATAGGTTGGCGTTTTGGAGTCGTTCGGCTCAATTTAACGACACTGGCATGCGAGTTGCTCAAGCTGCCGCCCAGGCCGCTCTCGCCAATGGAGTGACGCATGAAACGATTACATCAAGGCTTTACCCTTATCGAGCTGATGATCGTAGTTGCGATCATCGGAATACTTGCAGCCATTGCGCTGCCGACCTACCAGGACTACACCATCCGCGCCAAGGTGTCCGAGCTCATCATCGCCGCCAGTCCGTTCCAGACTACTATTACGGAATCGGCACACAGCAATAACACACTCGTGAATAGCGGTTTAGGCCTGACGGTGGCCTTCACCGGGAAAGTGGTTTCGGGCAGCAGTGTGACCGACAATGGAGTCATCACGATTGCAGGTTCCACCACGACCATCGGTACTGCAGTGAGCATCGTACTCACGCCGACTTTTGGAGCAAACGGCCACGTCATTTGGGTCTGCGGTACGAACGGTGATATTGCACAGTTCAAGTTCGTGCCGTCTGAGTGCCGCCACTAAGAGCGCCTTCGAAGACCTCTTCAGCGAACGACGATTGTCCCGATCATCCCGGCCTCGAAGTGGCCGGGGATGAGACACCCGTAGTAGAACTCCCCCGTTTTCGTAAACTGCCATACCAGCCGCCCACTGCTTCCGGGCGCAACGTGCGCCATGTTCGGCTCTTCATGGTCCATCGAGCCACTTTGCTTCATGAGCGTGGCATGCTGTTTCAAAGCGTCCATGGTCCCGAGCACCAGCTCGTGAGGCACCTTGCCACGGTTACGGACGACGAATCGGACTGTGTCTCCACGCTTTACCCTGATCTGATCGGGGAAGTAGCGCATGGCGTCCGACATGTCGATACGAATCACGCGCTGCACCTTACGCGGGTCTCCCTCGCGTCCAAACGACGCGTCAGCCGAACGCGCTTTTTTAGCGATTGTCGTATGCTCGTGGGCGCCGCTCGCGTGTGTGTTCTGCTCGGCGGCGAGCACCGGTGCGCAGGCGAGCAGCGACGCGATGAGCGCGTTGACCAAACCGGTCCAATGCATGAGGCAGCTGTCGGCAGCGCTTAAGTGGGGCCGTATTATGCCGCGAGTCGCGTAGGGCGGGGGGCCGCGGCGGAAACACGAGGGTCGACTAATTGGAGCCTTGATTGTTTAGGTCTCGGTCGGGCGTTGGCTACCTTCGAATTCGCGCATACGCAGCTTCCTTTCCGATTCGCTGCAACTCGCGGCGCATCGTCGGCATATTTCGACATAGCTGTCCACGTCGCCGATATCCTGCAACGCGCACACACATGCTCCGCAGACCTCGCACGCGAAAGCGTCAACATGAACTCGGCGGCCGTACGGCAGATCTCGGCGCAGTTCAGCATGATCGGAAGTGGATCGGTTCGACATTGGTGACCGCCGGGCTCCAAGCAATGGGTGGTCGCTTCGCGCAAACACGTCTGATAGCACTTCAGACAATTTCTATGCACTGACGTGAATCGTCGGCATGCTCAGGATTCATGCCGCCTCCTATCTGCTCACGATGAGCTGAATCGATCCGTCAGCGGCGGACGGCGTTGCACCAGATTGCGTGCCGAAAGGGTCAAAACGTGAAAAGCTACACACTTTCCGCAGCTTGCGCTAAGATCTTCATGTGCTGCGGCATGCGGCTTGCATGCCAAAAAATGCCGCCATTTGAGCAGATCGGACGATTCTCAAGTCCGGCAGACTGCGGAGACCGCGCAACGATGGACGATACAGTAGCGGACGTAGAGCGCGCCGAAAGCGAAACGGCGAACATTCTTATCGTTGACGACCGCCCAGCCAACCTGCTTGTGCTCCGCAGCATGCTGGAGGAACTCGGTCAGACGATAGTCACCGCCCATTCTGGGTACGAGGCGCTGAAGCATCTCCTCGAGCGTGAGTTCGCCGTTATCCTGCTCGATGTAAACATGCCGGGTATGGACGGCTTCGAAACGGCAGCCTATATCCGGGGTCGCGAAAAAACCGCGCATACCCCCATCATCTTTTTGACGGCATTCGCGGAGGCGATGCACAGTGCCAAGGGCTATGCGCTAGGCGCGGTGGACTGCATCGTGACACCCGTGATCCCGGAGATCCTGCGTACAAAAGTCCAGGTGTTTGTGAAGCTTTACCTGATGACTCGCGAGGCGAAGGTTGTCGAGGCGTACCGCACGACCCAGGAGATGATCGAAGCGCTACCCAATCCCATTTTCTTCAAAGGAATAGACGGCCGCTACCGCGGAGTCAATAAGGCGTGGGAAACGTTTTTCGGCGTACCCCGGGCGGCGGTGATTGGAAAGAGCGCACGGGAAGTTTTCGCCGATAACCAAGCGCTCGCTGAGGCGTCAGAGGCGATGCATCAGGCATTGCTTCAAGAGCCTGGCTCGAAAATGTTCGAAGCGACTATTCCCAGCGCTGACGGTGTTGCGCACAACGTTCTTTACTACAAGGCGACTTACGGTGGCGCGCAAGGCGTCGTCAGCGGTGTCATCGGCACAATCATCGATATCACTGAGCGCAAGCAAGCCGAGAAGCGTCAGGCCATGGAGCATGCCATCACGCGCGCGCTTTCGGAAGCCGGCAGCCTGAGCGAAGCCATTACCAAAGTCCTGGAAACGATTGGCACGAACCTGGGTTGGCACTATGGCTCGCGCTGGCAGTGGGACGCTACAAACGGGGTGCTACGCCGCCGCGAAAGCTGGGGTGTCGATAGTCCCGAAGTACGCGAGTTCGATGCCGCAGTCGGGCTTATGTCGATCCTGCCGCGGAAGGGTGGGGCTGGATTGGTCAGTCGCACGTTTACGGCGCGCAAGCCCGTATGGATCACAGACGTCGCGAAAAGCGCCGCTTTCAAGCGGCAGCCCGCTGCGGCGCAGGCTGGTCTACATGGCGCTTTCGCCTTTCCGCTCAAGCGCGGCAATGAAGTGCTCGGCGTGATGGAGTTTTTCCATCGTGACGTGCGTGAACCCGAGCCCGCCCTGATCGACATTGCCGAATCGATCGGCAGCGAAATCGGGCAGTATATCGTGCGCATGGAAGCGGAAGAGGCTGTGAAGTTCATGGCAATGCACGATGCGCTGACTCGGTTGCCTAATCGGGCGATGTTCAATGAGCGCCTTGCCGGCGCTATTGCACAGGCCCATCGACATTCCCGCAAGCTCGCCGTGCTTTTCATCGATCTGGACAGGTTCAAGCTGATCAACGATACACTGGGGCACGAGGCTGGTGACAGCGTGCTCGGCGACGCGGCTCAGCGCCTTACCGACAACCTGCGCGCGGGCGATACTGTCGCGCGGCTGGGCGGAGATGAGTTCGTCGTGCTCCTCGAGGAAGTCGTCGATCCTGTCTATGTGGGGAGCGTCAGTCAAAAACTGATCACTGCGCTTGCCGCCCCTTTTGTGATCGGCGGGCGCGAATACCGCGTGACGGCCAGCATCGGCGTCAGCACGTATCCCGATGATGGAGACGACGCGGAGACGCTGCTCAAGAATGCCGACAGCGCCATGTATCGCGCGAAAGAACTCGGTCGAAACGCTTACGAATTCTACTCGGCCCAGATCAGTAGCGGGGCGCTCGAACGATTGAGTCTGGAAGCTGGTTTGCGCCGCGCGCTCGAACGCGATGAGCTGATGCTGTATTACCAGCCGCAGATCGAGACGTGCAGTGGCCGCATCGTTGGCATGGAGGCGCTCGTGCGGTGGCGTCATCCGGAGCTGGGTGTGCTTCCCCCCGCGCGCTTCATCAAGCTTGCCGAAGAGAATGGTTTGATTGTGCCCCTGGGCGACTGGGTGCTGCACAGCGCATGCAAGGCCCATCAGCAATGGAAGCTGAAACGGATCGCGCCTGCAAGGATCGCCGTCAATCTTTCGCCGCGCCAGTTTTTGCATGCGGGGCTTGTCAAAGACACGGTGCGCGTCCTCAACGACACGGGATGCAAGGCAAGCTACCTCGAGCTGGAAATCACGGAAAGCATGGTGATGCACGATCCTGCGGGGGCCGAAATTTTGATCGAAGAATTGAAAGACATGGGCGTGCGCATCGCCATGGACGACTTCGGTACCGGGTATTCGTCGCTCGCACATCTGAAACGCTTTCCCATCGACAGTCTCAAGATCGACCGCTCGTTTATCTCGGACCTGCCGACGGATTCGGGCAATGTGGCGATTACGGACGCAATTATCGCTATGGCGCGGACCCTCCACCTCACCGTGATCGCGGAAGGGGTGGAGACACGTCCCCAGTTTGATTTTCTGCGTCGCCTCGGGTGTGACGAGGTTCAGGGCTATTACTTCAGCCCGCCGGTGCCGTTCGAAGAGGCGACGACGCTGCTGCAGGAAGCCGCCGTCACGATGCTGCCGACGAGCACCGGGCTTGCCGCGTATACACTGTAGTCGTGCTGGCACGAGCGTAGTTGGTAGTTTTCACAGGAATCCAGCAAGAACCGCAGGAACGCTCGAGCGTGAGCTCCGACCACCATCAATAATCCTGCTGTACTCTGTTTCACTGCTGACGCAGCTCAGCTCTCGGCTCGGTCGACGCGGCGCGCCCGTGTTTTATGCAGGAGGCCCAGTATGAGTACGATCCGGTTTGACGCAGTCATCATCGGTACCGGGCAGGCTGGGCCTGCTCTCGCAGCACGGCTTGCGAAGAACGGCATGCGGGTCGCGATCGCAGAGCGAGCGCGCTTTGGCGGGACGTGTGTCAACACCGGATGCATTCCCACGAAGGCGCTCGTCGCGAGCGCGTACGTGGCGCATAAGGCTCGACATGCGCGAGATTATGGTATCAACGTCGAGGCGCCGGTGGTGGTCGATATGAAAGCGGTCAAAGCGCGCAAGGACGCTATTTCAAGCCAGTCGCGCGACGCCATCGAACACTGGCTTCGCTCGCTGGAGAATTGCAGCGTCTATCGCGGGCACGCCCGTTTTGTCGGACCTCAGGCGGTTGAGGTCGGAGATGACAGGCTCGAGGCCAAGCTGATCTTCGTGAATGTCGGTGGACGGCCCCTTGTACCCAGTATGCCTGGACTGCGCGATACATCGTTCCTCACGAGCGATACGATGATGGACGTCGATTTCCTCCCGCAGCGGATGGTGATCGTTGGCGGTAGCTACATCGGCCTCGAGTTCGGTCAGATGTATCGTCGTTTCGGCGCAGAAGTCGTCATAGTTGAAATGGGACCGCGGTTGATCGGTCGCGAAGATCCGGACGTGTCCGACGCAGTGGCGGAAATTCTCGAGCGCGAAGGCATCGAGCTGCGCCTGAATGCGACCTGTCTGGCGGTCGAACCACGAGAGCGGGGCATCGCGATCAACGTCGACTGTACCGTCGGCGATAAGACCGTGGTCGGCTCGAATCTCCTCATGGCCGTGGGTCGAGTGCCGAACACGGATGATCTCGGGCTCGATGCGGCAGGTGTAACGCAGGACAAGCGCGGCTACATAGAAGTGGGGGATGATCTGCAGACGAATGTGCCGGGCATCTACGCGCTTGGTGACTGCAACGGGAAAGGTGCGTTCACGCACACTGCATATAACGACTATGAAATCGTCGCCGCCAATCTGCTCGATGGCGAACACCGCAGCGTGAACGAGCGCATCACTTCGTATGCGCTTTTCATCGATCCGCCGCTGGGCCGCCTCGGACTCACTGACAGCGAAGCCAGGAAGTCGGGAGCCGCGCTGCTTGCGGGCAAAAGACCGATGACCCGAGTAGCCCGCGCCGTGCAGAAAGGCGAAACGCAGGGGTTCATGAAAGTCGTCGTCGACGCGGGCAGCGAGCGCATTCTGGGTGCAGCGATTCTCGGCACGGCAGGCGACGAAGTTGTGCACTCGCTGATAGACGCAATCTACGCGCGACTGAGCTACAAAGTGGTGCAGCGCGGTGTGCGCATACATCCGACGGTGAGCGAGCTCGTTCCTACGCTCCTTGGCGAATTGCAGCCGCTCAGTTAAAAGAACTCAGTAGGCCAGGGGAGGGGCTAAGAAATGAAAATCGATACGGACGAGTATCGCGTTCGCGAGGATAGCAAAGTAAAGCTCGATAAATGGCCAACGAACGCGTGCCCGTATTACAAGTCGAAAGCGCATTACGAACAGTTGCTCTCGGAGCACGTCGACAAGCTGCGCGAGCTGCAGCCGATGCTCTACGCGCATGACCGTCATGCGCTGCTGATCATATTCCAGGCAATGGATGCCGCCGGAAAAGACAGCGCTATCAAGCATGTGATGTCAGGCGTGAATCCACAGGGCTGCCTCGTATTCAGCTTCAAACACCCGGGTCCCGAAGCGCTCGCGCACGACTTTCTATGGCATGCGCGTCGGCTTACCCCGGAGCGCGGCCGCATCGGCATCTTCAATCGGTCCTACTATGAAGAGGTGCTCGTGGTACGCGTGCATCCCGACCTCCTGCAGGCTGAGAAGCTGCCAGATGAAGTGATGAAAGACGATGCGCTGTGGGACTCGCGCTTTCGCTCGATAAGGGCACTGGAACGCCACCTGCATGATAACGGCACGCGCATCATCAAGTTTTTTCTGCACCTTTCGAAGGAAGAACAGCGCAAGCGATTGCTCGCGCGTCTCGATGAGCCGGAGAAGAACTGGAAGTTCAGCGAGGCGGACATCAAGGAGCGTAGCTTGTGGGACGATTACATGAGTGCTTATGAGAAGTGTCTGTCGGCGACGAGCACCAAGGAAGCCCCATGGTACGCGATCCCTGCCGATGACAAGCCCAATGCGCGTCTGATCATCTCAAAAGTGATCATCGATACGCTGAAGTCTCTTCCCATGAGCTATCCAAAACTCGATCCTGCGCGGCGCAAGGTGTTAGAGTCGATTCGCCGGCAATTGGAGGCGGAAGGCAAAAGGCAGTAGCGAGCGCAGGACGCTTGTCAAAAGCGCGTCGAAATTCGCGCAACAGCACGGCTTGCGCGAGCGTTGTTCAGGCGACGTGCCATGCTTAGATTGACGATACTTAATCGATCAAAGCCTTACGCGTTGAACGCGAGCCGCGAAGCCCTCTGATTGCCCCGGGAACTACGCGCAATGCGATGCGGACCAATATGCAGATGCTCCCGATGACGCATGCCGCCACAAAAACGGCGAATAGGGCGTACGGAAACGGAACACTCAACAGCGACTCTCGCAAGTAGGAAACGCCTTCGCTCATACCCCGTAGTCCCCGCTGAATCCGCTACCGAGTGATTCGACCCTGTTGGGCACAGCAGCGCCATATGCCATTCGGCAGATAGCATCCACCTGAATCTTGAGAATATGTGACAGCTGGTTCGGGGGTCACGAGGCGCAGCTTATAATCCGGACGAGCGCGTATCGCGTTAGCGGAGATCGGACGTTCTGCCGAATCAAAGCAGGCTTTTCGCCTGCTTCTGAAATCGGTGCGTCAATAACAGGATAACTATGAAGGCAAGTTGCCTCTGTCCCACATTCAACCGCCCACCCGGGAAACAGTGGCTGCTGGAGGAAGCAATCGAAAGCTTTCTGCGTCAGGACTATCAGGATAAGGAACTGATAATACTGAACGACTGTCCCCGGCAAACCTTGGTATGCAACATTCCAAACGTGCTGGTAATCAACATGCCGAGGAGAATGTCATCGCTGGGCGAAAAGCGAAACCTGCTGGTCTCAGTAGCTGCGGGCGATGTTTTTTTTCCGTGGGACGACGATGATATCAGCCTGCCGCGCAGACTTTCGAAAAGCATCGAGCTGCTCGGCGAACAGTTGGAGTACTACAACCCACGCAGGTACTGGCAGATGGACAGCACCGGACTCCGCTCTGATCATGCGCTCGGGGTGGGACACAACTGCGGCGGGTATAAGCGGGAGTTATTCAACCGTGTGGGTGGCTATGCGCACGTCAGCTCCGGAGAGGATGCGCATATTGACAGCCTGATGTCAGAGCAAGGCAAGTTGGTGCCGTTCGACGCTCACTTAAGCCGGGGCGAGTGGTTTTATATCTATCGGTGGGGCGTCAGCGACACTCATATTTCGGGTATTACGCAGTTGCTCCCGAAAGAGGGCGGATACCACTACATTGGTGATCAGGCTGTTGTGGAAGGCACGTTCGAACTGAAACCACAATGGCGTCTGCCGTACGATCGCCTGACTGCACAGCTCGTCGCATCCACTGCAACCTCAATGCCGTTGCAGAGGGAAGATCTCGTGCGGCCGTTTAAGATAAAGCTCAAGCGCAAAGTGTGACTGCGCCCGTCGGAAGTGCAACTTCTTAACCCGCCGTAATTAGGCGCGTTGGTCCGCACACAATGCTCCGTTCGCGGAATCCAGCTCGACACTTTCCAAGGTCGTGCCGTGGAAGACAGCGTCTTGTGCAAGCGTGTCGTCTAGGAGCTCGCACACGGACTTAAGTCGCAGCCGCTGAGTTTTTCGCGTATTTTAAACGCGCTCACTATCGACATAAGAATGGCCGTGACGCCTTTCACTCATCTTCATTCTTAGCTCCAGGTCACGAGCGGTCACCCAGCTATATTTAAGCCGAGCGCACGGAAAACGTTGGGGAATACGCTGCGCTGATTTGGGGGACGCGGCATGGCGTGGCACGGCTTCGAACGCGAAGGTTCTTCGTACATTGCGCGGCATTGGAGGGGTGAACTTACCCTTCCGCTGAGCTACTGGGCGAACAATACCCTGCTCAGCATTGCGATGATGGCGCTACTGCTGAGTGCACCGTGGCGCCAATTCGTGGAGAAATCACCGCGGCTGTATTCAGCGGCCATAGTCGGCGTGTGGATTCTCTTATTTGTTGTGACGCTATGGCAGGCCGTAGGAACCTGGCGTTCGGCGAATACTTACGTTGGAGCCGGCAAACGAAGGTTCTGGGCAAACACCGCCAAGATCACTCTGATAATCGGCCTGATCGCCACCGGCAAAGAGATCGTATTCAGCGGTATTCCGCAGATCATTGAGTACGCGAAGCTCGCCGCCGGCCGGGATCCGCTCGGGACCTATCAGGTCCGCATCATGAGGAACGCCACCGAGCTTGAGGTCGCCGGTTCGATCGTGTTCGGTCTCACGGATGACGTAAGCCGTGCTCTCGATGCGCATCCGGCTGTCCGAATCATCCACCTGAACAGCCTTGGCGGCCGCGTGAGCGAGGCCCGCAATCTGCGCAATCTGATCAGCGCCAAAAAGCTCACGACGTTCACAGGAATAGGCTGCTACAGCGCCTGCACGCTGGCGTACGCGGCGGGTGCGAAAAGGCTTATCGCGACCGATGCCGCGTTGGGATTCCACCAATATGCATTTCCGGGCGCAAAGCCGGGCGATCTCGACGCGGTATATGAAGTAGACAAAGCGGACTGGCTCGCCCGCGGATTCACCAGACAGTTCATTGAACGCGCGTTCATGACGCCGCATACCGACCTATGGAAACCAAGCCATGACGAGCTCTTCGCAGCGCACGTGGTTACGGGATATCCCGACAGCAACGAAGTCGCGATGTCGGGTATGGGCACTCTGGACGCGGCGAACGCGGAAGGCGTCGATCTACTGCTGCAAGTCCCACTATTTGAAGCGCTCAAGACTCATGAACGGAAGACGTACGATCAACTCATGTCCGTAATCCGCGCTGAGCTTCCTCGCGGCAGAAGCCGGGCGGAGCTGCGTGGAATGGTATTACCCATCGTGCAGGAAGTCGTAATGCGAAAGCTCCCGTATGCCTCCGATCAGGCACTGATGAGCTTCGTCGAAGTCATTATGAAGCAGATGGCAGCGCTGCGATCCAAGGATCCGGCGTTGTGCTACGACTACCTGTTTCCTGCGGCAGGTGCAGCGCCGTTCGATGCGACAAAGTATCTCAGTGCTGAGCTTATGCGGAAAGAGCTCGCGACAATGGCCGACCTGGTGCGATCGGCATCGGAGGAGAAGCACAAACCGCCCAGTTCGGCTGAAATCGACCAATCGGTCGCGCGCGTGTATGCGGCACTCTCGGAACGCCATGGAGACGCCGCAATGCGTAAACTCGCGAATCCGACGGGGGA
>JAQGNH010000472.1 GCA_028291945.1 Betaproteobacteria bacterium
CCGGGCGGCAGCACCGATCTCATCTCGCGGCTGCTCGCGCAGAAGCTCTCGGAAATGTGGCGCGTGCAGGTGGTGGTCGAGAACCGCGTGGGCGCGGCAGGAACGATCGGCCTTGCCGCTGCCGCCAAGTCGCCGCCCGACGGATACACGATCGCGCTCGGTCAGACCAGCAACCTCGCGGTCGCACCGGGTCTCTATCCGAAGCTCGGTTACGACCCGCTGAAGGATCTCGCACCGGTGACGCAGGTGGTGTCGACGCCGATGCTGCTGGTGTCGCATCCTTCGCTCCCTGCGCGCAGCGTGCGAGGGCTGATC
Organism: Betaproteobacteria bacterium; assembly: GCA_028291945.1. GTDB lineage: Bacteria > Pseudomonadota > Gammaproteobacteria > Burkholderiales > SG8-41 > JAQGMV01. The sequence goes on from JAQGNH010000472.1 coordinate 316, forward strand.
GCGCTCGCGCGGGAGCAGCCGAACGCGATCACGTATGCGTCCGGTGGCAGCGGCGGTCAGACGCACCTGCCCATGGAGCTCTTCGCGAAGACGGCCGGCGTGACGATGGTGCACGTGCCTTACAAAGGTATCGGTCCCTCCGTCGTGGCGCTGGTCAGCGGCGAGGTGGCAACGGGCTTGAGCAGCATTCCGCCGGTATTGCCGCACGTGAAGTCGGGCAAGCTTCGCGCGCTCGCGATCACCAGCGCACGGCGCTACAAAGGCCTTCCCGAAGTGCCGACGATGGCGGAGGACGGCGTCCCGGGTTACGACGTCTCGGTGTGGTACGGCGTGGTGATGCCCGGGGGTACGCCGAAGGAGATCGTCGCACGCGTCCACGCGGACGTCGTGCGCATACTTGCGCAGCCGGACGTGAACGAGCGCCTCACCGCAGATGCCGGCGAAGTCGTTGCGAGCACACCCGAGGCGTTCGGCGCCTACATCAAGAGCGAGCTCGCGCGGTGGACGAAGGTGATCGCGCAGACCGGCGCTAAAGCGGACTGAGGGTCAGACGCCGGAGCGGACGCCACCGCTGAACGACGATTCCGGTGTTGAGCTACGGTTCCGTGACGGTCGACCATTCGCTCATCGCCCCAGGTGCTTGTCGAAAAAGCGACCGATCTCCTCGAACGTTTCCTTCGACTCGGGCGCGGTGTAGTCGCGGTACCAGCCACCGTGGGCTTGCCCTTCGTGCACGTAGAGCGCGGCCTCGACGCCCGCCTGGCGCAACTTGCGATGCACGCGCACCGTGTTGGAGAGAAGCAGATCGCGTGTACCTGTATTGAGTATCGTCGGCGGAAAGCCCGACATGTCGCCGTACACCGGCGAGAGCAGCGGATCTTTCAGATCCCGGCCGTTGGCGTACATCGCGGCGCGCGCATCGCAGCTTGCGCCGTAGGCGATCAGCACGTTGTCGACCATTGCGTTGGTGTGGAACGAGTCACCTGCGCCGGTGAGATCGGACATCGGCGTGCCGGGCGCGATCGCGCCGGGAAGCGGCAGTTTGTCCATCTTCGCTTTCAGTACCACGGCGAGCGTGAGCCCACCTCCCGCGGATGAGCCGATGATTCCCATGTTCTTCGCAGGCGCCATCTTTTGCGCGGCTTTCCAGACCGTCATCGCGTCGTCGAGCGCCGCCGGGAAAGGATGATCGGGCGGCATGCGGTAGTCGACCGACAGCACCTTGAAGCCGCCGAAGCCCGCCATCATCGTCGCCTCAGACGTGCCCGACTCGCCGGGGCCGTTCACGTAGCAGCCGCCGTGAACGTGTATCAGTAGCCGATTGCGGTTCTGCGGCGGAATGACTGCCGGCGTCAGCATGAACGCTTTCACGCCGTCGATCGTCATCGGCTCAATGCTCACCTTCAGCGCCGCGCGCATTGCAGGCAGTCCGCGCACTGCTGCGTCGGCCGTCTTCGCGACCTGGGCTTTCCATTCCTCGGGCGTCTTCGGATAGACGTTCCAGGTCGGAGACAGCGGCGTGCCGATGATCTTCTGCATTTGGGGACTCACGGTATCCGGCACCGGCAGAACGCGCGCCGGCACTTCTCGAGCGGTCGGAGGCGTCGACTCCGCGGCAACGCACTGCGCGATCCCGGACACGCCCAGCACGGCCACGGACACTGTCATACGAAAAAAGCTGCTATGGTTCATGAACACTCCCCTCCAGCGTGCAGTCGTGTGGTATTCGAGATGAGCTGACTGCTAAGTCTGTGAGTCCCGTCACGGCAGCGGCACGATCGCCTCAATTTCCACCAGGAGCTCGGGGTCGGCCAGTCCGGCGACGACGAGGAGAGTGTTCGCCGGTGGCTCTCCCTTGAAGAACTCCTTGCGCACGCGGCCAACCGCTTCGCGATACTTGATGTCGGTGATGAACACGGTGGTCTTGGCCACGTCTTCCATGCGCCCGCCTGCTCCCTCGATTACCTGCTTCATGTTCTCGAGCAGCTGCCGCGTCTGTCCAGCCGAGTCGCCCTTGCAGACGATGTTCCCTTTCGCGTCGCGCGCGGTCTGCCCAGCCACATAAAGGGTTCGGCCCGACTCGACAATGACACCGTGGGAATAGGTCTTTCCGGCTGGTTCGAAAACGCCCGCGGGCTGGTACGGTATTCGTTTCATGCGCGTCTCCTTGTGCAGGAAAAAAAATCCGGCGGCATCGCGCCGCCGCAGTCCCGACAGTGTGTTCGATGGTACCGCAACGGTAACCCCGTTGCTTCACGGCGCTTGTCATGATCTCGCGCAAGCGCGGATTCTTCGTTTTCTTCAGCCGCGCGACGACTTCGGCGGTCAGCGTGTCCGCGTTGAGCTGGCGCATGGATCCTCCCCGAATTCCTCCAAGTCTATTAGGGCATCGCAGGTGACGCTGCTTGCCTCTTACTGCAGCTCGACCACGCGGTCGATAGTCGGCAGATCGGGGCGGAAGGTGGCGCGCCACGCTTCGAGTCCGTTGATCCTCGCCACACTGCCGGTCCAGCTGCCGACGAGCTCGATCAACTCCAAAATCTCCTCCGGAGTCGCGCCTGCGTTCTTTGCGGCGTGCATGTGACACCGCAAATGAGACGTGGAATCTTTGAGCGCGATGCAGGCCACTATGATCGCGAGCTCTTTGGTCTTCCTGTCCAGCAGGCCTTTCTTCAGGTAACCGGCCTCGATCGCGTCGTTGTGCTTTTTCAGCGCGTCTGCTCCTTTCAGCTGTGCGACGAAGTCATGCAGGCCGAAACGAAAACCACGCAAGGCCGTAGTGCGCTTGAGCTCCTGCTCCATGTCCATTGCCATCTGATTACTCCTTTGGGTTGTGCGACTAACGTCGGCGTAACCAGCGCTACAGCTGAAGCGCGGCGACTCCGGCCTTCGCAATCTCCTCGTCCTCTTCCGCCTTGGCACCACTCACGCCGACCGCGCCGAGCACACGGCCGTCGCGCACTCGGCGGTCACGCGCAATTGTGATGCTAACATCCGGCAGTCGTTTTCATTGGAACGCGACGCCAACCGTCCATGCGCTGTGTCAAGGCAACCTTGCTGTCGGCCAGTCTGATCGCCTGCGCGGTGAGCGCATCAGCACAGCAGTTCCCCGCGAGACCAGTGCGCATGATCGTTCCCTTCGTCGCCGGTGGCGGGGCCGACGTCACCGCAAGACGCCTTGCAGAACAGCTCGGTGCGATGTGGAAACAGCCCGTAGTCATCCAGAACAGCGGGGGCGCTGGCGGAAATCTCGCGGTCGCCGCAACGGCTTCGAGCGAGCCCACCGGTTACACGGTGCTGTTCGCATCGGTTGCGATCATTGCGAACAATCCGACGCTTTACGAGAAGCTGCCGTTCGATGTGGACAAGGATCTCGCGCCGGTGATTCTGTTGGGTGAAGTGCCGCTCGTGTTGATGGTGAGCGCGACGCTTCCGGCGACGGACGTCCCTTCGTTCATCGCGCTCGCAAGAAAGCAGCCGGGCACGCTTCACTTCGGTTCCGGCGGGGTCGGCACCTCCATGCACCTTGCCGGTGAATTGCTGAAGTCGGTAGCGGGGATCGATCTCGTGCACGTGCCCTTCAAGGGAGCGAACCAGGTGATCGCGGCGATCTTCGGCAACGAGATCCAGTTCATCTTTCAGAATGCCGCACTCGCGGAAGGCCAGGTCAAGGGAGGCCGCGTCAAGGCGCTGGGAATCGCCAGCCAGAAACGTCTGGGAACGCTGCCGGACCTGCCGACGTTCGAAGAGAGCGGCGTGCCGAATTTTCGCGCCGGAATCTCGTACGGAATCTACGTGCGCTCGGGAACGCCGGCTCGGGTGATCTCGACGCTCAACCGGGATGTCCAGGCCGTGCTCGACGATCCGGCATACAGAAAACAGATGACCGCTCTCGGCTTCGAGCTGGGCGGCGGCACCCCACAGCAGCTGGCGGCCTACGTCCAGGCCGAAAGGAAAAAATGGGTTCCCATCATTCGCAAGCTCGGGATCAAGGGCAATTGAATGGCGTAAGTTGTCAAGCGGGAAGCGGGACGCGGTGCAGCTTCACGCCCATCGCGACCGAGCTGTAAGTTCGGGCATCGATGTGGTCTCCGGTCATTTGCTGTGTACCGAGCGATTGTCGGATAGAGTGATAATCGGAGGAAGAATGATTTGAGTGTCCTATTCACTGCTCACACTCGTGGAGGAGCTATCCAATGAAGAAGACTTTGTTGTTGCTGGCGGCGATGGCCTGCATGCTCGCCAATCTGTCGGTGTCCGCGCAGGACATGTCGCTCACACGCCTCGATTGCGGCACCCCGCAAGCGCCAACACCGGTCAACCAGCGCTTCTCGGACACATTTGCTTACGGCGACCTGAAGCTGCAGTTCGTCTTCAGCTGTTATCTCGTCAAGCACGGCGACGAATATCTGCTATGGGACACAGGCCATTCGATGAGCGCGCCCAATGTGGCGCCGAAGGTCAGCGTGGTCGACCAGCTGGCCAAGCTCAATGTCACGCCCGATCAGATCAAGTACGTCGGCATCAGCCACTATCACGCTGACCATACCGGGCAGGTCGCGTCGTTTCCAAAGGCGTTATTGCTGATCGG
>JAQGNH010000494.1 GCA_028291945.1 Betaproteobacteria bacterium
CGAACGTAGAGCAACTGATCTCGAGCGTAAAGCTCACGAACGCGCTGGAGCGCTCTCGCACTGAGTTCACACTCAGTATGCCTGACGGTTCTCCGGTTACGCATGCTCATAACGCCGGCAGAAATGGAATGGCACGGTCCGGGCGCGGGTATTGACGAACACCAATTACGTCTCACCGTTGTATGGCCATGCGCGAGCCCAGGATTTCGGCGCGCTAGTCAAACGCGGACTGGTCGCGGAGCAGGACTACGATGAGTTCCTCGCTGAGCAGGCAGATCTCAACACCCGCGGCAAATACTTCTACAGTATTACCGGGTTCGTCTACTTAGGTCAGCGGACAGCCTAACAAGCGCATGGAGCGGAGGCGATATGGATAAGGTGCCCAAAGTGAAACGCCGCTCGCCCGCCGCTCAATGCGGGCGTTGAGGCTGTATAAAAAGGCTTGAGCGTGTCCTCCGAAACGCGCCCGGTACGTTGAACAGCGGGGCGCATTCGGGAGAGACAGCATGGCCCGCCCGCTACCGAGTGGCGGATCGCCGTCCTCGACTGTTAGGCGTGTCATGGATTATTTGCAGTATTACGTCAACGAACTAGCCGTGCTTCTCTTTTTGGCCTTGTCATTTGCGGGGTTTGCCTATTGTGCTCCGCAATTATTGGCGTCGCACATTCCACCGCACGCCCCCGACAAAGGTTACGTGCTCGCCGGTGCGGTTGCGAGAAAATACTCGTGATGCAAGCCGCCTAATACCGATCTAGCAGCCACGAGCGCACCCCGTATTGTCCAAAATCTCGGCCGGCAAGTTCACGGTGCTGCTCGATAGTAGTAGTTAAGCATTCCCCCGAGTCTTCGGCGGCGTTGAATGCACCCCAGTGTTTGCCGAATGCGTCGGTGATGGGCGGATCAGTCTATTTTCCAAGCCCTGATGATTACGCTCCTCGTGATAGTGAGCCATATACTCACCAATCGCCCGACGCGGCGAAACCTGCCCGATGAAGATCATCCTTCTGAGGCATTCGTTCTTGATTGAGCGAACAAAGCGCTCCGCGTAAGCATTCAAATTCGGCGACATTGGCGGCAGTCGGATGACCTCGGTCCCACCCTCCTCCACCAGCCTCCTGAACTGGCGCGTGTACTTGGTGTCCCGATCAATAATCAGGTAACGCTTCGAAGCCAGCGCACCGCTTTCCTCGTCTATAAGGTTTCTCCCCGATTGCAGCATCCACGCTTCATTCGGCCGCGTGGTAATGCCTGCGATATGCACGGCACGCTCTGCCACGCTGATTACAAACAGCACGTAATGTGTCAGGAGTCCCCTGGGCGTCCACACCTCGACCGTGAAGAAGTCACTCGCCGCCAAGACCTTCCAGTGCGCCTTCAAGAACGTTGACCACGTGGTGCGCTTGCTGCGGCTCAATGCCATTTCGCTTTAGCACGTTAGCGATCGTCCCGCGCCCAACCTGATGACCGACGTTGGCCAACGCGCCTTGAATTCGGGTATAGCCCCAACCCGGATTCTCCTGCGCCATGCGAACAATCAGCCGTGAGATCTCTTGCATGATGCCCGGGGTGCCCCGGCCCGCGCCGCTTGCTGAAGTCCCACTTTTGGGCAACCAGCCGCCGATGCCACCGGATCAGGGTATCCGGCGAAACGAGGGTATCGAGCTCCAACAGCGCTTTACGGCCCACCGCCTTCGCCTTCCTCGCAAGCGACGCCCGCTCAACATCGGTGAACCGTATGCGCTTGCCTCGGAGGCGCTCCTTCAACAGCCGATTCTCGGCTTGGAGGAACTCAATCAGAATGAGCTGACGACGATGCACCCAACCCGAGACGACCATCAACAGGAATATGAGCAGCGGTGGCACGGAACCCATGCCAGAAGTCTACCGCGGGATGTCGTGCGAATATAAATGGACACTACGTGCTCCTTCAGTTTGGAAGATCCACAAGTTGGTCAAAGCTGCGCCGCACTAGTTCAAGATGATCCCACGGCTACTATACCTAGTGGTTTTTACAGTATTATGCTTATAAACGCATAAGTGGACGCATATTTAATGCTTATTTAAGCATGTACTAAGTACACATATATGCTTTATATGGCATAATTCTCCATCTATATCATGCTGAAAAGGTCATAAATATGCCTTCCGCACTCGCAGACACCAAACGCCGGATGCTGGACGAAGCGCTGAGACCCTGGCGCACGGCCGCCAGCAATCGTCCGCCTCGTGGCGGATGGCTAAAAACCATACGCATGGCCTTGGGCATGACTACGCAGCAAGCGGGAACGCGGCTCGGCGTGAGTCAGTCACGGATGTTCCGAATAGAGCAGGCAGAAGCTGACGGGAGCCTTTCTCTGAAGAATCTTCGCGACGCGGCGAATGCTCTGGACTGCGATCTTGTATACGCCATCGTTCCGCGCCGACCTATTAGTGAAGTGCTTTCGGAGCGCGCGCAGGCAAAGGCCAAGACATTCGTGGACCGCGTCCTACACAGCATGGCACTGGAAGCGCAGTCTCCGGCCGAGGCCTCTGCTCAGGAAATGATTGATGAGCGCGCGCGCTCTCTTCTTGCGGGACCACTGCGCCGACTTTGGGACGACGAGACGTCCTGATGCAGTTTGCGGATGAGCCGGGCGCAACGCCCATTGACCCCGACGAGGCTGCGGGTCTGATACCTGACTGGCTCGCCACCAAGTCTCAACTCAATCGACTTGAGGCCGAGAATATAGCAGCCGCCGCTGCATGGGCGAGTTCTGGAAGAGCGGACATCCTTCGGTCCCATTACGTTCGCGAACTTCACAAGCGCATGTTCGGCGAGGTTTGGGCATGGGCAGGAACATTTCGGGGGGCAGATAAAAACATTGGCATTCCATGGGAGAGGGTGCCCACTGCACTTGAAGATCTTCTTCGGAATACCGACTACCAGATCACGCATAACGTATTTGGCGCAGACGAGTTGGCTGCCAGGTTCCACCACCGCCTCGTGTTCATACATTGTTTCCCCAATGGAAACGGAAGGCACGCGCGATTGATGACCGAAATCCTCTTAACAAAGCGGTTAGGTCGCGAGTCATTTACGTGGGGCGAGGCCAGTGGTGGCGACAAAAAACACGTCCGCGACACCTATATTGCGGCGCTCAGGGCTGCGGATGGCGGTGACTTTGGCGCACTGTTGGCATTCGTTCGGACGTAACGTCAGCGTGCGCGGCAGCCGATCATGATGATGATAATCGTGACTTTGGTCATCAATAATGATTGCTAGCAGGTCAAGTGCACACGAGAATGTCCGCTTTCTCCAATCTAACGAAGCACCCTGTGCACGTGTCACCCACCAAGGGGCGCGAATAGAGAGGAATGCGTTCGCCGCGATCATTGCGGCAATCGTGCGCAGTATTTTTTTCAAGTTCTCAGAGCAATCGTCTAAGTTGGTGGTGAGGATTTCGGCAGTTTCCGTGCGATGCACCTCGCTAAATAACCCCCCTCTACTCGCCTGAATCTGGAATCACGACGCGATAATGGATGTCATCGATCCGGGCCTGAACACATGCCACCTGCGTGTATTCGGCATTGTCCGCGAGTATCTGCCGTATTTCAGCCTCTTTGAAGCTGTCATGCGTTGGCCGACAATTAGGTGGCGAACCATTGATCGTGGAAATTCGAAGAGGTGAATTGCTGTGGGAACTTCGCCGATCACCCCCTTCTGGGAGCAGTCATCAAACTCGCCACACGAAAAAACCTTCGGTCAAACGCTGCTTTCGCTACAGGCCCCAGATTTGAGCAACAACGGTCTTGACCAGCCGTCACCAAAAAAGTAAGTTCAGGTGACGCAGCAGCGAGCCCTGCAAGCCTTCGGCAAGCCCTCCAGTCACGTGCGCCCCGCGCGCCTAGCAAGCTCATCTCGATGCCGCTTTGACGCGGCCGTCGAACGTCTCCGCGGTGATCATCCTGTCGGGCCCTTTCTCCGATAAGCACGGTAATCCCGCGTCATAGCCAGTGCGGGTCAATTTCAACGCCGGACGATTGCGCGTTTCGTAGCCCCTGTTGCCTTGGTTGTGCGCCAAACGCATGCGCGTTCAACATCAGCCATTTGTTCCCAAGACGCTTCACAGTCGGCGGACTTCTGGAATGCGGATGTGTTTGTCCTTTCCTCAACACATGCTGTGCATCTCGTCTCAACCGAAGACAAATGTGTACGACCTTATGTCCTGCCTCGATTACCCGAAGGGCGTCCCGTGTACTGCAATGGTCGCTGGCTAACGTCAGCGTAGCTGCCCCTTCTGCACGCGATTGACACGCGTAAACAGGCATGAGCCGTCGCGCTGCACACCCGTGGGGACGCTGGATCCGCGTATCGGACGCACACTACTACGCGTGCGGCGGTGACCGCCGTTACTTCGAAAATCACTTCAAACCTCATCTCACCCTCATTCAGCTCTCCAAGCAGGGGCGAGCCTAGGTGCGTGCGGAGATTGACGCGATCGCGGAGAAGATCGAACTCAACTTCGCAACGGGCGGGGCTGCGACGAGAAAGGAGTTACACACGCATGGCACGAACGAAAACAAGCGGCATCACCACAGATGCCGCGGGCAACAGAATCGTCTGTAAGCGCGTCGACGGAGCAACGATCTTCGCTCGACTCGGAGCAATCGGTCAGGACCGCGCGGAAGCGTGGCTCGCAGAACAGGTCCAGCGCATCGCACTCGCAAAGTCGCGTGGATCGCGTCCTCGAGTTACTTTCGGCGAGGCCGGGGCCAAATACCTCCGGGATAACCGGGAAAGATTAGCCTCGATCCAAGACGCAGCCTGGCACGTGGAACTGCTCTATCCGTGGATCGGGGACACCGGCCTCGAAGACGTGCATGACGGAACGTTGGAGCCGTTCGTGAAGCATCGGCTGGAAGTGGACAAGGTGAGCCTAACGACGGTGAACAGAAGCAAAGAAGTGGTGCGTCGTATTCTGAACCTCGCGGCGCGTAGCTGGCGGCACGAGAACGGCATGACGTGGCTTGAAACGTCGCCGCTCATCGCCATCGACGCCAAGCAGGCACGGAAGAAAGCGCGTAGGCCTTACCCGCTCTCATGGGAAGAGGAAGACCTGCTCTTCGCGGAACTGGCGGAAGATCCGAATCGCCAGATGGCGCGATTCAAGGTGAACACCGGTAACCGGGAAGAGGAAGTCTGTATTCTGCGGTGGGCGTGGGAGATCGCGGTGCCGGAGCTCAACACATCGGTCTTTGTGATACCCGGCGCTTTCGTCAAGAACGGAGAGGACAGGTTGATTGTGCTGAACCAGGTTGCGCGGAAGGTGATTGAAGAGCGCCGGGGTCTACACCCCGAGTTCGTCTTCACCTATCGCGGGCCCCGCGCGAAGAAGTACGGCGGCGGCTTTCGTCCCGGCTTTGCAGGTGAGCCGATCGAATGCATGAACAACAACGCCTGGCAGCATGCCCGGGCTCGGGCAGCGGAGCGGTACCGGCAGAAGTTTGGCCGGCCGGCGCCCTGGGGCTTCGAGCACGTGCGGGTGCACGACCTGAAGCACACGTTTGGCCGCAGGCTGCGCGCGGCGGGCGTGGGCGAAGAAACGCGCAAGGTACTCCACACGAACGGCGACATCACCACGCACTACAGTGCTGTCGAGTTGGCGGAGCTGATCACTGCGGTGAACAAGATCGATCGGAGTCTAGCGACACCGGCGATCACGTTGCTGCGGGCCCGCGTATGACGAAAAGTCGAGCAAAGTCGAGCAGCAAAAATTAAAGCCGCTTCAAAGCGGCTCTAAGTAGTTGATTGTTGGCGCGCCCGGCAGGATTCGAACCCACGACCCCCTGGTTCGTAGTCGCAACATCTAAAATGCATTTCGTTTAAATCTAAGCTCTTACGACACACGCCAAGTTTGCTTAAGTAGCCTCGCATGACGGATTAGAGCCACTTTCCGCCACTTAACGTGACGTATACGTGACAGTCAGTGGGTCCGCCACAAAATGCATGCCCTTTTTACAAAAGCGTGTGAGCTATAAGGATGCCCTAAACCAGCTTGTAGCATCGCAGTGCTCTTCTCGTCACGAGGGCCGAGCATCCGCACCAGCTCGGCTTTGCTGCGTTTAATCGCGGCTTTTCGCCCCTCTTCGAACGTTCCCTTGCGCCGTGCGTCGCCCATAATCGCTCACTTGTTCCGCACAGTTTCGTGCCTCGCACATCCGATCGATCCACCGCCTGCGTTAAGCCCGCGGAAAGACTAATACACTGCTATTTTTCTGCCGCTTGCATCCGCCGTATTCTTTTCGGCGTTAACACCCGAACAGGT
>JAQGNH010000505.1 GCA_028291945.1 Betaproteobacteria bacterium
CGTATGACGTCGCGCGGTGGCAGCGACATGTGCCGTGCGACGCGCGCCGTGCGACGCATCCGTCGCGGCAGAGCTCATGGATGTGTCGCTCTCGATCAAAGCCGTAACGCAGCCGTCCAGTAACGCCGCGTCAGTAGCAAAGCAAGCATGCCCTGCGCAGCGAGCGCTAGGGCGCCTATCCGCGGCGTGAGGAGGTCTCCGAGAAACCCCAGATAGAGAAAACCCAGCGGTGCCGTGCCTATGCAGACCGACAGCACGCCAAGCAGCCTTGCGCGCATCTCGACCGGCGCCGACCGATAGACCAGCGTTGCCTGCAGGACAGCGAACCCCGCGCCGCACATCCCGCTCAGGAACAAGCACACGGCGGCCACCGGAATCTCGGTTGCGGTCACGAAACCGATTACCATTACGAGATACACAGCCACCGACCCGACGTAAAGGCGTCCATACCAGGCCGGGCGTACGAGGCCTGCGACGACCAGCGCACCGATGAGGCCGCCAACGCCATCGCAACTGGCGAGTAGGCCCACGCCTTTCGCCTGGAGATGAAGGTACTCGGTTCCGATGACCGGGATCATGCTGTTGAATGGCCAGCCGAAGACATTGAAAATCACGGTTATCGAGAACACGCCACGCAGCGGACGGTCACGGCGCACCCATGCGAGCCCTTCGCGAATGCTCGTGATGAATGAAGACCGGTTCCCAGCGGCGGCTTGGCTCGGCGTCCGGACGCGGAGCGCCGCCACCACGCTGGGCGCGTACAGCGCCAGGCTGAACCAGAACACGCCCACAATGCCGTACTGCCACAGTAACAGGCCGCTCAGCATGGGACCGAGCACGCGGCTCGCATTGTTCGTCGCGGTGTCGATAGACAATGCCGACCCGATCCGGTCCGCGCCCACCACGTCGCCGATCATCATCCGGCGCACAGGGTGGTCGGACGCCCAGCCGATGCCGTTGATGAAGCTTGCCAAGGCGAGGTGCCAGACTTGAATGGCGCCGAGGCTCGCGAGGATCGCGAGCACGAGGGTTATCGCCATCGACGTCGCAACCACCAGGATCAAGGCGCGCCGGCGCTCGAACCGTTCAGCCGCCGCGCCCAGGAAAGCGCCGAACAGACCCATCGGCAGCAATCGCAACATGGTGAGCATGGCGACCACGAAGGCGGACCCGGTCACCTGATACGCGAACAAGCCGAATGCCAGCGTCTCGAGCCACCGGACGACGCAGATCACGAAGCCTACGAACCAGAGCCGCCGGAAGTCGGCGAGGGACGACAGTCGCGCCGTCACGGATTCAACGGTCGCTCAACGTTCTACTCCGCCTTTGTCCCGGCGCTCCTGATCACCTTGCCCCCTTCGCGACCTCGTTCGCAATCTGCGCCGCGATCTGATTCGGCGTGTTCGCTATGGTAGCCGAGTCCCCGTCATTCTGGACCGCGCACAGCGCGAGGTGATCCAGAATCCGATTTGGAGCTGGGTGACGTCACAATGGATTCTGGCTTTTCCGCCAGAATGACGTCTCACGAGGCTCGATGCCCTCACTGCATCTTTCCGGACCCGCGATAGGGTAAGTGATCCGGAACCCAGCGGCGTTGAAAGAGAGTGGATGCCGGATCGAGCCTGCCCTGGAATGTCTTAATCCAGTGGCCGGCATGACGCCATTTCGCTTACGACTTCAGGAACGCGAGCAGATCCTCGTTGAGCTGGTTCTTGTGCGTGTCGGTGAGACCGTGGGGCGCGCCCTTGTAGACCTTGAGCTTCGCGTCCTTCACGAGCTTTGCCGACGCGAGCGCAGAACCACCGATCGGTACGATCTGGTCGTCGTCGCCGTGCACGATCAGCGTCGGCACATCGAACTTCCCGAGGTCCTCGGTGAAGTCGGTCTCGGAAAACGCCTTGACGCAATCGAGCGTGCTCTTGAGGCTGGACTGCATGCCGAGCAGCCAGAACCAGTCGATCGTGCCCTGCGACACCTTCACGCCCGGCCGATTGAAGTTGAAGAACGGGCCGCTGGCGAGATCCTTGTAAAGCTGTGAACGGTCGGCGATCAACGCAGCACGCATGCCGTCGAAAACGTCGAGCGGCACGCCACCGGGATTCGCAGCGGTCTTGAGCATGAGCGGCGGCACCGCAGAAATCAACGCCGCCTTCGCCAGACGTTTCGTGCCGTGGCGGCCGATGTAGCGCGCCACTTCACCGCCACCCATGGAAAAGCCGGCCAGAAAAATATTCCTGAGATCGAGCGTTTCGATGAGCGACGCGAGATCATCGGCGAACGTGTCCATATCGTTGCCATTCCAGGGCTGGGTCGATCGGCCGTGACCGCGCCGGTCGTGCGCAATGCAGCGGTAGCCTCTCGACGCCAGGAAAAGCATCTGCGCTTCCCAGCCGTCGGAGTTGAGGGGCCAGCCGTGGCTCAGGACCACGGGCTGCCCCTTGCCCCAGTCCTTGTAATAGATCTGCGTGCCGTCCTTGGTCGTGATCGTGCTCATGGAGTGTTCCTTCGCTGTGGTAGAGATCATCTCAAAACACATTCGCGAGCATCAGCACGAACGGTTTTCTGACATGGCTGCTGGTGTTCAAGAGCTCGAAGCGTTTGCCGGCGGCTGAGACGCGGCAAGCTGATCGCGAATCGGCAGGCTCCGGATCCGCTTACCGGTGGCCGCGAAGATCGCGTTGCAGAGCGCCGGCGCGATCGGCGGCACGCCCGGCTCCCCCACGCCGCCGAGTGGCACATCGAAGTCGGACGCGATCAGGTGCACCCGGATGTCGCGCGGCGCGACGTTGATGCGTGCGACCTCATAGTTGTTGAAATTGCTCTGCTCGACGCGGCCCGCCTTGAAAGTGATCTGCGAAGAGAGCGCGTTGCCGACGCCCATCACGCATGCGCCCTCTATTTGCGAGCGCACCCGTTCGGGATTGACCTGCGGCCCGCAGTCGAGTGCCACGTCGACTCGCGGGATCGAAAGCTCTCCCTTCGCGCCCACCGCCACCTGCACCACTGCGGCCACGTACGTGACGAAGCTGTAGTGGCCCGCTATCCCGAGCCCTTGTCCCGCGGGGAGTTTTCTGCCCCAGTCCGCTTGCTTGGCCGCCGTCTCGATGACGCGCCGCAGCCTTCCCGTGTCGAATGGATAGAGCGTAGGCGACTCCGTGTAATACCAGGTGTCGCTCATCGTCCGCGGATCGATACGCTGGGCCGGACCGATCAGCTCTAGCAGGTAGTCCTTCGGGTCGCGTCCCGCCGCCGCGGCGAGCTCAGCGACGAACGACTGGATCGCGAAGGCATGCGGGATGTTCGAAACCGACCGGTACCAGCCAATGCGGGCGTGGGCTTCCGC
>JAQGNH010000449.1 GCA_028291945.1 Betaproteobacteria bacterium
CGAGGGCGGCCGCACCGTGGGTGCGGGCGTGGTAGCGAAGGTTATCGAGTAACGAAGTGCGTGAATCGTGAGGCGTGAGCTGTGAATCGTATATTCACTACCCACGAATCACCAATCACGAATCACGGAGTCATTAAATGGCAGTCAAGAGTCAGAAAATACGTATAAGGCTGAAGGCGTTCGACTACCGGCTCATCGATCAGTCGGCACTGGAAATCGTCGATACCGCGAAGCGCACCGGCGCTGTGGTCAAAGGCCCGGTGCCGCTGCCGACGCGCAAGCAGCGCTTCGATCTTCTGCGCTCGCCGCACGTGAACAAGACGTCGCGCGACCAGCTCGAGATCCGCACCCATTTGCGTCTGATGGATATCATCGATCCCACCGACAAGACGGTCGACGCGCTGATGAAGCTCGATCTGCCGGCTGGGGTGGATGTGGAGATCAAGTTGTAAGTGCGTGAGTCGTGACTCGTGATCGGTTTACGGTTTAGCCCGAATCACGAATCACCGATCACGAATCACTTAAGTTGAAAGCCGTCGACCAATTGCAGTCGGCGCCAGGCGCAAAGCCTGATTAACCCGAAAAGGGACATAAGATGAGCTTAGGACTAGTAGGCCGCAAGGTTGGCATGACCCGTGTGTTTACCGATGATGGCGATTCCATCCCGGTTACCGTGGTCGATGTATCCAACAACCGTGTCACCCAGATCAAAAACGCCGAGACCGACGGCTACTGCGCCGTTCAGCTTGCTTTCGGCAAGCGTCGCGCGAATCGCGTCAGCAAATCCGCTGCGGGGCATTTCGGGAAAGCCGGTGTTGAAGCAGGCCGTGTGCTGCACGAATTCCGCGTGACGGCTGATCAGGCGGCCACTCTCAAGGCAGGCGGCGTGGTGGGCGTCGATATCTTCAAGATCGGTCAGAAAGTCGACGTCAGCGGAGTTTCACTCGGCAAGGGTTTCGCCGGCGTCATCAAGCGCCACAACTTCTCGTCGAACCGCGCGAGTCACGGTAACTCGGTGTCGCACAATAAGCCGGGCTCGATCAGCATGGCTCAGGATCCTGGACGCGTGTTTCCCGGCAAGAAAATGCCAGGTCATCTCGGTGCCGCGAGGCGCACCGAGCAGAACCTCGAGATCGTGCGTATCGATGCCGAGCGCCAACTGCTCCTCATCCGCGGCGCCGTTCCCGGCTCGCGTGGTGGCGACCTCAGGGTCTCTCCCACCAAGCGCGCTACGAGAGCGACCACGGCCAAACCGACGGCGGCAAAGCCCGCGGCGGCAAAACCAGGCGCGGCAAAACCGCCCGCCAAGGCGCCGGGCAAATAGGGTGAGGGTGATATGGAACTGAAGCTCATAGACGAAAAAGGCCAGTCAACTGCCTCGGTGTCCGCATCGGATATCGCGTTTGGCCGGGAATATAACGAATCGCTGGTGCACCAGGTGGTGACCGCTTACATGGCGAATG
Organism: Betaproteobacteria bacterium; assembly: GCA_028291945.1. Classification (GTDB taxonomy): domain Bacteria; phylum Pseudomonadota; class Gammaproteobacteria; order Burkholderiales; family SG8-41; genus JAQGMV01. The sequence goes on from JAQGNH010000449.1 coordinate 1,464, forward strand.
CACGACAGGGTACGCGGGCCCAGAAAGACCGCAGTGAGGTCAGGCATTCGACCAAGAAACCATGGCGTCAGAAAGGTACGGGCCGCGCCCGCGCCGGTATGACTTCGAGCCCGTTGTGGCGCGGCGGCGGGAGGATTTTCCCGAATTCTCCGGACGAGAATTTCAGCCACAAGCTGAACCGCAAGATGTTCCGAGCGGGCCTCTCGTCCATCCTGTCGCAACTCGCCCGTGAAGAGCGGCTGGCTGTAGTCGATACGTTCACCATCGACGCGCCGAAAACCAAGCTGCTCACCCAGAAGCTCAAAGGGATGGGCCTCGACAACGTGCTGATCATCACCGACGCGCTCGACGATAATCTGCACCTGTCTTCGCGCAACCTGCCGCACGTGAATGTCGTTACGGTGGCGAATACGGATCCGGTCAGCTTGATCCGCCATCACAAAGTGATCGTGACACGCAGCGCCGTGGCCAAGATCGAGGAGATGTTCGCATGAGTCAGGCACCCACCCCTCTCACCAAACGGCAAGAGCGTCTGATGCAGGTCCTGCTCGCGCCGGTGGTTTCGGAGAAGAGCACTTACATTGCGGACAAGCGTAACCAGTACGTATTCCACGTAGTTTCGAATGCGACCAAGCCTGAGATCAAGGCTGCGGTCGAGCTCATGTTCAAAACGCAGGTGAAATCGGTCAGTGTTGCGAACGTGCGCGGCAAGGAGAAGCGGTTCGGGCGCTTCATGGGCCGGCGCAATAGCTGGAAAAAGGCTTACGTAGCACTGCTGCCCGGCCAGGAAATCAACTTCGCTGAAGGGGAGACCAAGTAATGCTCGTCAAAGTCAAACCGACCTCTCCCGGACGGCGCCAGCTCGTCAAGGTTGTTACGCCGGGCTTGCATAAAGGCAAACCGGTGTCGAGCCTGGTTGAAAGCGAGTCGAAGAACGCCGGCCGCAACGCGCACGGGCGCATCACCATGCGTCACAAAGGCGGCGGTCACAAGCAGCATTATCGGATGGTCGACTTCAAGCGGGACAAGGACGGCATCCCGTCGAAGGTCGAGCGCATCGAATACGATCCGAACCGCAGCGCACACCTTGCCCTGCTGCTCTATAGCGATGGCGAGCGTCGTTACGTGATCGCCCAAAAGGGCTTGTCGGCAGGCATGCAGCTCATGTCCGGCTCGGAAGCCCCGATCAAATCGGGAAATACGCTGCCGCTCAGAAACATTCCTGTCGGCACCACCATTTGCTGCATCGAGATGATGCCGGGGAAAGGCGCGCAACTCGCGCGGGCAGCGGGCACATCGGTACAGCTTCTTGCGCGCGAAGGCGAATATGCGCAGCTGCGTATGCGCTCGGGTGAAATCCGCCGCGTGCACATCAACTGCCGCGCCACGATCGGCGAAGTGGGTAACGAAGAGCACTCGCTCGAATCGATTGGTAAGGCAGGACGCGTGCGCTGGCGTGGCGTGCGTCCGACGGTGCGGGGTGTGGCGATGAACCCGATCGACCATCCGCATGGAGGCGGTGAAGGCCGAACCTCGGCGGGACGACATCCTGTCAGCCCGTGGGGCGTGCTCACCAAAGGCTACAAGACACGCAAGAACAAGCGCACCAACAGCATGATAGTGCGTCGTCGCAACGCGAAGACCACGGGGTAAAGAGCTATGGCACGTTCAATCAAGAAGGGCCCTTTCGTAGATCATCACCTGCTGAAAAAGGTGGAGACAGCTCGGGCGACGTCGGACAAGCGTCCGATCAAAACGTGGTCGCGGCGATCGACCATCCTGCCCGATTTCGTTGGGCTGAACATCGCCGTGCACAACGGCAAGCAGCACGTTCCGGTGTATATCACCGAGAACATGGTCGGCCACAAGCTCGGTGAATTTGCGCATACGCGCATGTTCAAAGGGCATTCGAAGGCGGGCTCGGCGGGCGCGGCAGACAAGAAAGCCAGCCCGACGCCGGCGGCGAAGTAAAGGCGAGTCAAATGGACACTACTGCAAAACTGCGCGGCGTGCGGCTGTCGGCTCAGAAGGGCCGTCTGGTCGCCGATCTGATCCGCGGCAAGACGGTCGAAAACGCACTCAACATTCTGCAATTCAGCCCGAAGAAAGGCGCGGTGATCATCCGCAAGGTGCTTGAATCGGCTATCGCCAATGCCGAGCACAACGCGGGTGCAGACATCGACGAGCTCAAAATTACAACGATCTGCGTGGAGAAAGGGCCGGTCCTCAAGCGCTTCGCGGCGCGCGCCAAGGGTCGCGGCGTAAGTATCGAGAAGCCCTCTTGCCACATTTTCCTAACAGTCGGCGACGGAAGGAACTGATATGGGTCAGAAGATACATCCGACAGGTTTCCGCCTGGCGCTGAACAAGAACTGGGCTTCCAAGTGGTATGCCAACAACAAGAACTTTTCCGGCATGCTGCTGGAAGACGTGAAAGTGCGCGCGTTTCTGAAGGAGAAGCTTGCGCACGCCGCGGTTTCGCGCGTGGTCATCGAGCGGCCGGCGAAAAACGCTCGCATTACGATCTTCAGCGCGCGTCCGGGCGTCGTGATCGGCAAGAAGGGCGAAGACATCGAATCGCTCAAAGGGCAGCTGCAGCGCATGTTGGGCGTGCCGGTGCACGTCAACATCGAAGAGGTGCGCAAGCCTGAGCTCGACGCGCAGTTGATCTCTGATTCGATCGCGCAGCAGCTGCAAAAGCGGATCATGTTCCGCCGCGCGATGAAGCGCGCCATTACCAACGCCATGCGCCTCGGAGCCCAGGGCATCAAGATCATGAGCGCGGGCCGCTTGAACGGGATCGAGATCGCGCGTACGGAGTGGTACCGCGAAGGTCGCGTGCCGCTTCACACCCTGCGCGCCGACATCGATTATGGATTTTCGGAAGCGAAGACCACATACGGCGTGATCGGCATCAAGGTATGGGTATTCAAAGGCGAGATCCTGCCGAAGAACGAGCAAGCGCTGCTGGGCGCGATCCCGCCGCCAGAGCCAGAGCAGCCGCCGGCACGCAAGCCGCGCAAGACGCCGGCAAGAACAGGAGCAAGACGTGCTACAACCAGCCAGACGTAAATATCGCAAGGAGCAGAAAGGCCGCAACACCGGCAAGGCCACCCGCGGCAACAAGGTGAGCTTTGGCGAATACGGCCTGAAAGCCATTGGCCGGGGTCGGCTGACTGCGCGTCAGATCGAGGCCGCGCGACGCGCCATGACGCGCCACATTAAGCGCGGGGGGCGTATCTGGATCCGCATCTTTCCTGACAAGCCGATTTCGCAGAAGCCCGCTGAGGTCAGAATGGGCAATGGCAAGGGCAATCCGGAGTACTGGGTCGCCGAGATCCAGCCGGGCAAAGTGCTGTATGAAATGGATGGCGTCGACGAGCCGACAGCAAAAGAAGCCTTCCGTCTCGCAGCCGCCAAGCTGCCGATCGCGACGAGCTTCGTGCAACGCATGGTCGGAGCCTGAGAGGAAACCGAGCGATGAAAACGAGCGAATTGAGAGGCAAGTCGGCCGACGATCTTAAGAAGGAGTTGCAGTCCCTCCTGAATGCGCAGTTCAAGCTGCGCATGCAGAAAGCGACGCAGCAGCTCACCAATACGAGTCAAATCAAGAAAGTACGCCGCGATATCGCGCGGGTGCGCACGTTTCTGAACGAGAAGAAGGCTTAAGCATGAGTGAAGCAACCCAAAAGGAAACGCCGAACAAGCGCACGCTGACCGGCCGTGTCGTCAGCGACAAGATGGTGAAGACGGTGACGGTGCTCGTCGAGCGGCGCGTCAAGCATCCGCTCTACGGCAAATTCGTGACGCGCACCAAGAAGTATCACGCGCACGACGAGGCGGGGGATTACCACGAGGGTGATCTCGTCGAGATCGAGGAGTGCCGTCCGATCTCGAAAACGAAAGCGTGGCGCGTTACGAAGCTGCTGGAGAAATCACGCGCGGTTTAAGAGCAACGACGCTCCTACCGCGGAGCAACTTGCGCCTCCGGGCGTGACCGCGCTTATGCACCTGCTGCGCGGTATGTTCGATCGTTACTTCGGCTTCGCCCATGGTTCGGCACGCAGTCGTTGCAGAATTCACGGTAGGGCTTTATAATTTACGGCTTTTCGCGCCAGCCTCATCCCTGACGGCTGGCGACCTCACCCGAACGGGCTCCAATACTGGCCCCCACGCAGCGCGTGCAGCGTGGGACTAAGTTGGGGAAGCAGCAACTAGCGAGACAAGACGATGATACAAATGCAGTCCATTCTGGACGTGGCTGATAACACGGGTGCCCGCGCAGTGATGTGTATCAAGGTGCTGGGCGGTTCGAAACGGCGTTACGCTGGAATCGGCGACATCATCAAGGTCAGTGTGAAAGACGCGGCGCCGCGGGGTCGCGTGAAGAAGGGCGAGATCTACAGCGCGGTCGTGGTGCGCACTGCCAAAGGCGTGCGTCGTGCCGATGGCTCGCTGGTGAAATTTGATTCGAATGCCGCGGTGCTGCTCACGGCGAAGCTCGAGCCGATCGGCACCCGCATTTTCGGACCGGTTACGCGGGAGTTGAGGACCGAGCGTTTCATGAAGATCGTGTCGCTCGCGCCGGAAGTGCTTTAGAGCTTTAGGAATTCTCAGATGAGAAAGATCAGAAAAGGCGACGACGTCGTCGTGACGACCGGCAGGGACCGCGGCAAACGCGGCACCGTGCTGCGCATCCTCGACAGCGATCACCTCTTGGTGGAAGGGGCGAACCGCGTCAAGAAACACCAGCGGCCCAATCCCATGAAAGGTGTAACGGGTGGCATTATCGAAAAAGAAATGCCATTGCACGTGTCGAACGTGGCCCTGTTCAATCCCGCGACGAAAAAAGCCGACCGCATCGGCATTCGCACGCTCGAGGACGGCCGTCGCGTTCGCTTCTTCAAGTCCAACGGCGAAGTGGTTGACGTATGAGCGAGAAAGACGCGAAGAAAGGTAAAGCGGACAAGGGCCAGAAAGCAGCGCCGAAAGGCGGTGCTAAAGATGCCAAGCCGGCCGGCGAACCCAAGAAGCCCAAGCAATCGAAGCAGGCATCAGACGCGAAGCAGCAGGCCCCGGAAGCGCGTGACGAACGGCCCGCGGCGCCGCCAGCGCCTGCCCGTTTGCAGATGTTCTACCGCGAGCAGGTCATGAAGGACCTGATGCAGCAGTTCGGATACAAGACGATCATGCAGGTGCCGCGTATCGAAAAGATCGTGGTGAACATGGGCGTGGGCGAAGCGGTCGCCGACAAGAAGATCATGGACAACGCAGTTGCCGACCTGCAGAAGATTGCGGGCCAGAAACCGTTGGTCACCAAGGCGCGCAAGTCCGTGGCGAACTTCAAGATCCGCGAAGGGTATCCGGTCGGTTGCAAAGTGACGCTTCGCGCGGCGAGAATGTATGAGTTTCTCGACCGTCTGGTGAACGTGGCAATGCCGCGGATCCGCGATTTCCGCGGAATCTCGGCCCGATCTTTTGACGGCCGTGGCAATTACAACATGGGTGTGAAGGAACAGATCATTTTTCCGGAGGTCGAGTACGACAAGATCGACGCAATCCGGGGCATGAACATCACGATCACGACAACTGCGAAGAGCGACGCCGAAGCACGGGCGCTGCTTGCGGCATTCAAATTTCCGTTCAGGAGCTGATGTATCCATGGCAAAGCTGGCATTGATCAACCGGAACGAAAAGCGCCGAGCGACGGTGAAGAGGCTCGCGGGCAAACGCGCCGAGCTGCTTGCAATCGCGAACAATCTGAAGCTCGGCCAGGAAGAGCGTTATGACGCGCGGCTAAAACTTCAGAAGCTTCCGCGCAACGCCTCACCCGTTCGCGTGCGCAACCGCTGTGCGCTGACCGGCCGGCCGCGCGGCACGTACCGCAAATTTGGTCTTGCGCGCAACAAGCTGCGCGAGATTGCGATGCGCGGAGAGATCCCGGGCATCACCAAGGCCAGCTGGTAAGCCTGGTTCGCAGGAGACAATTTAATGAGTATGAGTGATCCGATCGCCGACATGCTGACGCGCATACGCAATGCGCAGGAGTCGGAAAAACAGTCGGTGGCGATGCCCGCGTCGAAGCTGAAAGCGTCGATTGCGAAGGTGCTCAAGGATGAAGGCTACATCGACGATTTCGCCATTCGCGAGAATAGCGGCAAGCCGCAGCTCGAGATCAGCCTCAAGTATTACGCCGGGCGCCCTGTCATCGAAAAAATAGAGCGCGTGAGCCGTCCGGGATTGCGCATTTACAAACCGACGCGTGATATTCCAAACGTCATGAACGGGCTCGGCATCGCGATCGTGTCGACTTCGAAAGGCGTGATGACCGATCGCAAAGCGCGTGGACTGGGTGTCGGTGGCGAAGTGCTGTGCATCGTCGCGTAGAGAAGAAGAGCCAACCATGTCCAGGATAGCGAACTACCCGGTTCTGGTGCCGGAGAAGGTCGAAGTGACGGTCAAGCCCGATGAGATCTCGGTCAAGGGTCCACTCGGAACGCTCACGCAGAAGGTCTCGCAGCGCGTGAAGATCGAGCGCATCGAGAACCGTCTCGAGTTCAAGATGAACGAGAATTCGCGGCAGGCCAATGCGTTGTCAGGCACCGTGCGGGCGCTTGTCGCGAACATGGTGACCGGAGTGACCAAAGGTTTCGAAAGAAGGCTGACGCTGGTCGGCGTTGGCTATCGCGCGCAGGCGCAGGGCGACAAGCTCAATCTGACACTTGGTTTTTCGCATCCGGTCGTGCACCAGTTGCCGAAAGGCGTGAAGGCCGAAACGCCGACGCAGACCGAGATCGTCATCAAGGGCACAGACAAACAGGTGGTGGGTCAAGTTGCGGCCGAAGTGCGGCGCTACCGCTCGCCGGAACCTTACAAGGGTAAAGGCGTGCGTTATACCGGTGAGCAGATCACGCTCAAGGAAACCAAGAAGAAGTAGGTGCTGAGAGATGAGTGACAAAGACGAAGGAAGAGTGCGGCGCGGACGTGCGACACGCGCGAAGATCGCGCAGCTCAAGGCGGTTCGGCTTACGGTATACCGGTCCAACACGCACATCTACGCGCAGGTGATCGATTCCACCGGTTCGAAAGTGCTGGCGAGCGCGTCGACGGCGGAAGCTGAAGTGCGCGCAGCCGTAAAAAAGGGCGGCAACGTGCAGGCAGCCGCGGAAATCGGGAAGCGTATTGCGGAAAAAGCGAAGCAACTCGGTATTGCCGAAGTCGCATTCGACCGCTCCGGCTACAAGTTTCACGGGCGTGTGAAAGCGTTGGCTCAGGCCGCGCGCGAGGCCGGTCTCAAGTTTTAGTGTCTCGTTTATCTGCGCAGGCGGTGAGCCGACTGCGGCATTTCAAATAGGCGGTATATGGCGAAATTACATGCAGGCAAGATGCAGACCGGCGAAGAGCGTTCCGACGGGCTGCGCGAAAAGATGGTCGCGGTCAACCGCGTCACGAAAGTCGTAAAGGGTGGGCGCGTGCTCGGGTTTGCAGCGCTTGCCGTGGTCGGCGACGGGGATGGCGGTATCGGCATGGGCAAAGGGAAAGCACGCGAAGTGCCGGTTGCCGTGCAGAAAGCCATGGAAGAAGCACGCAAGAAAATGGTCAAGGTATCCCTTAAGAACGGCACGCTGCAGCACGCGGTTATCGGCCGTCACGGCGCAGCGAAGGTTTACATGCAGCCGGCCTCCGAAGGCACGGGGATCATCGCGGGCGGTCCGGTGCGCGCGGTGCTCGAGGTCATGGGCGTGACCAACATCCTCTCGAAGTGCCTCGGTTCCACGAATCCATACAACGTCGTGCGTGCGACGATCAATGGCCTCACAGCCATGAATACGCCGGCGACGATCGCGGCGAAGCGCGGCAAAACGGTCGAAGAGATCACGGGGTAAGCGATGGCGCAAGAAGGCAAGAAGATCAAAGTGACGCTTGTCAAAAGCGTGATCGGCACCAAGCCCGAGCATCGTGCGTGTGTACGCGGGCTGGGCCTGCGCCGTATGAACCACACGGTCGAAGTGATCGATACGCCGTCGAACCGGGGCATGATCAATAAGGTTTCGTACCTTTTGAAGTACGAGGGCTAGATGGAACTGAACAACATGAAGCCCGCTGCGGGCTCGAAGCATTCGAAGAAGCGCGTCGGTCGCGGTATCGGCTGCGGGCTGGGCAAGACCGCAGGCCGCGGACACAAGGGCCAGAAAGCGCGCGCGGGCGGCTTTCACAAGGTCGGCTTCGAAGGCGGGCAGATGCCGCTCCAGCGCCGTCTGCCTAAGCGCGGCTTCGTTTCTTTGACTAAGTGTGACTCGATGGAAGTCCGTTTGAGCGACCTGCAAAAAATTAAAGCTGATGTCATCGATCTCGACGCGCTTAAGGCGGCCGGCGTGGTCCCCCATCGGGTTACGCGCGCGAAAGTGATTCTTGCCGGCGAGATTCAACGCAAGATCGTGTTGAAAGCGATCGCTGTCAGCAAAGGTGCACGCGCTGCGATCGAAGCCGCTGGCGGCAGCGTCGAGGCGCCTGCTGAGCAGGCGCCTGCGGGCAAGCTCACGAAGAAGGCGCCCGCGAGCGCCGCAAAGGCTGAATAGGCTTGGCTGCGAACAGCTCTCTGCTCGCGTCGGGCAAGCTCGGCGATCTCAAGCGCCGGCTGCTGTTTTTGCTCGGCGCGCTAATCGTGTTTCGCATCGGATCGTTCATTCCGGTGCCGGGTATCGATCAGCTGCAGCTTGCTGAGTTGTTCAAATCGCAGCGCGGCGGCATTCTGGACATGTTCAACATGTTCTCGGGCGGCGCGCTGTCGCGCTTCTCGATTTTTGCTCTCGGCATCATGCCTTACATTTCGGCGTCGATCATCATGCAGTTGATGACGGTCGTGTCGCCGACGCTGGAAGCGCTCAAGAAAGAGGGCGAAGCCGGACGGCGCAAGATCACGCAGTACACGCGCTACGGCACGGCGGGACTTGCGCTGTTCCAGGCAATGGGTATCGCGATTGCGCTCGAGTCGCAGCGCGGGCTCGTGCTTGAACCGGGTCTCATGTTCCGCATGACAGCGATGATCACGCTCACGACGGGCACGATATTCCTCATGTGGCTGGGCGAGCAGATCACTGAACGCGGCGTCGGTAATGGTATTTCGCTGATCATTTTCGCCGGAATCGCAGCAGGCTTTCCACACGCGATTGGCGGTACCCTCGAGCTCGCGCGCACGGGCGCCTTTTCGATTCCCGTCGTGCTCTTCATTTTTGCGACAGTCGTGCTGGTGACGGCGTTCGTATGCTTCGTTGAACGCGGTCAGCGCAAGATCCTGGTCAACTACGCGAAGCGGCAGGTGGGGCGCAAGGTATACGGTGGACAGACTTCGCACCTGCCTTTGAAGCTGAACATGGCAGGCGTCATTCCGCCGATCTTCGCCTCGTCGATCATCCTCTTCCCGGCTACGCTGGTAGGCTGGTTCGGGCAGTCGGACGGGATGGCCTGGCTCAGAAACATCGCCGCTACGCTGCACCCCGGACAGCCGGTATACGCGATCCTCTACGCCTCGGCGATCATTTTCTTCTGTTTCTTCTATACGGCCCTCGTATTCAACCCGAAAGAGACCGCTGACAATCTGAAGAAGAGCGGTGCGTTCGTTCCGGGTATACGCCCCGGCGAACAGACCGCGCGTTACATCGAAAAGATCATGATGCGGCTGACGCTCACGGGGTCCATATACGTCACGCTCGTGTGCCTGTTGCCGGAAGCGCTGATCGTCTGGAAGAACGTGCCATTCTACTTCGGCGGCACGAGCCTCTTGATCATCGTCGTGGTAACGATGGACTTCATGGCCCAGGTGCAAGCCTATGTGATGTCGCACCAGTACGAAAGTCTGCTCAAGAAAGCGAATTTCAAGGGCGGTGTATTCCCGACACGGTAATGTCGAAAGAAGAAACGATACAGATGCAGGGCGAGATCGTCGAAACCCTGCCGAACGCAACATTCAGAGTAAAGCTCGAGAACGGGCATATCGTGCTGGGGCATATCTCCGGGAAAATGCGCATGCACTACATCCGCATCCTTCCGGGCGACAAGGTCACGGTGGAACTGACGCCCTACGATTTGACGCGCGGCCGCATCGTTTTCCGCGCGAAATAAGCAAGCAGGACAAAGGAAACACAATGAAAGTGCTCGCATCGGTTAAGCGGATATGCCGCAACTGCAAGATCGTCAAACGTAAAGGCGTGGTGCGCGTGATCTGCAGTAAGGACCCGCGTCACAAGCAGCGTCAGGGGTGAACGATCCAGGCGGCTCCTGCGGTACAGCGAGCCTGTGCCTTCGGGCGCTGCGCTGAAGGGTTTCGCCACTAAGGAACACGTTGGAAATGAAGCGGTTACGCGTTATAATTGCAGGTTTTCCGTTTGGCATAGGACGAGGTAAGACATGGCCCGTATAGGTGGCGTAAACATTCCGAATCAGCAGCACGCCCAGATCGCGCTTACCGCGATCTATGGCATCGGGCGCAGCCGGGCTCAGGCCATTTGTGCTGCGGCCGGAATCCCCGCTACGACCAAGATCAAGGATCTGGCCGACAACGACATGGACCGGCTGCGGGAACAAGTTACGAAATTCACGATCGAAGGTGACCTTCGGCGCGAGCTGTCCATGAACATCAAGCGGCTCATGGACCTCGGCACGTGGCGCGGCAAGCGGCATCGCGCAGGGCTGCCGGTACGGGGGCAGCGTACGCGCACCAATGCGCGCACCCGCAAGGGCCCACGCAAAGCGGCGGTCAAGATCATTCGCGCTGGCGCGACGTGATCAACCTAACCAAGGTTATTCAAAGGCACACAGTTTATGGCTAAAGCAAGCACCCGGGTGCGCAAGAAGGTCAGGAAGAACGTCGCGGAAGGCATCGCGCACGTACACGCATCCTTCAACAACACGATCGTAACGATCACTGATCGTCAGGGTAACGCGCTCGCATGGGCGACCTGCGGCAGCAACGGCTTCAAAGGCTCACGCAAGTCGACGCCCTTCGCAGCACAGGTCGCCGCCGAGCAGGCGGGCCGGCTTGCCGCGGAATCGGGCGTCAAAAATATTGAAGTGCGTATCAAGGGTCCTGGGCCTGGTCGCGAGTCGGCAGTGCGTGCGCTCAATGCCGTGGGCTTCAAAATAACCAGCATTTCGGACGTGACACCGGTGCCGCACAACGGCTGCCGCCCGCCGAAGAAGCGACGTATCTAAAGGAGACGCGAGACGTGGCAAGAAATCTCGACGCGCGATGCCGTCAGTGCCGCCGTGAAGGCGAGAAGCTTTTCCTCAAAGGGGAAAAGTGCTTTACCGATAAATGCGCCATCGAACGGCGCAACTATCCGCCAGGCCAGCACGGCCAGAAGAACAGCCGTCTTTCAGGCTATGGCGTGCAGCTGCGCGAAAAGCAGAAAGTACGTCGTACCTATGGCGTGCTGGAACGGCAGTTCCGTCGCAACTATCAAGAAGCCACGGCGAGCAAAGGCGTAACGGGCGAGGCGCTGCTGCAGATCCTCGAAGGACGTCTCGACAGTGTGTCCTATCGCATGGGCTTCGGCGCTTCGCGCACCGAAGCACGCCAGATCGTGCGGCACAACGGGATACTCGTGAACGGCAGGCGCGTGAACGTGCCGTCGTATCAATGCCGCCCTGGCGATGTCGTTGAGGTGGCGCAGGCAGCGAAGGCCCAGTTACGCATCAAAGCATCAGCCGAGGCGGTCGCATCCCGCGGCTATCCAGAGTGGGTAGAAGTCGACGCCGCCGCGCTCAAAGGCACTTTCAAGGCGCGGCCGCAGCGTTCCGAGCTGCCATCCACTATTAATGAGTCGCTCATAGTCGAGTTGTACTCCAAGTAATCGATCGAAGAGGTACCGATACCATGGCAAATGCTTTTCTCAAGCCCCGCATTATCGACGTCCAGAACATGTCGCCCTTCCACGCCCGGCTCACGATGGAGCCTTTCGAACGCGGGTACGGCCATACGCTCGGCAATGCCTTGCGGCGCACGCTGCTGTCGTCGATGCCCGGCTACGCCGCGACCGAAGTCAAAATGGCCGGCGTTCTTCACGAATACTCCACGATCGACGGCGTGCAGGAAGACGTCGTGGACATACTGCTCAACCTCAAAGGCGTCGTGCTGAAAATGCATGGCCGCGACGAGGCAACGCTCACGCTCAAGAAGTCCGGTGAAGGTGTCGTCACGGCTGGCGACATCGAGCAGATGCACGATGTCGAAATCGTGAATCCCGACCACGTGATCGCGCACCTGGCACCAGGCGGCAAACTCGACGTGCAGATCAAGGTCGAGCAGGGCCGCGGCTATCTGGCTGCGACCACGCGCAAGGCCGCTGACGAAGGCCGCAGCGTCGGCAGCATCATGCTCGATGCGTCCTTCAGCCCGGTCCGGCGCGTGAGCTACTCGGTTGAATCCGCGCGTGTCGAACAGCGCACCGACCTCGATAAGCTCATCATGGACATCGAGACGAACGGCGCGATCGAGCCGGAAGAAGCGGTCCGTTACGCAGCGCGTATCCTCGTCGAGCAGCTTTCCGTGTTTGCCGATCTGAAAGGCATGCCGGCGGCGATCGAAGAGAAGAAGGCGACGCAGATCGATCCGGTTCTGCTGCGCCCGGTCGACGATCTCGAGCTTACCGTGCGTTCTGCGAACTGCCTGAAGGCTGAAAATATCTACTACATCGGCGATCTTATTCAGCGCACCGAAACCGAGCTCCTCAAAACGCCGAATCTCGGCCGCAAATCGCTCAACGAGATCAAGGAGGTCCTCGCATCCCGAGGCCTTACGCTCGGCATGAAGCTCGAGAACTGGCCGCCGGCAGGACTGGAAAAGGTCTAATGCGAAATGATGAATGATGAATGATGAATAGGCGCGGGAAAGCCCTCTAGTCATTCAGCATTCAGCATTCAGCATTCATCATTAGGAAAAGAACATGCGTCACCGCCACGGCCTACGTAAACTCAATCGCACGAGCAGCCACCGCCTTGCCATGCTGCGCAACATGACGTGCTCGCTACTCAAGCACGAGATCATCAAGACCACGCTGCCCAAGGCGAAAGAGCTGCGGCGCGTGGTCGAACCGATCATCACGCTGGGTAAGGCGCCGTCGCTTGCAAACCGCCGTCTCGCGTTCAATCGTCTGCGTGACCGCGACATGGTCGTCAAGCTGTTCGCCGAAATCGGACCGCGGTACGCGACACGCAACGGCGGATACCTGCGAATCCTCAAGTTCGGTTTTCGCAAGGGGGACAACGCGCCTATGGCGCTCGTCGAGCTCGTCGACCGCCCTGAGGTCGGCGACGCGCCGGAAAGTGAGAAAGCCACTGCCCGTACGAAGGGGCAAGTTGAGGAGCACGCGGGGGCGTAACGTAACTCGGGGCACCTGAAATAAAGCCGGCCACGTGCCGGCTTTTTCGTTTTGTGACCACTAAACGCTCTGCGCTTAGCGGTCGAGAGCGTACGAGTTTGCTTACGCCCCTGCCGAGAGCGGCGGTTAGAATCCGAGGATGCTGAACGAACTCGAGCTCACTGGCCGCACACGCACGCACGTCATCCAGCGCGACGATCTTGGCGCTGCAATCCACGCGCAGGCGCTGGAGCCTTTTCTTCAGATGAGTGCGGATGCTTTGCGGGACGGGATCGACATTTCCATCACGAGCGCGTTTCGCGATTTCGCGGCACAGCAGCGGATCTGGAATCTGAAGTGGAGCGGCGAGCGTCCGCTCTACGACGCGCACGGCATTGCGCGGGATCACGCATCTCTCGACGCCCCCGGGATCATCGACGCCATACTGTGCTGGAGCGCACTGCCGGGCGGCAGCCGCCATCACTGGGGCACAGAAATCGATGTTGTGGACCGTGCGGCGATGCCTGAAGGCTATCGGGTGCAACTGCTTCCGAGCGAAGCTGCGCCGGGGGGCGTGTTCCATCCACTGTACTGTTGGCTCGATTCGAATATGGGCCACTATGGGTTTTTCCGGCCGTACCAAACCTTTCGTGGTGGCGTCCATCCCGAAGCGTGGCATCTGAGTTACGGCCCGGTTTCGGTCAGCGCGCTGGAGGCATTGACTCCGGAAATTCTGGCCGAAGCGGTGCGTGGGAGTGACATGCTCGGCAAGGACCTCGTGCTCGAACGCTTGGATCAGCTCTACTCACGCTATGTTGCGAACGTCGACGCGCCTGCAGAGGGCGATCGCAGATTGGCGTAGCACTGCTAAAGCTCCCGTGATGACTGCGGTCGCCCCCATATTCCTGTACACCGATTTTGGCTCAGCGGATATTTACGTGGGACAGGTAAAGGGTGTGCTGTACGGCGCAGGGCCAGCGAGCCCCGTCATCGACCTGCTCAATGACGCGCCGCAGTTCGCGGTTACTGCGAGCGCTCATCTGCTCGCTGCGCTGGCGCTTCAACTGCCGCTCGGCGCAGTGGTCTTAGCGGTGGTAGATCCTGGTGTGGGTGGCGCGCGCGATGCGATCGCGCTGGAAGCTGATGGACGCTGGTATGTCGCTCCGGACAACGGGCTTGTGTCTGTCGTCGCCGCGCGAGCCGGGCAGAAGCGTTCCTTTTCGATCGACTGGATGCCTCAGCCCAGGAGCGCTTCTTTTCATGGGCGGGACTTGTTCGCACCTGCAGCGGCGCGCATCGCGCGCGGAGACGTGGACTGGTCAGCCGTGACGACGAAGCGCGAGCTCGACGTCCGGCTCAGTGCCGATAATCTGATGCAGATCATCTACATCGATCACTACGGCAATGCAATGACGGGCATCCGCGCGGACAGCGTCGATCAGGCTTCCCGCGTCACAATCGCCGCGCGTACCCTCGAAAGAGCTCGAGTATTCTCGGATGTGCCGACAGGCGTCGCTTTCTGGTATGAAAACAGCATCGGTCTCATCGAGATCGCCGCGAACCAAGCGAGCGCAGCATCGCTCCTGAACATCAGCTTGGGCCAGGCCGTACGATTGCAGCCATCCGCGTGAGCACCCATGGGCGCTGACCGCGCGCCGTGCACGTAATGCAGACGTTTCCCATCTACACGATTGGCCATGGAAATCGGTCCGGGGCGGAGTTCCTCGGCCTTCTGCAGCATTGGGCGATCACGTGCCTGGTCGACGTGCGTGCGCACCCCGGTTCGCGGCGGCATCCGCAATTTGGACGCGGTGAGCTCGAGCAATCGATTGCTGCTGCAGGAGTGCGCTATGTCTGGGAAGGCAAGGCTCTCGGAGGACGCCGGCGCCCGCGGCCCGACTCGCCGCACCGGGCGCTGCGCAACGACAGCTTTCGCGCCTACGCGGACCACATGGAATCGGACGAATTCCGCTCCGGCGTTGCGAGACTGATGGGACACGGTACCGATGCGCGTGTGGCGATCATGTGCGCAGAACGGCTGCCGTGGCAGTGTCACCGCTTCATGATCTCCGACTACCTCGTTGCCCAGCAAATCGACGTCTTACACGTCATCGATGCTTCCACGCCGCGAGCGCACGTGCTGCGTCAGGAAGCGCGTGCAAGCGAAGGGCGATTGATCTATGACGCTCAGACGCAATCCAGTTTGGAGCTGGATTAGCGTAGCCGGTGCCGTGCGCATGCAGCACTGGCGTCCCACCGTGAGAACTGGCGACGCCATGCAGCGCTCGCACGAGCTACATCTTGGGCGCGGTATCGCGCCACGCAGGCAGGGACTCGATGCGTGCGTACCAGGCCCGTATGTTCCGATATCGTTCGAGTGGCAGCCGCGCGGGTACTGCATAGTGGAGGTACGAGCCTACCGAAAAGTCGGCGAGCGTGAGCGTGTCGTTCACGAGATAGTGACGGTTCGCGAGGTGTCCGTCGAGCACGGGCGCGTCGCGATGAAAGGTCTCTTCGGCCTGCTTGAGCGCAACAGGATCACCGTCCATGCCGAACAACATTTTCTTGACCATGTTTTCCCACAGAAAGGTACCGCATCCCTGATGCCAGTGCGCCACCTGCCAGAACTGCCAGCGCGCAATGTCCGCACGTGCGCGAGCGTCGTCGGGCCAGAGAGCGTTTTTCTTCTTGCTCGCCAGGTACTGCATGATGGCATTGGACTCCCAGAGCGTGAAGTCGCCATCGACGAGCACGGGTGTGCGTCCGCCTGGATTAATCAGGAGAAACTCCGCCGTTCGCGCTTCACCTTTGGCCAGGTTCACGAACTCGAGCTCGAGCGGAATGTCGAGGTGCGCAGCAACGGCCTGAACTTTGCGTGTGTTAGGCGAGGGGGGAAAGCCATACAGTTTCATATTGAGCTCCAGCGTAGCGAGAGAGATACAACGGCGTGTGCGAGACGGTTATTGTGAGACAGCAGATGCTCGAGGCGTTCGATGCAGCCGCTCGCTGCGAGTGGCCAACATTCGAAAAAGTTGCGGTTGAACGATCCGGGCTCCAGCCGAAATGAGGCGCACACACGGTCAAACGATCAATATGGCTCTGTAATCGTTCACGTTGGTTCGAGTCGGTCCTGTTACGACGAGCGCGTCGAGCGCCGAGAAGAACCCGTAGCCGTCATTGTTCTCGAGCAGCTTGTCTGCACGAATTTTCTTGCACTGCGCGCGCGCGAGCGCGTCCGGCGCGAGGAAAGCGCCCGCATTATCTTCGGAGCCGTCGATACCGTCGGTGTCACACGCAAGAGCGTACACATCTGCAATGCCGTTCAAATCGATTGCCAGTGAAAGCAGGAATTCCGCGCAGCGGCCGCCGCGTCCGTCGCCGCGAACCGTGACCGTGCACTCACCACCGGAAATGAGCGCGACCGGCGGCTGCCATGGCGAGCCGTGAGCTCGTATTTGCCGCGTCAACGCGCCGTACACTTTTGCCACTTCGCGTGCTTCGCCTGTGACAGAGTCGCCGAGAACCGCCGCCTGAATATCATGCCCGGCAAAGAAGCGCGCAGCGGCGTCGAGCGACTGCTGTGCGCATGCAATCACCCGGTTCTCGACGCGACGAAAAATCTTATCGCCCGGTTTGGGTGTTTCGGCCGCATTGCCTGCCGCACCCGGTTGCAGATGATCGAGTACCGCTGCCGGGGCGCGTACGTCGTACCGAGCGAGCACGTCCAGCGCATCCTGATACGTCGTCGGATCTGCTGCGCAAGGCCCGGAAGCAATATGCGTCGGGTCATCTCCGGTTACGTCCGACACGATCAGCGCCAGGACGGGTGCACGGCTCGCTGCGGCCAGACGCCCGCCCTGAATTGCGGACAGATGCTTGCGCACGGTATTCATATCCTGGATCGGTGCGCCCGAGCGCAGCAGCTCGTGCGTGGTCGCTTTCAGATGCGCCATCGAGAGACCCACAGCCGGAAGCGACAACAGGCTCGATCCGCCGCCTGACAGAAGAACGAGCAGCAGATCGTCGCGGGTCAATGCCTTTACCCGGCGCAGAATTTCCTGTGCTGCGTGTTCGCCGGCTTCATCGGGCACTGGATGTCCGGCTTCGAGCACCGTGATGCGGTTGGTGAGAAGCCCGTGCTGATAACGCGTGACGACCAGGCCGTCGAGCGGCGCATCGGCCGGCCAGTGCTGTTCGACCGCGAGTGCCATGGCAGCGGCGGCTTTACCGGCACCGACTACGAGGGTTCGGCCTTTCGGGCGTTGTGGCAGATGCTGCGGAACGAGCAGCAGCGGATCGGCCGCTCCGAGCGCCGCTTTGAAGCTCTCGAGCAGCAGGTCTCGCGGTGAGATCGATGCTTTCACGCGGTCACCGGCTCACTCGGTTACGGCAACACGTTTTTCAAATAGTGCCCCGTGTAGCTCGACTTCGCGCGCGCAATATCCTCCGGCGTGCCCTCTGCAACGATGCGGCCGCCGCCGGCGCCGCCTTCAGGTCCGAGATCGATCAGCCAGTCAGCTGTCTTGATGACATCGAGGTTGTGCTCGATTACGACCACGGTGTTGCCATGATCGCGCAGACGATGCAGCACCCGCAGTAGAAGGTTCGTGTCGTGGAAGTGCAGTCCCGTTGTGGGCTCGTCCAATATATACAGCGTGCGCCCTGTATCTCTCTTGGAAAGCTCCAGCGCAAGCTTGACGCGCTGAGCCTCGCCGCCGGACAGCGTGGTCGCGCTCTGGCCGAGCGTGATGTAGCCAAGGCCGACGTCGAGCAGCGTCTGGAGTTTGCGCGCGAGCACCGGAACCGCATTGAAGAATTCCGTCGCCTGCTCGACGGTCATCTGCAGCACTTCGTGAATGTTCTTGCCTTTGTACTGGATTTCCAGTGTTTCACGGTTGTAGCGGCGCCCATGACACACGTCGCACGGCACGTAGATGTCGGGGAGAAAGTGCATTTCGACTTTGAGTACGCCATCGCCTTGGCACGCTTCGCAACGGCCGCCTTTCACATTGAAGGAGAATCGTCCTGCGCCGTAGCCTCGTTCGCGCGCGGCGGGTACGCCCGCGAACAGCTCGCGTATCGGTGTGAAGAGCCCCGTATATGTCGCCGGATTTGAGCGTGGTGTGCGGCCAATCGGGCTCTGATCGACGTTGACGACCTTGTCGAAAAGCTCGATGCCCGCAATGGTTTCGTGCGGCGCGGGTTCCGCTGCGCTGCCATAGAGCTCTCGCGCGACAGCGTTGTACAACGTATCGTTGACAAGCGTCGACTTGCCGGAGCCTGACACACCGGTAACGCACACGAACAATCCCACAGGTATATGTGCGGTCACATTCTTCAGATTATTGCCGGCCGCGCCGACGATCGTCAGTTGACGCTTCGGGTTCGGCCGATGCCGCAAGCCGGGAATATCGATGCGCCGCCGCCCACTCAAATATTGTCCGGTCAGAGACTCGCTACTTTGTGTGATCTCTCTAGGCGTGCCTTGCGCCACGATGCGGCCGCCGTGCTCACCGGCGCCAAGACCCATGTCGACGACGTGATCGGCACTCATGATCGCTTCTTCGTCGTGCTCGACCACAATCACCGAATTCCCGATGTCGCGCAGTCGCTTCAAGGTGTCGAGCAGGCGCGAGTTGTCACGCTGATGCAATCCAATCGACGGCTCATCGAGCACATACATGACGCCTGTCAGGCCGGAGCCAATCTGGCTTGCGAGTCGGATGCGCTGCGCTTCGCCGCCTGACAGCGTGTCTGCGGCGCGATCGAGCGACAGGTATTCGAGCCCGACATTCACTAGAAACTGCAGGCGATTAACGATCTCGCGCACGATCTTATCCGCGATGGCCTGCTTGATGCCGGGCAGGCGCAATCCTTCGAAGAAGGCGACGGCGTCGCTCAGCGGTAGTGCAGAAAGCTCGAAGATCGGCTTGTCAGCGACCTTCACGTAACGGGCTTCACGCCGCAACCGCGTGCCGGCACATTCGGGGCACGATTGAGTATTGAGATACTTTCCGAGTTCTTCGCGTACCACGACCGAATCAGTCTCTCGATAACGCCTCTCGAGATTCGGCAGCACGCCCTCGAATGCATGCTCGCGCACGTGCTTTCCTTGTTCACCCATATACAGAAAGCGTATCTTCTCGCGTCCGGACCCGTTCAGGATTGCTTCCTGAATCGCTGGAGTCAACTCGACGTAGGGTTTCTCGAGGTCAAAGCCATAGTGGCTCGCGAGTGACTGCAGCATCTGGAAGTAGAACTGATTGCGCCGGTCCCAGCCCTTGATCGCGCCCGACGCAAGTGAAAGCTCCGGAAATGCGACGACGCGTTTGGGATCGAAGAAGCTGACTGTGCCAAGCCCGTCGCAGCGGGGACACGCACCCATCGGATTGTTGAACGAGAAGAGCCTCGGCTCGAGCTCCGGCAGGGAATAGCTGCACACGGGACACGCGAATTTGGCGGAAAACAGGTGCTCGCGTCCGCTGTCCATTTCAACCGCGAGCGCTCTACCGTCGGCGTGCCTCAATGCGGTTTCGAACGATTCTGCGAGCCGCTGTTTCGCATCGGCTCGCACCTTGAGCCGGTCGACCACCACCTCGATGGTGTGCTTCACGTTTTTCTTCAGCTTCGGGAGCTGATCGAGCTCGTAGACGGTGCCATCGACGCGTATACGAACGAAACCCTGTGCGCGCAGCTCCTCGAAAACGTCAGCCTGCTCGCCTTTGCGCCCGACGATCAAGGGCGCGAGCACCATCAGTCGCGTATCCTCGGGCAGCGTGAGTACGTGATCCACCATCTGCGCCACGCTTTGCGCAGACAAAAGGATCTGATGATCCGGGCAGTGCGGATCGCCGATGCGCGCATAGAGCAGGCGCAGGTAGTCGTGTATCTCGGTCACCGTGCCGACGGTCGAGCGCGGGTTGTGGCTGGTCGCTTTCTGCTCGATCGATATTGCAGGCGAGAGACCTTCGATGAGATCGACGTCGGGTTTTTCCATGAGCTGCAGGAATTGCCGAGCGTAGGCGGACAGCGATTCGACATAGCGGCGCTGTCCTTCCGCGTACAACGTGTCGAAGGCAAGCGAGGACTTCCCCGAACCGGACAGCCCCGTGATTACAACGAGGCGGTTGCGCGGCAGGTCGAGACTGATGTTCTTAAGATTGTGGGTGCGAGCCCCGCGTATGCGTATGACTTCGCGCGCGCCCCCGCCTTCGTCCTGCGGACGCGGAGGCATTGGAATGACTGATGAAGATGTGACGGCCATTAAGCTGGGGCAAACCTGCTAATATACCGGAGTCCCTCTCGCATTCCCACGCCGTTTCCATCCCGGATGTCCCAGCACGACCGCATGAGCCCTCTCGAACTGCGCGCGAGCATCGCGCTCGCGGGTATTTTCGGTTTGCGACTGCTGGGCATGTTCGTGATCCTCCCGGTCTTTGCGATTTATGCGGAGCGCCTGCCAGGCGGCGACAATCTGACGCTCGTCGGTATCGCTATCGGCGCGTACGGCCTCACGCAGGCGATATTGCAGGTGCCGTTTGGATGGTGGTCGGACCGCTATGGCCGCAAGCCCGTAATTTACGCAGGCCTGTCCATATTCGCGATCGGTAGTCTTGTCGCAGCCGCTGCGCCCACGATTTACGTCGTCATCGCAGGACGGGTCCTGCAAGGCGCCGGCGCGATCTCTGCGGCGGTAATGGCGATGGCCGCTGATCTCACACGCGATGAGCATCGTACCAAGGCAATGGCCATGATCGGTTCGACCATCGGGCTCGCGTTTGCCTTGTCGCTCATCGCAAGCCCCTGGCTCAGCAATCATATTGGGGTGCCGGGCATTTTTGCAATGACCGCCCTCCTTGCGCTCGTGGCGATGCTCGTCGTCTGGCGAGTGGTGCCTGACGTGGTGGAGGTGCGCGGCCGGTCGCGCGTGAGCGCTTTGCACGAGTTCCGCTCGGTGCTTGCAGACCCGCAGCTTGCACGTCTGAACTACGGGATTTTCGTGCTCCACGCGGTATTGATGGCGCTTTTCATCGCGGTTCCATTTGCGCTCAGAGACGCGGGCCTTCCGGTCGGTGAGCATTGGAAGGTGTACCTGCCGGTGATGCTGGGCTCTTTCGTGCTGATGCTGCCGCCGATTCTGAGCCAGGGTCGTGCCGGACGGGTGAAGCTATATTTCGCGGGGTCGGTTGCGACACTGCTGATCGCGCATCTAGCGCTTCCGTGGCTCGCCGCAGGTGTCGTGCCTCTTGCGTTGTTTTTGCTCCTGTTTTTTACGCCCTTCAACGTATTGGAAGCATTGCTCCCTTCGCTCACCGCAAAGCTCGCTCCAGCAGGCGCGAAAGGCGTGGCAATCGGCCTCTACAGCAGCATCCAGTTCTTTGGCACATTCGTAGGCGCTGCGCTGGGTGGTTTTGCGTATGGCCGCTGGGGATTGAGCGGGATTGTCATCGCGGACGTGGCGCTGCTCGTTATCTGGCTCATCGTCGCTTTTGGGATGCGGATTCCGTCGACGTTGAGTACGCGCACCTACGCAGTGCCGAGCCTTACGGCAAGTGAGGCGGAAACGTTGCTGATGCGACTGCGGTTGCTGCCCGGCGTGCGCGAGGCGCAGATGCTTCCCGCGCAGGGTACGGCGTTTCTGAAGGTGGACAGCGCGGATTTTGACGAACAAAATGTGCTACAGACGATAACGGGGAAGGTGAGCTGACATGGCCTCAGTCAACAAGGTAATACTGATCGGCAATCTGGGCGCGGATCCGGAGACACGATATCTGCCGAGCGGCGACG
This sequence comes from Betaproteobacteria bacterium, assembly GCA_028291945.1. Classification (GTDB taxonomy): domain Bacteria; phylum Pseudomonadota; class Gammaproteobacteria; order Burkholderiales; family SG8-41; genus JAQGMV01. Next base: position 23,609 of record JAQGNH010000449.1, read on the forward strand.
CGGTAACGAACATTCGAATTGCGACGACCGACTCGTGGAAAGATAAAAGTGGCGAAAAGCAGGAACATACCGAATGGCACCGCGTCGCGTTCTTCGGGAAGACTGCTGAAATCGCTGGCGAGTACTTGAAGAAAGGCTCGCCCGTGTATGTCGAGGGCCGCATACGTACGCGCAAATGGCAGGACAAGGAAGGACAGGAACGTTTTTCGACCGAAATCGTGGCCGACCGCATGCAGTTGCTCGGTGCACGCGGCGGCGGCGCCGAATCGATGAGCCGCGAGCCCGCCGCTGCTATCGCTGGCAGCCCGAAAGCACCTGCCAAGAAAGGCGGCGCGTTCGACGAGATGGACGACGATATTCCGTTCTAACGGACGTGCTGTGCGCCGTGGTTTACCGACGGCTTTCGTTTCGGCAGATCAAGCTGAGCTCATAGCGCGTGTGCTGTGATGCACGAGCAGGCACGCCATCGCCGCAGAAGCGACGCGGCTCCCGGGGGTGTCGGCACGGCTGGTCAGCACCACCGGTGCGCGCAGCCCCATGACGACGCCGGCTGCGATCGCGTCGCTCAAGTAGACGAGCGACTTGTACAGAATATTGCCAGCCTCGATACCGGGGACGATGAGGATATCCACCTTCCCTGCGACTCGCGTCTGGATGCCTTTGATGCGGGCGGCGTGCGCGGAAATCGCATTGTCGAAGGCGAGCGGTCCTTCGACTATGCCGCCAACGATCTCTCCGCGTTCGCCCATCTCGCGCAACGCGGCGGCATCGACAGTGGAGGGGATCGCGTCATTCACGGTTTCGATCGCCGAGAGCACAGCGACGTTTGCCGTGACGATGCCGGTCGCGTGGGCGCAGTCGATCGCGTTCTGAGTGATATCGCGTTTCACACGCAATTTCGGGGCGACATTGATCGCGGCGTCGGCAATGAACAACAGACGCTCGTGAGTCGGCACGTCCATTACGAACACATGACTTACGCGGCGCGGCGTCAACAGTCGCGCCGTCCGTGAGGCGAGCGCTTTCATGAGCTCGTCGGTGTGCAGGCTTTCCTTTCATGAGTACGCGCACACGCCCCTCATGCACGAGCGCTGCTGCGCGATAAGCCGCATCCAGGGGCCCCGTCACGTCAACGATGGGAGCGCTGCTCAGATCGAGACCACGCGCTTGGGCGATGCGCTGGATCTGTGATCTGGGGCCGACCAGCAACGGTTCAATCAGACCTGCTTCAGCTGCTTCGAGTGCCCCTTGCAGTGCTCCGCTACTGCACGGATAGATGACCGCTGTGGGAACCACGCCCTGCGCGCGAGCTTGCGCCACGAGACGCTCGGATTTTCCGTGGTGCGGGCTCATGGCTCATGCACACGCGCCCCTGCTGGCATCTGTCGGCTGCTCACGCACCCGGCCAGGCATCGGAGTTCCCCGGCCTGCGCGGCGCCGCACTGTAGCGGCTGAAAGCCTGCAGCACCATGGCGCCGAGACCACCAGCCAAGGCCAGGATGAGTGCCACGGGGCCGGCGTACGGGACGGTGCCCGCGAACGCGAGTAGCACTAGCGCAACAGCCAGGAACGCAAGGCGCCATGCCAATGCCTGCGTGTGGGCGCCCAACGGCTGCGCGAGCTTCTGAGCGATGAAAAAACCCGTGACCAGATATCCGATGACGAGCGCCACCGCATGAATCGCGGCGAGCGCCAGCCCTATAGGGATACCGATGATCGTAATGATGAGCAAAACAGCAACGGGTGGTACGCTGAAGAACAGCGCACTGCCCAGGCCGAGGCTTTTAACCGGCGCAGTTGCGAGCATCCGGACGGAGTTGCGCGTGAAGCCCGGAAATAACGTGTTTAGAAGGACGCCCGCAGCAAAGAGCCCGGCGAGAAGCAGGGGTCGCAAGGGTTTGACTGCGTCCAAGCTCGTGCTGCCCTGGCCGACCTGGAGTTTGGCAGGCATGCGCGTTATCTTGCCCATGACCTGCGCCTGCGGGTCTATGGTGATCTCCTGACCGCTCGAGTACACGATGTCTCCATACACCCGTGCCGAGCTACGCACCTCGATGCGGTCAGCGGAGAGGTCGACGGGGCCGTACAACTCACCCGCGAGTGTCACGTCGCGGCCATACACTTTCATGCTCGCCATGGATCGCCCATCGATGCTGACGCTGCTGCCGGCGAGCCACGTGTGTCCATGAAGCTCGGCATTTCGGCTGAGCGCGATGCGGCCCGCCGCGATCATGACATCGCCCTTGACGCGATTGGCGACCGTCACGATACCGCCTGCTGCCCGCAGATCCTCTCCCACAGGCGCCTGCACGTCCAGCGAACCTGCCGCCAAGACTGCGTCACCCCCCACCGGCTGGTCGACATGGATGCGCCCTGCCGCGGCGATCAGATCGCCTTCGATAGCGCGGTCGATGCGCACTTCGGCGCCGGTCATGTAGACCGGATCGGGGTAGTTGTCGTCATCCGCGGCGAGGGCCGGACCGGGCGTGGCAATAAGAAGTGCAAGCGCGGCTGCCGAGATGGCGCCGCTCTGGCGACGTGCTTGCACGAAGATTGATGTCATGTATGCCCAACGCGAACCGGCGGAATTGTGCCGCTTATTGCACTGCGGGGCGAGCCTGATCTTGCAATTGATCAAATCGGCCTCAAATGCGCCTAGGTCGTCGTAACCGGTTAAGGTATAATAACTTTTTCGCTTTCGAGAGCCATTATGCCGATTTATGAATATCGTTGCTCGGCATGCGGGTACGAGCACGAATACTTGCAGAAAGTGAGCGACCCGCGGCTCACGACCTGCCCGGAATGCGGCAAAGCCACGTTCGACAAGCAGGTCAGCGCGGCCGGTTTTCAGCTGAAAGGCAACGGCTGGTACGCAACCGACTTCAAAAACAGCGGTGCCAAGCCGAAGACCGGCAAGGATGCTGGGGACAAGACGAAGGCAGACCAGGACGCCGGAGACAAACCGAAAGCCGAATCCGCCGAGTCGAAGAAGGATGAGAAGCCTGCGCCTGCCGGCACTGGTGCTTCCCCCGCGTCGACCTGAAAGCTTCGCGGCCACTGCGTGCCGCCGTACCTCTGCGTTTCGGCCGTCCCGTGACGTAGCGTTAAACCCTCGAGAACAGATGATCCTGGACGGCCCGTGACTCTAGGGCCGTGCCGGTGACCCTTCCGCCAGATGCCCCCTAAGAGCCATATTCGCCGTTACCTGATTACCGGCCTGGTGGTATGGGTGCCGCTCGTCATCACTGTCTGGGTCTTGAGCGTGCTCGTGGGCACCATGGATCAGACGCTCCTATTGCTTCCGCCCGCGTTTCGTACCGAAAGCTGGCTTGGCGTGTACGTTCCCGGCATGGGCGTCGTGCTCACGCTGCTCGTCGTGTTTCTGACGGGTGTGTTCACGGCCAACATGATCGGACAGCGCTTGATCCGAGTATGGGAGCGGGCCGTCGCGCGGATCCCGGTTGTGAACACCATCTATAAAAGCGTCAAGCAGGTTAGCGACACGCTCTTTTCTCCGACGGGTCAGGCGTTTCGCAAGGCGCTGCTGGTGCAGTGGCCCAGCCCCGGCATGTGGACGATCGCATTCATGACCGGGACGCCAGGAGGAGATGTTGCGAACCATCTGCAAGGCGACTACGTCAGCATCTACGTTCCGACGACCCCGAATCCGACGGGCGGATATTTCGTCATGGTTGCGCGCAGCGCTGTAATCGAGCTCGATATGTCGGTGGACGCCGCTTTGAAGTACATCATTTCCATGGGCGTCGTTGCGCCGCGCTATAGTCGGCCGTCGGCGCTCGCGACACCGAAGCTCGACCCGAAGAACGAAGAGCGGGCGCAGGTAGTGAACCGGTAATCCCGGGCGGTTTTATACCGCCCGCCCATTTGAATCCTGAAGAACATGCGTAGCCAATATTGCGGCTTTGTGAGCCGTGCAAACCTGGGGCAAACGATCACCCTTTACGGCTGGGTGCATCGCAGGCGCGATCACGGCGGCGTGATATTCATCGATATGCGCGATCGTGAAGGGCTCGTGCAAATCGTTTGCGACCCTGACACACCTGAAACATTTGCGACCGCGGACAAGCTGCGTAACGAGTATGTCCTCAAAGTGGTCGGGCGCGTGCGCGCGCGGCCGGAAGGCACGGTCAACCCGAACCTAGTCAGCGGCGAGATCGAGGTGCTGGCATCGGAAATCGAAATACTGAATCCGTCTCTCACGCCGCCGTTTCAGATGGACGACGAGCACCTTTCAGAAACAGTGCGGCTCGAGCATCGCTTCCTCGATTTGCGGCGGCCTCAGATGCAGAAAAATCTGCGTTTGCGCTATCGCACGGCGATGGCCGTTCGTAAGTTTCTCGACAAGGAAGGCTTCATCGACATCGAGACGCCGATGCTCACCCGTTCGACTCCGGAAGGCGCACGCGATTATCTCGTGCCTTCACGCGTGCATCCGGGCCATTTCTTTGCGCTGCCGCAGTCTCCGCAACTTTTCAAGCAGCTGCTGATGATCGCGGGCTTCGATCGCTACTATCAGATCGTCAAGTGTTTTCGCGACGAAGACCTGCGTGCGGACCGGCAGCCGGAGTTCACGCAGATCGACGTCGAAACCTCTTTCATGAGCCAGGAGGAAATCATCGAGCTCATGGAAGAGCTCACCCGGCAGACGTTCAAGGAAGTGCTGGATGTCGACTTGCCGAAGCCTTTTCCACGCATGCGATACGACGACGCTATGGCGTTGTATGGCTCCGACAAGCCGGACCTGCGCATAGACCTCAGGCTGACGGAACTCACGGAGCTCATAAAGGATGTCGAGTTCAAGGTGTTCCGCGAGGCTGCGCGCGCCAAAGGAGGGCGAGTCGCGGCCCTGCGCGTCCCGAAGGGCGGGACGCTTACGCGCGGCGAGATCGACGGCTACACGGAGTTCGTGAAGATTTATGGCGCCAAAGGCCTCGCATATATCAAGGTCAACGCGCGTGACAAAGGGGCTGAAGGGCTCCAGTCGCCGATACTTAAATTTCTGTCGCCGGATGTCATCAAGCAAATCCTAGAGCGCACTGAAGCCGAGGATGGCGATCTGATTTTCTTCGGCGCGGACACGGCAAAAGTCGTGAATGAATCGCTCGGAGCATTGCGTTTGAAGATCGGCCACGAGCGCGGTCTTGCCGAATCGGGTTGGCGCCCGCTGTGGGTGCTCGACTTCCCGATGTTCGAATGGGACGATCAGGAAAATCGCTGGAACGCCATGCACCACCCGTTCACGTCTCCAGCCGAAGGTCACGAGAACCTGCTCGAGAGCGACGCCGGTGCCGCCCGCGCTAAAGCGCACGATCTCGTATTGAATGGATGGGAGATCGCCGGCGGCTCTATTCGAATACACCGGCAGGACGTGCAGTCGAAAGTCTTTCGCGCACTCAACATCAGCGAGGAAGAGGCTGAAGCGAAATTCGGCTTCCTGCTGCAGGCGTTGCAGTATGGCGCTCCGCCGCATGGCGGGATCGCATTCGGTCTGGATCGTATGGTTACGCTCATGGCTGGCGCCGAGTCCATTCGCGACCTGATTGCGTTCCCGAAGACACAGCGCGCGCAGTGTCTGCTCACGCGTGCTCCCAATACCGTCGACGAGAAGCAATTGCGGGAGCTGCACATCCGACTGCGTCAGCCTGAAGTCCAAAAGACCTGAACGCCTGCTGGAGCGACGGGTTGAGCCACGTGTCGCCCGGGTCGTTCGCATTGCGCTTGTTCACGCTGCTGCTTGCACTTGCACTTGCGCTGGTGCAGGTGTCCGCGTGGGCTCGTGGCACCGGTGAGCCTGCCGCGCAGGCTGCGCGTGCGATCGAGCTAGCCGAACTGCCTCCTGAGGCGCGCGAAACCGTATTTCTGATCCGCCGTGGTGGCCCTTTTCCGTACGAGCGCGATGGCGCCGTGTTCGGCAATTTCGAGCGGGCGTTACCCATACGCGAGCGGGGCTACTATCGCGAGTACACAGTGGCCAGGCCGGGTGTGAGGCACCGTGGGGGGCGTCGAATCGTCGCCGGGCGCGGGGGAGATTTTTACTACACGGACGACCACTATAGGACCTTCAAGCGCATACGCGAGTGAGCAAAACTATACCTTTTTCTTCAGACCGTTCAGGCGTCTATCAATCCCCGCCGGACCTGGGCGAAATGCGCAGAAGCGTCCTCGCCCAGTGCGGCGACTGGTTCGCAATCGATCTGGCGCCTGTGCATACAAAACACGAACTGTTAGACGCGTTCGCACGCGCTCTCGGGTTCCCCGCGACGTTCGGTCAGAATTGGGATGCGCTCGCCGATACGCTACAGGACATGTCCTGGCACCCTGCGAGCGGCTATGTCTTACATCTGCAGAATGTAGCTTCCGCTGAGCGCGCGTTGGCTGAGGATTGGCCGACGTTGCTTGAAGTTCTTTCTGCCAGCACTATGTACTGGAAGCGGCATGGAAAGCCATTCATCGTGTTCGTGGACCCGACGCACGGACTGCCGCAGTGGACCTGACGGCGAAAAGCCACAAGCTCCCGGTTTCAGTGCTGATCGTCGTGCATACGTCCGACCTGCAGGTGCTTTTGCTTGAGCGCGCAGACCGTCCGGGGTTCTGGCAATCCGTAACGGGCAGTCAGCACGCTGGGGAAACTCTGGAGCAGACGGCTGGTCGCGAGCTTGCAGAAGAAACGGGACTCGATGCAAGCCGCTACGGTCTGGTCGATTGGGAACGACAAAACCGCTTTGAAATCTATCTGCAGTGGCGGCATCGCTATGCGCCAGGCGTGACGCACAACACCGAGCACGTATTCAGCCTGCAGGTGCCACGGCCGGTCGAAATAACCCTCTCGCCGCAAGAGCACCTTGCATACGCATGGCTGCCGTGGGATGAGGCCGCCGATCGTGCGTTCTCGTGGAGCAACGCCGAAGCCATACGCGAGCTGTCGAGCAGAATTTCCACAATCAAGTCGGGAACTTAGTGATCGGCGCACCAGTCGCATGTCGGCAGATGGAAGCGGCCATGAGAAGCGGCAACGTGGCACAAGGCCGGCGTAAAATGACGGTTTTGCAGTTATGATAAGGTTCAACGTTTCGTGGTGCTCCGGAGGACGGATACGAACATGGAAGTGAGCACGATAAAATTTGACCGGTTCAAACCGCTCGCAGACGACGCCTGCGATGGCCGCATCGTTGCGGCAAAGAAGGCCCTGGGCAAACGCGCTGTCATACTGGGGCATCACTACCAGCGCGCGGACGTGTACAAGCACGCCGACCTGACGGGCGACTCCCTGCGGCTGTCCAAGCTGGCCGCGCAAACGGACGCCGAGTACATCGTGTTTTGCGGCGTGCATTTCATGGCCGAAGTCGCGGACATCCTGTCCAAGCCGCACCAGAAGGCCATCCTTCCCGACCTGAGCGCCGGCTGTTCGATGGCGGACATGGCGAATCTGGCGAAAGTCGAGCGCGCGTGGCGAGAGATCGGCGAAGTTCTGGATCCCGAAGAGAAGGTTACGCCGATTACATACATCAACTCGGCCGCCGACCTGAAAGCGTTCTGCGGCGAGCACGGTGGAATCGTATGTACATCGACCAATGCGCGGGAAATCCTGCAATGGGCTTTCGCGCGCCGTGAAAAGGTGTTGTTCTTCCCGGATCAACACCTCGGTCGCTGGACGGGTTATCTCATGGACATTCCGCTGTCCGAGATGCTGGTATGGGATCCTGATGAGCCGATGGGCGGGCTCACCGCGCAGCAGATCAAGATGGCGAAAGTCCTGCTGTGGAAAGGGCATTGCTCGGTGCACCAGATGTTTCAGGCGCAGCACGTTTTGCGCTGGCGCCAGCAGAATCCAAGCGGTATGGTTATCAGTCACCCGGAATGCAATTTCGAAGTATGCAAGCTGTCGGACTACGTGGGCTCGACCGATTTCATCATCAAGACGGTCGCTGCAAGCGCGCCCGGCACTCGGTGGCTCGTCGGCACTGAACTGAACCTCGTGAACCGTATCGCGGAGGAGCTCAAGCCGCAGGGCAAAATCGTGCAGTTCATGGCGCCGACCGTATGCATGTGCTCCACGATGGCGAGGATAGATCCCCAGCACCTCGCGTGGAGCCTGGAAAACCTTGTGGCTGGCAAAGTGGTGAACCAGATCAAGGTTCCGCCGCACGAGGCGGAGCTCGCTCGCATTGCGCTCGACCGCATGCTCGCAGTTTCCTGAACGCGTCCCGGCCACGCCTGACGTCGCTCCAGCCTCCTGACGAGCGTGACATGGATGTGTCATGACACGCAGTCTGCAGGTTGTTACGTACAACATTCATAAGGGCCTCTCGCTTTTCAACCGGCGATTGGTCATTCACGAGCTACGGGATCGTTTGCGCACGCTGGGCGCCGACATCGTATTCCTGCAGGAAGTGCAAGGCACCCACGACCGCAATGCCGCGCGTCACGGGAACTGGCCCGCAGAACCCCAGACGGAGTTCCTGGCTGACGCGGTATGGGGCGATTTCGCCTATGGCCGCAATGCTGTCTACGACCACGGCCACCACGGCAATGCCATCCTTTCCCGATATCCCATACCTCGCTGGGACAACCAGGATGTGTCGGCGCATCGATTCGAACGACGCGGCCTTCTGCATTGCGAGCTCGCGATCCCGGGATGGGACACCTCGTTGCATTGCGTATGCGTTCATCTTGCGCTCACCGCTCGCGGACGCAGCCGCCAGCTCGAGCGTTTGCGCCAGCGTATCGAGCGCCTGGTGCCCGCCGACGCGCCCCTCATCATCGCAGGAGATTTCAACGACTGGCACTGGCGAAACAAGGCGACGCATGAGCTTGCGCACCCGCTCAACATGCATGAAGTGTTCGAGCTGGTAAAAGGACTGCCCGCCCGAAGCTTTCCCGCCATGCTCCCTTTGTTCCGGTTAGACCGGATCTACGTGCGCGGATTCAGAGTCAGCCGCGCACACGTGCACCACGGCCCCGCCTGGAGCCGCATTTCAGACCATGCCGTCCTCACTACAACACTCGAACGGCTATGACCGAGCTCTTGCACGGCAACCGGCTCACGTTGCTGGAGAGTGGTCGCGAGTATTTCCCTGCTTTGGAAGCTGCGTGCGACGCGGCTTGCCGCGAGATTCATGTCGAAACCTATATTTTCGAAGATGACGTTGCCGGCCGTACTATCGCGCACGCGCTCATGCGTGCGGCACAGCGCGGTGTTACCACACATCTCCTGGTAGACGGCTTCGGCTCGAAAAAGCTCGGCAACGAGCTCGTGGACGAACTCAAGCGTGCCGGTGTCAAGTTCATGGTGTATCGGCCCGAAATCAAAAAGTGGCGTTTTCCCCGCCAGCGTTTCAGGCGACTTCATCGAAAATTGGCGGTGATCGACGGCCGCGTCGCTTTCGTTGGCGGCGTCAACATCATCGACGACATGCATACGCCGCGACACACGCCGCCGCGATTCGATTATGCAGTGCGTATCGAAGGACCGCTGCTCGAGACTATTCACGCCGCAGTGAAGCGGCTGTGGACGATCGTGCTGCTTACTCAGTTTGGCGGCGGCTGGCCCGAATACGACGGGCCGGAGGCGGACACAGCAGACCGAGGCTCGCAGCGTGCGGCCTTTCTCGTGCGCGATAACCTCTGGCATCGAAGCGACATCGAAGAAGCGTATTTGTCGGCAATTGCGCGCGCTCGCTCGGAAATCTTAATCGCCAGCTCGTATTTCTTTCCGGGGATTACTTTTCGACACGCACTCGCCGAAGCAGCGGCGCGCGGAGTACGAGTGATGCTTCTTTTGCAAGGTCGCGTCGAATATCGTCTGTTGCATTACGCCTCTCGCGCGCTATACGGCGCATTGCTCGATGCTGGGATCGAGATCCACGAGTATCACAAGAGTTTTCTGCACGCGAAGGTGGCCGTAATTGACAGCGCGTGGGCGACAGTCGGCTCTTCCAACATCGACCCCTTCAGCCTGCTGCTTGCGCGTGAGGCGAATGTGATCGTGGAAGATTTCGATTTCGCACGTGAGCTGCGCCAGAACCTCTATGCGGCGATTGAAGACGGCGCGCGACAGGTGCGCCGGGAGAGCTGGCACCGACGGCCCCTGCCTGCTCGCGTCGCGCACTGGACCTGTTACGGGTTCGCGCGTTTTCTGACCGGTGTGTTTGCATACGGACAGGGTCAGGAGTTCAGCTAACTGCGTCCTGGCGGGCACCAGATTTGCTACCTGCCAGGTGGAAGCGGGGAGCGCTTGCTCTCTGTTTTCATCCTCCTCCTTTGGTACGTCTTCGGGCGCCGTTTCAGGCGCCCGCTTTTTTGGTGCGACCATAGCTTATGCGTGGCGCTGCGGCGGGAATGTAGCCGCTGCTAGAATCGGCTCCCCACATGAAAACGTCTGAAAGCATCGCTAAACCCGCCATACGCGGCCGCCGCGAATGGCGCGTCGTGCCGCTGCTCGCGCCCTATCTGCTCGACTACAAATGGCGGGTCGGAATCGCGCTCGCGTTCCTCATCACTGCGAAGCTCGCCAATGTCGCGGTACCGCTGGTGCTGAAAGGGGTTGTAGATTCGCTCTCTCCCACGCAGGCTATCGTTGCCTTGCCGCTCGCGCTGCTCGTCGCATACGGCGCGCTCAGGCTTTCGACGACGCTCTTTGGGGAATTACGCGATCTCGTATTCGTACGCGTGACGCAGCGGGCGATCCGCCGCATCGCCTTGAATGTGTTTCGCCACCTTCACGCCCTGTCGCTGCGATTCCACCTCGAGCGTCAGACCGGCGGTGTTTCGCGCGACATCGAGCGCGGCACGCGCGGCATTTCGACGCTGCTCTCGTACATGCTGTTCTCGATCATACCGGTCGTGCTCGAGTTCACGCTTGTCGCAATCGTTCTGTTCGCCAAGTTCGACTGGCGCTTTGTCGCTGTGACTTTCGGCGCCGTGATCATCTACATTCTTTTCACTGTAGGGATCACTGAATGGCGCATGGATATTCGCCGGCGCGCGAACGAGCTCGACTCGCGGGCGAATACGCGCGCGATAGACAGCCTGCTGAATTATGAGACCGTCAAGTATTTCAATAATGAGGAATACGAGGCGAAGCGCTACGACGAAAATCTGCGGCAGTATGAAAACGCGGCGGTCAAAACAGAAGCCTCGCTCGGCGTGCTCAATATCGGCCAAAGCTTCATCATCGCGATTGCCGTCACGATACTCATGGTGCTCGCGGCGCAGGGCGTCGTAGGAGGCGCACTCTCGCTGGGCGATCTCGTGCTGATCAATGGCCTGCTCATACAACTTTATATTCCGCTCAATTTCCTCGGCATGGTCTATCGCGAAATCAAGCAGGCGCTGGTGGACCTGGACAAAATGTTTCGGCTGCTCGAAGAGCACCGCGAAATCGAGGACGCCGCGAATGCGCAATCCTTACCCGCAGGTCCGGCATCGATCCGGTTCGAACAGGTGGATTTCAATTACGATCCGAAGCGCCAGATTCTGCATGGCGTCACGTTTGATGTCCCTGCAGGGAACAAGGTTGCCGTAGTCGGCGCGAGCGGCGCCGGAAAGTCGACGCTCGCGCGTTTGCTGTATCGGTTCTACGACGTGAGCGGCGGTGCGGTGCGTATCAATGGCGCCGACATACGCGAGGTTACGCAGACGAGTTTGCGGGCGGCCATAGCGATCGTCCCGCAAGACACCGTGCTGTTCAATGACACCATCTACTACAACATACAATACGGCCGCCCGGAAGCGACGCGTGAGGACGTGATTGCTGCGGCAAAAGCAGCGCATATTCACGACTTCATCGCGAGTCTGCCGGAGGGGTACGAGGCTCGCGTAGGAGAACGCGGTCTCAAACTATCCGGCGGCGAAAAACAACGCGTTGCCATCGCACGCGCGATACTCAAAGACCCGCGAATACTCATCTTCGATGAGGCAACTTCGGCTCTCGATTCGAAGTCGGAAAAAGCCATCCAGGCGGAGCTTGACCGCATTGCGCGCGGCCACACCACACTCGTTATAGCCCACCGCCTTTCCACCGTCATGGACGCCGATCAGATTCTCGTCATGGACCACGGCCGCATCGTCGAGAGCGGCACACATCGCGACCTCCTGCTGCGGAGAGGCGCTTATGCGCAGATGTGGGCTTTACAGCAGCAGGAGGACGCGGTGCGTGCGCGCCACGAAGAAGTCGCTGTGACCGCGAGTTGACGCGCGCGCCAGCCCTATGCGGCGCGCTCGTGTGCGATAGCCGGAAACACAATGGTCGCTATGGTGCCGATGCCGCCGGCGCCCGGGGTGAGGGTTACGTGCGCGCCATGGCTCTGCGCGATCTCGCTCACGATTGCCAGTCCGAGGCCACAGCCTTCGGCACCGGTGCCGAGCACGCGATAGAAGCGTTCGAACACCCTCGAGCGCTCGCTGTCCGGGATTCCCGGCCCGTTATCCTCGATGCTGACCATGGCACCCCCTTGCACGCGCCCCACTCGAACGGTCACCTGCCCGCCCGGTTGCGTATAACGCACGGCATTGTCGAGCAAGTTGTTCAGCATTTCTCGCAGTAGGAAAGGATCGCCCGCTACGGCGGCAACCTGCGACTCGGCATCGAAACCCAGATCCACATTGCGCTCGATCGCTCGTGGTACCCACTCACTCGTCACTTCCCGAATGAGCTGCCGCAGATCGATGACGTCAGTGATCTGCACGCGGCCGACAGGAGGTTCCGCGCGTGCAAGAGACAGCAATTGGTTGACCAGACGAGTGGTTTGTTCAGCGGCGCTGCGCAGCTGTCGCAATGTCGCATGAGCTTCGCCGGGAGGCGTCTGTCGCAGTGCCAGCTCCGTCTGAGTCTTCAGACCTGCGATCGGGGTGCGCAGCTGATGTGCCGCGTCCGCGATGAAGCGCTGCTGCGCTGCGAGCGTGAGACTCAAGCGCTCGAGCAGCTCGTTCATCGCGTGTATCAGTGGGCGCACTTCCTGCGGTGCCTGCTGCTCCGGCAGCGCTGAAAGATCGCGATGTGAACGGTTTTCGATCTCGCGTCGCAGCGCGCCGAGCGGTGCAAGCCCACGGCCGACGGCGTACCACAACGTCAGAGCCGTGACCAGGATCAGCAGGGCCTGGGGCAATACCATACGGAACAGGATCTGCCGTGCAAATTCATCCCGTGCTGCGCGGTTCTCGGCAACTTGCACCATGACCGTGCCTTCACTCTTACCCGTTTCTATCGGAAGCTGCAGCGTAACGATGCGGACGGGACGGGCGTGATAGGTCTCGTCATAATAATTTACGCGCCCTGAAAACGGATCCGGCGGGGCCGGCAAATCAGGCTCGCCCGTGATGTACTCGTTGCGGGGTCCCGTGACGACATAGTACAGGCGACCCGATTCGCGAGACTGCAGCATCTGGACTGCGACTTCCGGAAGATCGACATAGATTCGATCCTGCATCACTTTGACCTGGCGCCCGATGTCGAGGGCCGCTTCGAGTAATGCGCGATCGTATGCGAGATTCACGAATCGGTTGGCAATGTCATAGTCGATGACACTGCTGACGGACCACAAAACGAGCAAGGGCCAGCATAGCCATGCGAGGACCTGCCGTCGAAGAGTCGTCTGTTTGCCCGTCGGAGCCGGGCGCGCAACGCCTTCAACCACTGGGTGCTTTTTCCAGGAGATACCCGAGTCCGCGTATGGTGCGGATGCTGACGCCCGCGGGCTCGAGCTTACGGCGCAGGCGATGCACGTAGACCTCGATCGCGTTGGGGCCCACCTCTTCATCCCAGCCGTACAGCTGCTCGGCGAGCTGTTCCTTGTTTACTACACGGCCGCTGCGCATCATGAGTACTTCGAGGACGCCGAGCTCGCGGGCGGAAAGATCGAGCGGCTCGCCTGACAGAGTCGCGCGCCGCCCGGCGGTATCCAGCACCAGCGAGCCGTGCGTCAGCACTGAGCCTCCGCCCGACTGACCTCGGCGTATCAGTGCGCGCACCCGCGCTTCGAGCTCAGGCAGGTCAAACGGTTTGATCATGTAGTCATCTGCGCCGAGATCGAGGCCTTTGACACGGTCTGGAAGCGCATCGCGCGCAGTCAGCACGAGGACCGGAAATGCAGCGCCCCGCCGGCGCAGCCGACGCAGCACTTCGAACCCGTCGAGCCCGGGCAGGCCCAGGTCGAGGATCACCAAGTCATAGGACTGAGCGGCGAGCACGTGATCGGCTTCCCCGCCGTGGTTGACACAGTCCACTGCGTAATCCGCATGCCTCAGCGACCGCGTCAAGCCATCCGCGAGGACTGGATCGTCTTCTACGATCAGTATGCGCATTGAACGCGGGAGCGGGGTCTCATTGAACCTGAGTGTAAATCAGGTCGACGGGCTCACGTCATGTTGGTGCAGTCTTATGCATGTGCTGGTGATCGCAGCACGCACTGGCTACGTAAGATTCATGTAAGTCTCTGTTGCTAACTTCGCTTGCATATGTGAAATATGCCGGTCACGGCATTTCTGCAGGTTTTCCAGTCTTTCCTCCTCGGAGGCCTGGCAGTTGCAATCGCCTGTGCTGAGCGGGCGGTCGTATGGCCTCTTTCAATCCCGCCGGGGCACCCCACACTGCCCCGAGCGGGGTTTTTTTTGCTACTCTGGATTAGGACAACCGCATGTCGGGCTTCTTCGACCGCGTGTCCGCCGGGTGAAGGCAATCTTCAAATACTTGTTGAATTTACCTGCTTAAGCCTGTATTTTTACGAGCATATTTGTTTGACCATACGCATTAGTCGGAGGAAAGCAGTGAGAAATGTTGTCATTGCGCTGCTCGCGGTGCTGGCGCTGCAGGGCCAAGCGTGGGGTGCACCACACTCGTCCGGAAAGGTACACAAGAGACACGCCGCGAAAGTGCAGACGAAAGTTCACCCTAAACCTTTTCGTAAAGCCTCCAAGCCAAGACTCGCGCACGCCAGCTTCAATACGGCGCCTACCGACGACCACGCCGCCCATCCCGATTTGAGGTCATCAGCCGCTTACATTCTGGACTCCAATGGCGGCCGTGCGCTCTACGCGAAAAACATCACCGCTGTTCAGCCGATAGCATCGATCACGAAGCTCATGACCGCGATGGTCGTCTTGGACGCAAACCTCGACCTGAGCGAAGAAGTGGCGATTACCGAGGACGACGTGGACCAGCTCAAGCACACCCGCTCGCGGCTCCACGTGGGCAGCGTGCTGGCTCGCGGCGACCTGATCAGGCTCGCGCTGATGGCGTCGGAAAACCGCGCTGCGGCAGCGCTTTCGCGCGGTTATCCGGGCGGCAGGCCAGCGTTTATCACCGCAATGAACCAGAAAGCCGCGGAGCTCGGCATGACGCGCACGCATTTTGTGGATAGCTCCGGGCTGTCGAGCGAAAACGTGTCCAGTGCCGAGGATCTGGCGAAGATGGTCGGCGCGGCTTATGGGTATCCCGTAATCCAGCAGTCAACTACGCTTACGGACTATACGGTCCGTCTGAACAGCGGTAAGGTTCTGGCCTTCCACAATACCAACGGCCTGGTTAAGAACGATCAGTGGCACATCGACGTTTCCAAGACGGGTTACATTACCGAAGCAGGCCGTTGCCTTGTGATGCAGGCGCGGATCGCTGCCAAGCCGGTTGTCATCATCCTGCTCGACTCTATGGGCAAGTACAGCCGCATCGCGGACGCGAATCGCGTGAAGAGGTGGGTGGAAGCCCAGTTCGCGCGGCAGGCTCCGGGCTGACCCTACTTCCGCCGGCGCGCAGCAGATCCACCGTTGCGCGCACAATCGCTGTTCAGCGCGGTTGCTGAGTCCCATGGAATTGAGCGCTGCCCTCTACGACTATCTCGATTTCAAGCCTGCTACCGGCTCGTTCCTGACGGACGTTCTTGCAGGCCTTTCGGCGCAGCCCAAGGCGCTGCCACCGAAGTACTTTTACGACACGCGAGGCTCCGAGTTATTTGAGGCCATCTGCGAGCTGCCTGAGTATTACCCGACACGGACTGAGCTTGCGATGCTGAATGCGGCCGCGCCTGAAATGGCGGCTCGCATCGGGTCTCGCAGTGCGATCGTCGAATACGGCAGCGGATCGGCTACCAAAACGCCGACACTCATACACGCGGTGCAACCTGTTGCCTATGTCGCCATTGATATCTCGGGCGACCAACTACGCTCGGCTGTGACCCAACTCGCGCACCAGTTTCCGCGGGTGCGTATGTTCGCCGTGTGTGCGGACTACACTCGGAGCGTGCCGTTGCCGCAGCTCGATGCGGCAGACGTGCAGCGGCGCGTGGTGTACTTCCCCGGCTCGACCATAGGCAATTTTACGGTTCCCGAATCGCACGCATTTCTGGTGAACGCACGTCAGGTCGCCGGCAGAGAGGGCGCTATGCTCGTCGGCGTCGATCTCAAGAAGGATGCGCGGATTTTGAACGCCGCCTATGACGATGCCGCCGGCGTGACTGCCGCATTCAATCTGAACCTCCTGAGTCGCATCAATCGTGAGCTTGGCGCGGACTTCGATCTCGATCATTACGAGCACCGTGCGCATTATGATGAGCATGCGGGCCGTATCGAAATGCATCTCGTCAGCCGGCGCGATCAGGAAGTTCGTATCGATGGACGCACATTTAACTTCAGTGCGGGCGAAACCATACATACGGAAAACTCGTACAAGTACTCGATCGAAGAGTTTCAGCAGCTCGCGCGAAGCGCTGGCTTCAATGCGGAACATTATTGGGTGGATCCGCACGCATTGTTCTCGATTCATTATCTGACCGTTGCGGAGTGAGTCGCTCAGCGCGCCGTCAGGCCTGAACCCAAACATCACGACGTCATGAAGCGTCATCACTGTGGCTCCTGACGGCGTGTATCAAAGGCGAGATGGCGAAGAGCACAGTCGTGAAATCATCAGGCGCTAAAACGGACTGATCCTGCATT
Organism: Betaproteobacteria bacterium; assembly: GCA_028291945.1. GTDB lineage: Bacteria > Pseudomonadota > Gammaproteobacteria > Burkholderiales > SG8-41 > JAQGMV01. Next base: position 40,553 of record JAQGNH010000449.1, read on the forward strand.
CGCATTCAGCATGCGGAATTTGGCTGAAGCGATTTAGCCCCGATGCTAACATCGCCGGCGGTGACACCGGACCTTAACCGCGTGCGCCGCCTTCCGCATGCCCATCTACCTCATCGTTCTGCTGTGCACGCTCAGCCATTCGGGCTTTGGCGGCAGCCGTGTTGCGATTTCGCTCTACGCGCTCGACCTTGGAGCAACTCAGTTCACCATTGGCGTGCTGATGGCGCTGTACGCCATATGTCCACTGCTGCTTGCGGTGTACGTCGGCCGTCTTGCCGACCGCGTCGGACCTCGCGCACCCATGCTGATCGGCACGATCGGTGTGACGGTGGGTTTGCTGCTGCCGCCTCTCTTCCCCGGCATGTTCACGCTGTACGCATCGGCGCTCGTGCTCGGCTCCACGTTCCATTTTTTCTTCATCACGGTCCAAGGTATAGCCGGCGGCATCGGGGGGAGCGAAAATCGGGCTCGCAACTTTGCTCTTGTCGGCATGGGCTTCTCAGCCGCCGGTTTCATTGGGCCGTTCCTCGCGGGTGTTGCGATCGACCATCTCGGGCATCTGCCCGCCTTCCTGGTGCTATCAGTGTTTCCTGTAGTGCCGATCCTGCTGTTGTGGCTCAGGCACGGATTCCTGCCGAAAGCGCGTAAGCGCTTGGCGAGTGATGCGGGACGCAGCGCACTGGATCTATGGCGGGACAGAACCTTGCGTAAGACTTTCATTGCAAGTGGCATCATCTCGTCCGCATGGGATCTGTTTCAGTTCTATTTCCCGGTGTACGGGCACTCTGTCGGACTCTCGGCGTCAGCGATTGGCGCCATTCTGGGTGTGTTCGCGCTTGCAACGTTTGTCATCCGCGTGTTTCTTCCCAGAATCGCGAAGCGTTATACCGAAGCGCAGGTGCTGACGGCGGGGATCTTCATTGCCGCGTTCACGTTCGCGCTCTTCCCGTTCTTCCAGAATCCGTATGTGCTCGCTGCAGTCGCCTTCGCGCTTGGGCTGGGTGTCGGATGTGGGCAACCAATGTCGATGTCGCTGATCTACGCGCTTGCGCCGCCCGGGCGTCAGGCCGAAGCCGCGGGATTGCGAGTCACCGTCAACAATTTCATGCATCTCGTAATTCCTCTGCTGTTCGGCAGCGTCGGAACAGCCTTCGGGTATATGCCCGTATTCGTCTGCAATTCAGCGCTCCTCGTGGGGGGTGGGATGCTGATGCGACGCGCGCGCATCGTGGTGCCAGCGAGCTCCTAACAGTGCAGCTTCGCGGCAAAAAAAACGCCCCGTGAGGGGCGAAAGGGGGAAGTCTGTTTTGCGGAAGGTCCGCCGCATGATGCACGGCAGGCCGTGTAACGGCTCAGTGCCGCTTGCCGACCTCGGAGCCAACCACGCCACCGGCCACTGCGCCACCCACTGTGCCGAGAGCGCTACCACCGGTGAGCGCGCTGCCTGCCACTGCGCCACCTACCGCGCCGACTGCAGCGCCCTGCGTCTGATGGGAAAGCGGGATACTGTCGCAAGCTGTTAGTCCTGCGAACGCGCCCGCTGCTAACGTCACTACGAATAAACGTTTCATGCCAATCTCCTCGTCGCTGTTGAGGAGCAGCGTATTGCGACCGCTCCCGTCCACTTACTCAATGCAGCCAATCAAGGCCGCGACACCTCTACTTCGTCTCCGCCTTGGCCTGCTTCTTGGCCTGATCATGCGCGGCTTTCGCGTCTTTCTTGCAGGCCTTCTCGTCCTTGCCCTTCATGTCGTCGCACTTCTCTTTCGCAACGTCGTATTCCATGTCCGCCTTCGCTGCGGCCACGTCATAACGGGCTTTGGGCGTATCCTTCTGCTTGGCAGCGAGTTCGGCCTTGGCGACTTTCTCCTGGCCTTTGGCTTCCGCCATGCATACGTCTTTGGCGTTGCCCTTCATGTCCTTGCACTTGTTTTTGGCAGCCTTCGCCTCAGACTCGATTCGTTGCTTATCCGCCTTCGCTTCGTCCTTGGACATAGAATCAGCCGCAAAAACCGGGCCTGCACAGGCCACGGCCAAGGCGGCAGCGGCGAGAGTCGTTCTGATCAGCAGCATTGTTATCTCCTTCTCCAAACAGGGGTTTCCAGTTGTTGGTATGACGGCGATCTTGCAAGAGCGCCGCCTCGGTCGTTCCAGCGTTACAACGCGTTGATCACATTCCGGTTTCGCCGCGCGTGCGGCTACACTAACCGGTTTAGCAACGGTCGTACCCGGAGGAGCCTTTAACGGACGACGATAGAGACATTGAAGTCGCCGCGCAGCAGGCTCACGGCATAGCCGCGTTCTATTCCGCGGAGGGCTGAAAAAAATTCGGCGACAGTACGAATACGCTTTCGATTGATCGCGTAGATGATATCGCCCGTCCGGAAGCCAGCTTGCCAGGCACGGCTGTTTTCATCGACGCCAGCGATGATCAATCCCTGTATGCGTTGGTACAGCGGACTGCCACGCTCGATCTCAACGACTCGCATTCCGGGCAATTGCGGAACCGCCTGACCTTCGCCGGAGCTAACCGGCTGTAACGGCGCGATCTTGACACGGACATTGCGGGTTTCGCTTCCGCGCAGGGTTTTGAGGTCCACGTCTTCGCCAACCGGAGTCAATGCGAGCCGGGCCCGCAGCTCCGCTGCAGCATGTAACGACCGGCCATTCATCGCTACCACGATGTCGCGTTCCCGCAGCCCCGCCTTCTCGGCTGGGGATCCGGATTGTACGGCCGCGATCGCGACGCCGTCGAGTATGGAAACGCCGAGCTTCTTTGCAACCTCCGCATTGAGGTCGACCATTTCGATGCCGAGACGTCCGCGCCGCACCTCGCCGTATTTGACGATCTGGTTCAGAACGGCGCGTGCCATGTTCGAAGGCACGGCGAAACCGATGCCGACATTCCCGCCCGACGGACCAATGATCGCCGTGTTGATGCCGACGAGCTCCCCTCGCAGATTCACGAGCGCGCCTCCGGAGTTGCCAGGATTGATCGAAGCGTCGGTCTGGATGAAGTCTTCGAAACCTTCAGGCGAAAGGCCGCTGCGCCCGAGCGCACTTACGATTCCCGACGTGACGGTCTGACCTATGCCGAACGGATTTCCGATCGCGATGACGTAGTCACCGACGTTAAGCTGATCGGAATCGCCGAAGCGTAAAGCCGTCAGGTCGCGCGATTCGATCTGGACGACTGCGACGTCGGTGCCCGGATCAGTGCCCACGATGCGAGCCTGAAACTGCCGGCGGTCCTTGAGCGTGACGAGGACCTGGTCCGCATCTTTGACGACGTGATGATTCGTGAGCACGTAGCCGTGAGCAGCGTCGACGATCACGCCGGAGCCGGCCGCCTGTTCGCGGCGCTGCGGACGGTCGGGCAGGTTGAAAAACCGGCGGAAGAATGGATCGCGCAGCAGAGGATTGTCCTCCATCGGCGAGCGCGTAACGACCGAGATGTTGACGACCGCCGGCGTCACCTGGCTTACCAGTGGTGCAAGCGTCGGCAGTACGCGGCTGTCGGCGGGCACGCCCGCATGAAGCGCTGGCGCCACGAGGAGGACCAGGACACATAGCGTGCCTCTCGCGATCAGAAGCAATGTATGGATCACTTCAATATCCTGAAGAGATTGTTGTAGTCGTCGGTCCATACGGCGAGCCCGCGTATGCTGTCGATGGGTGTGGTGACCGAGGCGATCTCCTTGCGCTCGAGAATCCTGCCGTTGCGCGTAACGAGCACCCAGTCGGTTTTTGCGAGATCGCTTTCTTCGGCTTCATCGACGACGAGCGCGCTTTTGAGCTGGTACTCGTCTGCGATCGCTTTGACGACGGGCGCGAGCCTCAGGAAGCGATTCGTCACGTGGAAGGCGAGAACGCCATCAGGCTTCAGATGTTTCAGGTACACGGCCATGGCTTCGCGCGTGAGGAGGTGCACGGGAATGGAATCGCTCGAAAAGGCGTCGATTGCAATCACGTCGAAGTTCTGCGGCGCTTCACGCTCGAGATTGAGTCGGGCGTCTCCGAGCACGGTTTCAATAGTAGCCCGGCTATCATTTAGAAAAGTAAATTGGCTGCGCGCGATGTCGATCACCTGGGAATTGAGCTCGTAGAAGCGGTAAACGTCTCCTGTGCGGCCGTACGTGGCGAGCGTCCCCGTCCCCAGGCCTACGACTGCCACGCGCATCGGCTTTGCGCTGAGCTCTTTGATCGTCAGACCGATGCCGGAGCTCGGGCCGTAGTACGTAGTCGGTTCAGCCCGGCGCTTCGGGGACAGATACTGTTCGCCGTGCATGATCACGCCGTGCATGAGACGACGCACTGCGGCGTCCCCCGAGTCGATATCGCGCACGCGCAGCGTGCCGTAGAAGCTTCGTCTCATGACGAGGGTGTTCTGGGACAGGGATTCGATGTAGTAATAAACGTGATAGGCCGTGAAGCCCGTCGCACCAACGACCAGCAGGGGCACGAAAAGCGGCATCCGTCTGACGATAAAGGCGGCGAGCAGCAATGTGACGACGAGCCCGAGCCCGAACTCGTAATACGTGGCGAACACATGCGGCGCCACGAACCCGATGAAGAAGCCACCGAGCGCGCCGCCGAGTGAAACCATGAGATAGAAGCTCGTCAAGTATCGCGGCGCAGGTTTCAGGTTCGCGAGCTCGCCATGAAAAAACATGCAGCAGACGAAAAGCCCTGCCGAGAACAGTGTGACCGCTTCCTTGATGTCGTGGATGCTGCGGTCGCCATGCAGCGCCCACGCCATCGCGCCCACTGCGATCAGCAGCGGTCCCAGAAAAATAGAGCGCCGGTACCAACCGCGCCCTTCGAAGCACAAGACGAAGGTAATGAGGTAGAGCGTAAGCGGCAGAATCCACAGGAAAGGAACCGAAGCCACATCGTGCGTGATGTGGTTCGTAACGGCGAGCAGCATGAAGGAGCCCATCGCAGAGAACATCAGCCATAGCGTGTAATCGGCCAACTTAGGCTTCGGCCCGTCGTTGATTGCCTCCAACGTCGCCGCTGCAGGAGCGCTACTCGGCTGTGAACGCAAGCTGTAAAGCGCCGCACCGATGCACAGCGCGACAAACAGTGCGTACGCGATGCTCCAGCCTTGCGACTGCTTCACCGTCGTGATCCAGGGTTCGAGCAGGAAGGGATACGAAATGAGCGCGAGAAGCGAAGCGAAGTTCGACAGCGCGAACAGGCGATACACGGTCCCGGCAGGAAACGTCCGCGCGAACCAGGCCTGGACGAGCGGGCCGGTGGTCGATAGCAGGAAGTAGGGAAGGCCTATCGTTGCGCCGAGTAAGCCGAGTATGCGCCATGCAGGCTCTTCATCTCCGCTGGGCTTCCATCCTGGGTCGGCAAGGATCGGCAACGCAAGCAGGCTCGCGACCAGTAGCGCAATGTGCAGCATCGCCTGATGGCGAGCCTTCATACGCCGAGTCGTCCAGTCCGAATAGGCGTAACCGAACAGCAGCAGGAACTGAAAGAACACGAGACACGTCGTCCACACGGCCGCAGAACCGCCGAACCACGGCAGGATCTGCTTGGCCATGATCGGCTGAACGAGAAAGAGCAGGAACGCGCTCGTGAAGATGGTCAGCGCGTAAAGAATCATGGGAGAGGGGCGGACGCTTTTTGAAGACGGGGCATTATACAGAGCAGTGACGCGCGTTGAAGCCCGAGCCGGCGCGTGCGCCCGTATCGACGCGTACGATCAAGAGTGGGGCGCGCGAACGCATGGGCCCCGGGCAAAGGAGATTGGCTACCCGTTCGCGGGACTCCACCCGTTTGCGAGCGCTGGCGCTTAAGGGGTAATGCGCAAGCCTCTTCCGGGATGCTCTTCGATCCTCATGGGGCTGTGTGCAATAGCCCCCGCGAACTTCGATGCCGACTTCGATCTACTCCGACATCAACGGCTGGCCAGATCGAGTAACGTGGCGGTGAGCACGCGAGCGCCCGCCGCGAGATCGCCGGGCGTCGCGTTTTCCGCCTCATTGTGGCTCACGCCTTTCTCGCACGGCACGAATATCATGCCAGTGGGACACACGCGTGACATATACATGGCATCGTGCGAGGCGCCTGAAGGAAGTCGCATATGAGCGAGGCCGAGGCGGCCCGCCGCGTTCTCGATTGAAGCGACGACGCTCGCGTCGAAGGTGCACGGGTCATCGTGCAGCGTAGGCGTAATTTTCACGGTGCACGGTGCGGCAGCCTGACGCGCAATCTCCGCGACCGATTCCCCGAGCTGCTGCACTGTCGCCAGGTCGGGATGCCTGAGGTCGACTGAAAAGAGGACGTGGCTCGCAACCGAGTTCGACGAGTTGGGTGTGACCAGCATGCGCCCGACGGTGAATCGTACGATGTCGTCGGGATCGCGAATGTGCTCGGCGAGCGCCTGAATAACCGCGACCGCGGCGCGTACCGCGTCTTTGCGCACGCGCAGCGGCGTCGTGCCTGCGTGAGCGGTCTCACCAAAGACTTCGACGTTGAACCAGCGCAGACCTTGTATGCCGGTGACGACGCCGATCGTTTTCCCTTCGAGCTCGAGCAGCGGTCCCTGCTCGATATGCGCTTCGATATACGCCGCTGCCGGTGCATTGAATTCGCGCTTGCGAACGTGCGGAAGCGCTGCAAGGGTCTCGGCCAGCGCGTCCCTCAGCACAACGCCGTCGTTATCCTGCGCGCCGGCGACCTCGCCCAGTGTTTTAGCGCCCGTGTAAACCGCCGATCCCATGGTGCACGGTGAAAAGCGTCCGCCTTCTTCGTTGCTCCACGCGACCAGCTCGATCGAACGGCGGGTTTTGACGCCCGCCTCATCTATCGCTTCGATCGCTTCGAGTGCCGCGAGCACGCCGTAAATACCATCGAACCTTCCGCCACGCGGCTGACTGTCCATATGGCTGCCGGACAATACTGGAGCAGCATTGGGCTCGAGGCCTGGCCGGCGAACGAAGACGTTGCCGATGCCGTCCATCGACACTTCGAAGTTGCGCGCTTCCGCCCACGAAACGAGCAAACGGCGGGCGCGTATGTCTTCAGTCGAAAACGCGGCGCGATTGACGCCGTTGCCCGGGATCGCGCCAATCTGTGCCATCTGCGCATGGCGCTGCCACAGACGTGTCTCGTCGACGCGCCGGATCGCGTCCTGGTGATCTTCTCTCATTCATTTGATCCCGCTGTGAGCACGAATTTTCCGCAATTCTCGACGTCCCTTATCACAGTGCGCTGCGCGCTGCGAAAGGGGAAATGTTTGCGGCTCACGTCTGCAACGTCAATCGCCGCGGATGCCGGTTTCCTTGATGAGCTTTGCCCACTTATCGTGCTCGGCTTTGATGTGCGACGCGAACTGCTGTGGCGTGCTGCCGACGCCCTCGGCCCCGTCCGCCGCGTAACGCTGCGCGAGATCGGGGTCGTGGACGACTTTCATGACGTCGCGATTCAGCCGCTCGACGATCGGTTGGGGCGTGCGTGCGGGAGCGACGAGGCCGTACCAATTCGTGACCACGAACCCCTTGGCCCCCGCTTCATTTGCGGTCGGCACATCAGGCAGGCTTTTAGCGCGCACGGGGCCGGTGACAGCCAAGGCACGCAGGCGCTGCCCTTTGAGGTGAGGCAGTACCGAAACGATGCTCGCGAAAACCATTTGCACGTTGTTAGCAAGAATGTCCGGGTACGCTGCACCGATGCCTTTATACGGTACGTGCACAGTCTTGACTCCCGCGACCCGATTGAACAGCTCGCTGGTCAAATGAATGATGCTGCCCTGTCCCGCAGACGCGTAATTGAGCTTACCCGGGTTTGTCTTTGCAAAGCTGATCAATTCCTGCAGCGACTTTGCGGGCACGGCTGGATTGACTGTCAGGACGTAGGGCTGCGATGTCACCTGCGAGATGGCCACGAAATCGCGCGCGATATCGTAGCGCGCGTTCTCATACATCAGCGGACGGATGACGGCCGTCGCGCTCATCATGAGCAGCGTGTAACCATCGGGTGGCGCGCTTGCTGCGAGCTCCGCGCCCACGGTGCCCCCGCCGCCTCCGCGGTTGTCGATCACCACCGTTTGCCCCATGCTTTCAGTGAGCTTGGCCGCAAGCGCACGGGTGATCGTGTCCATGCCGCCGCCCGCGGCGAGCGGCACGATCAATCTCACGGGCCGTTGCGGGTAGTTTCCTTGCGCTGCCGCGCCGGTTGCGAGCGTCGCCAGCAGCAGGCCGATCGCAGCTTTGTGTTTGATCATAGTCAAGCGTCTCAGCCTTTGGTCAGCAGCTTTGCGATTTGACTCCCGTCTGCAAGCCGATCGAGACTCAGCATCGAGTCGCGCAGCTGGGCCACTTGGGGTCGCGGCAGTGCTTTGCTCGCGAGTTTCTCGAACTTCTCGACGATATCCGATTCGGAAGCGAACTTCTTCTCGCTGCCGCGCGCGGCTTCGACGGTGCGCGCCATGCGTGTGCCGTCTTTGAGGTGCAGCTCCACGCGCACCATATGACGGTATTTCGCGCCCTTGGCCGTAATCTCCGGGTCGTGATGCACTTCCACTTTTTCGCCGTAAGCCATGCGCTCCGGATCCGCGACCTTGTCTTCGGTGAACTGGTCGGCACTGCAATCGCCTTCCAGGAGAAAAGTGCCCACGCAATACGGCAGATTGAGCTGGGCCGAAGTCAAACCTTGCGGTGAATATTTCCAGCCGACGTGATCCATCGTGACTTGCGAACCGCGCACGACGATCTTGTGTACATCTGTGGCCTTATACGGTCTCTCGCGTTGCATATCGCGCAGTGCGTCGAGCGTCGTGTGGTTGCTGCCGACGCAGGCGTAGAACTTCAGCGCGACGCCCATCGTCTGCCACACCTCGCCGAAACCCGCTGTCAGCTCTTTCAAATTGAATCGGTCGCTGGAGCGCGAGAACGTGGTGCAGAAGCCGCCGTATTCACTCTCGAGCACGTTGACGATCCCGGTGAAACCCGCTTCTGCGAACAGCGCGCCATAGAGACCCGATTGCGACGAGCGGCCCGCATGCATGCGCTTTACCATCGCACCGTATTGAGCCGCCATTAGGCCTGCCGCCTGGGTGCCTGCAATACCGAGCGCGTGCACCGTTTTGTCGACATCGAGCTTCAAGCCGCGAGCGGCGCCGGCCGCAGCCGAAAAAACCCCAAGCGTCGCTCCCGAATGCCAGCCTTGAGCGATGTGCTCCGGGCCCATGCAGAGGCCGACGCGCGGCCCAATCTCGTAACCGGCGACAGCCGCAGTCAGGAACTCTTTTCCGCTCATACCCGGCTTAAGCTCAGTGAGCGCAATCAGTGCCGGCAGCACCACGGCACCGACGTGCAGCACGCCTGCACGATGCACGTCGTCGAGCTCGAAACCCTGAACCTGCGTGCCGTTCACGAGAGCGGAGTGGGGCGCAGACAGCTTCTTCTTGGTGCCCCAGACTGCGCAGGTACGCGTCGAATCGACTTGCTGCAGAGTGTCCTGAAGTATGCGCGTCCACTCGAGATCGGCGCCGTACAGCGCGCAGCCCAGCGAATCGAGCATCAGAAGCTTGATGCGGCTGCGAACTTCTTCGGGGATCGCTTCGTACGTCAGGCTGGAGACGAATTCTGCGATGCCGCGAGTGTAGGGGTTGTCATTGCTGGCGTCGTGCGCCATGGTTTACTCCTGAAAGCTGAAGGATTGAACCGCCAAGGACGCTATGGACGCCGAGGAAACGCGAAAACAACTAGCCCATCGGTTCACAGTCAGAACTAACGTAGCAAGGCTTGTAGTTCTATGTACTATGCGTCCGTCGCGTCCCTGGCGGTCAAAATTTTTCGTCGTTAGACTTTCGCGGCTTGTCCTGCGCCTGTGCCCGCGATCTTGCCGAAGACCGCGCCCGAAACGAGACCCGTGCCGCTGGGATAGTTGAAGTAGAACAGACCGCCGACCATTTCACCGGCGCAGTAGAGGCCCGGGATCGGATGGAAGTGGACGTTCAGTACCTGACCCGTTTCGCGGTCGATCTTCAAGCCGC
>JAQGNH010000573.1 GCA_028291945.1 Betaproteobacteria bacterium
CGTTGAGACAACGCACACGATGGCGACGCGTTATTGCGCTCCATACGTACGCCTCGGGAATGTATCTGCACTCCCCCGGATCCGTTTGCGGAAAGGGATGTTGCCTCAGAATCGCTGTGGTGAAGCAGGGCAACCTCTCGCCTCCGCAGTCATGTTCGTAGCGTAACGTCTGCAAGGACGCATCGAACCGATCAGCGGGGAACGGTTTGCCGCAGGCCGCGCCGTCCGGGGTGAGACACAATGTCCAGAGGCCGACGATATCCTTTCGACCCGCCGCGTCGAGACGATCCCACTCCGCGGCAATGACCGAGATCGCTTCCGGCAGCAGCTCGTCGTCCGCGTCGAGAATGAGAAAGAGCTCGGTTTTTGCCTTCGAAACAGCCAGGTTATGCGCGTTATGCTTTCCTGCGTTGGGCTGATAAAAATACTCAATCGGAAATTCCGACTGGGTTTTCCATTCCTCTACAAACCTTCGGGTGTCGTCGGTCGAACCGTCGTCCACTACGAGCCAGATAAAATCGAGTGATGTCTGGCGCTGCAGGCTTTGATAAGCACGCGGCAGCGTATCGGCTCTGTTGTACGTCGGCGTAAATACGGTGAGCGTAGCCACGAGACGCTCTGCTAGACCGGATGCCGTCTTGATGCCGCCCGGATAAGCGCGAGAGCGAGACCGAGGCTACCGATGCTGGTTAGAACCGACGAGAGTGCAATGCCCGCGGCACCCATGCGCTCATACAGAAGCCAGTCGAACAGCGTGTTCAACACGATCCCGAGGCAGGAGATCCACAGCACGAGATCCGTGGTGCCCAGCGCGTTCAAGACTCTCATCGCTACGAGGCCGCAGACGTAAAACACGAGCTGAAAGGCGAAGACGCGCTGAATGTGAGCGACGAGGAGCACGTCTTTTTCGGTGAAGTTGCCGCGCGCGAACAGCGTCTGCACGATCTCCTGCGAAAACAGAAGGACGAGCGTGCTCGCGAACAGAGTAACGGGCACGATCAGCGCCACGATCCGCCACGATAGATGCCCGAGTGCGCGCAGGTCGCGTTGCGCCGCAAGATCGGTCAGGTAGGGATAAATCGCAACGCCGAACGCCGTACCGAAGAGCCCAATGAGCAGACTGTTCACCTTCGACGCGTAGCTATAAGTCGTAATCGCCCCGACTTCGAGCCTGGCGAGGAAGACCTGGTCGATCAGAGGAGACACAGCCGCGATTGCCGCTGAAAGGGCAAGAAAAGACACGCCGCGCCAGAAGGCTCCAAGATTCAGGGCCTCCGCGTGAGGTACAGGGCTCCCGAAAAGCACGTCTTTCTGGCGCAAGATGGTGAGCGTGAGAATCGCCACCTCCACCACCCCGCCTGCGATCATGCCCGAGGCGGCGGCATCGACGCCCCAGCGGTCGCCGAAGATCACAATCGCACCGATCATTGCGACCGGGGTCGCTGCCGAAGTGACCCCCGCGACGAAAAACTGCTTGGCCGAATTTAGGACCGCATCCATCGAGGCGGAAACGACCATCGTAAGCCCAAGGGGCGCCAGGATCCGCGAGAATTTGACTGCGTTCTCGAGGTCGGCGCCCTTCAGACCGAAGAAGACTGGCAATACCAGTGGCGCCAGGACATACGTAGCCACAGTTGCGAACAGTCCGGCAAAAAGGACGCCCCACGCAAGAGACACAACGGCGTCCCCTCGCGGGAAGGTGCTTCCCCTTCGCAAGCGGCCGAGTTGGGAAACGAGCGCCGTTCCGACTGCGCCTGCGAGCACGGCAGGCAAAAAGCCCGCATACGTGGCGGCGAGAAGAAACAGATCGGTCTCCCGGGATACGCCGAAAGCCGCCGCGAACGATATTTCTCTGACAGCGCCACAACCCCGGACAACAATGCCTGCGGCCGTGAGCCACAGCGCACTATTGAGGATCAGCTTAAGGCTGTAGGTAGGTGTTGCGGTCCACACGCTACGTCTTGTAGTAGCCGCGGTACCAGTCGACGAAGTTCTTGACGCCGCGTTCAACCGGCGTGTCGGGCCGGTATCCCACGTCGGACATCAGATCGTCGACGTTGGCACAGGTATCAGGCACATCCCCAGGCTGCAACGGCATCAAATTGAGCTCGGCTTTCTTGCCGGTGCACTCCTCGATGATCTCGATGTATCGCAACAGCTCGGTCGCGTTGTCACTCCCGATGTTGTAAATCCGGTACGGCGCACGGCTTGTAGCAGGATCCGGCGTCGCACCTGACCAAGACGGGTTCGGCTGGGGTACCCGATCCAGGACGCGTACCACCCCTTCTATGACGTCATCGACATAGGTAAAGCCTCGCCGGTGCTTGCCATGGTTGTAGACGTCTATAGGCTTCCCGGCGAGGATGTTCTTGGTGAACAGAAATAGCGCCATGTCCGGACGGCCCCATGGCCCGTACACGGTGAAGAAGCGCAGCCCCGTGGTCGGCAGCTTAAAGAGCTCGCTATACGAATGCGCCATCAGCTCATTCGCCTTCTTGCTGGCGGCGTACAAGTTGATCGGATGGTCGACGTTATCGCTCGTGGAAAAAGGCAGCGTTGTATTCGCACCGTATACGGAGCTGCTCGATGCATACACGAGATGCTGGACTGCGTTGTGCCTGCACCCTTCGAGTATGTTCGCGAACCCTACGAGGTTTGCGTCGACGTAGGCTTGGGGATTGATCAGCGAATAGCGTACGCCCGCCTGCGCCGCCAGGTGCACGACGCGCTCAGGCTTGTGGACCCGGAACAGCTCGGCGATCTGTTCCCGCTCGGCGATGTTCGAGCGCACATCGGTGAAGCGGTTCGATGTAAGGCGAGCAAGACGTGCTTTCTTGAGTTCGGGGTCATAGTAATCATTGAGGTTGTCGACGCCGATGACCTCGTCACCGCGCTCCAGGAGGCGTCGAGCCAGGTGATAGCCAATGAAACCTGCAGCACCTGTTACCAAAATCTTCATCGAGCAACATCCCTTGTTCGGAGTTAGTGTTCATGCTCTGTTTACGCCAGAGCACTGTGTTTGCATGGACACGAGCCGATGCATTGTATCAACGGCCCTTGCTGTCGCGGCTCAGGGCGCGCCGCGCAACACCTCGGCGCAGCGCGGCCGCAGGTCCTGGAGCCCCCAGGGGTCCGGCGGACATCGTCGAGCGCTTTTTTACGCGTGCCCCGAAACCGACCAGTCTTTTATAGATGACGAGGTAAATCGCAATGTACAGTAGTGCAGCGGCGAGCAAATAGGCACCGTCAGACCACCACAATACAGCCGGTACTGCGCTTCCGCCTGCCAGTATCATGACCAGCACGGAGGCATCGGAATTTCGGCGCGTGGGCAGTGCACCCTTTAGGTCACCCAAAGGGCGCCGTACGCGCTTATAGAACAAAGTGTGCAGATGCAGCTTATCGGCGCTCGAGGCCGGCAGGCCACGCAGCACGCGCCGTCGATAGGCTGAGAACACCGTTTCCCAGATCGGATAAAGGAGCAGCAGCACCGGAAACCAGGCGGAGACCTCCTTATGGCGATGGACGAGCAGTGCAGAAAGTATTGCCACGTACACGCCGACGAAGTAGGCGCCCCCGTCTCCGCAGAAAACCCGGCCGCTCGGATAATTCCAGACCCGGAAACCCAGCAAAGCTGATGCTCCGATGCCACACAAGAGAACGAGCTCATTGTCACCGACACCGAAGGCCACATACCCAAGCGCAATGAGCGCGATCATGCATGCGCCGGTTGCGAGGCCATTCAGCCCGTCGATAATATTCACGGCCTGCGCAACACCGCCAATCGCAAAGATCGTAAAGACAAAAGAAATGGCCGGAATTTGCAGCAACGTGTCGATGCCATATACGTCGACCCGCGTGATCGTCGCGCCGAGAAATGTATACGCCAGACCGCCTGCGAGGAACGAGGAGAGTAATCGAGTTGCGGGCGCGACTCGCTTGGTAAAGTCTTCAGCGAGTCCCGCCACGAACGCCGGTAACAGGCACAGGGCCCAGGTGATCACGAGGCCGGCAGTTAAGTTTATGGCGTAGCTGCTTGCGGTCAGGCTTACCAACCAGCCGATGACAATGGAAACACCACCGATACGAGAAACCGCCGCCCCGTGGACCTTGTGCGAGCCCGGTAGTGCGATATCGCCAGTGAAACGCGAGTGCAGATGCTCTAGCCGAACGATGAGGTACCCCACACCGAACGACACCACGAATGAGAGAATGAAAAACTTTAGCAAACCAACCCCGCTCAAGCCCCTGTCCCGGGCGAAACCGTCAATCGAAATGGCCGTGTTCTATAAAGTTATTCGGTGGAGTCGCCCTCCTTCGTAAACGTTGTCGGACCTCCCGAAGCACCGTCGATAGACACTTACTCACCTTATTCTTAGTCTCTGATTGAGAAGCGCAGGCCCCCCACTTAGTTTTTGACACCGAGCGAACATTCGCGGCGCCGGGCCTGTTTCGAACGTCAAATGCGAGTCGACACTGACGTAACCGCAGGCGTGATTACATGATGCGTACCTTGCCTGCTGATTGCTCTCAATAGAGACTTAGTGCGCAGACCATAGCAGGCACCTTGACATCCGCATATGCACTAATTCCCGTTAAACGGGTGCCTTCGAGCCGTCCGCAGTAGCCGCTGCCCGCTCGAAGTACGCTCGAATACGCAGCGTCGCAACGCCCGTCATGGAGCAACGAGTGCTACGCGTACCGCTAACGAAAACGACCATGCAACTTCGCGACGCCGCTCGTGTGTTCGCGGCATGCGTGCTCGTCGGATTCTTTTAGCCGGTACATCCGCCGATCCTCGAATAGCGAATCGCAATGGCTGAGCGGCTATTTACCGTTACACTGTGCACCCGTATGGACTGTGCTTCCCTCGCCAGTGAAATGTCGAAACACTCATCTCGTGACCCTCAAGCGTGCGTCGTGTTATCCCTCGACTTCGAATTGCGTTGGGGCGTACATGATGTCTGCGGCCTCGACATTGACGCTTATCGCGGGAATCTCGAAGCGGAACGCGAAGTAATCCCCGAGCTTCTCCAGCTCTTTGCCGCGCACGGCTTGCGCGCCACGTGGGCCGCGGTTGGAGCGATTGGATGCAATAGTTGGGACGATTACTTCAGCCGTGCGCCGCAGGCACCGAAATACGCGAATTCCGCGTTCGCGGTGAAGCCGCAATACGCAGACCTCGACCCGAAAGGGCTGCTTCACTTTGCGCCCGATCTAATGCGGGCCATACTCGACACGCCGGGCCAGGCGCTCGGTACCCACACCTTCTCTCACCTCTTCTTGAGGGAGAGAGGCGTCACGCGCGAGGACGCGGCCGCCGACCTTGCTGCGGCTAAAAATCTGCACCGGGAGCACTTCGGCAGCTTTCCCCTAAGCCTCGTATTTCCGCGGAACCAGCCTGCGTTCATCGATGTCGTGCGCGCCTCCTCGATCAAGGTCTGGCGCGGAAATGCGGTACCTTGGTATTACGACTGCGAGGATAGTGAGCACAGTGGTCCTCTCCCACGGGCGTTGAAGCTGATAGACGCGTTCAATCCGCTAACCCGGCGGGCGGCGCCTCTCTCTGAGGACATGAACCGCGCCTCGCTATTTCTGCGCCTGAACTTGCCCACAGCCGTGTGGACGCTCCATCTTCACCGGATCAGAAAACAACTCGACAGCCTGCGCGCAGGCGAGGTCTTCCAC
>JAQGNH010000580.1 GCA_028291945.1 Betaproteobacteria bacterium
CTGATGATGCAAACGATCGCGCAGTCCGGGGCCGGCATGTCCGGCGCCTCCGCTGTGCACATGAACATCTTCAGCCTGAACCCGGTTGTGGTGCTCGCCAGCGAGGAGCAGAAAAAACGCTGGCTCCCGCCGCTCATCGCGGGCCGCGAACGAGCATGCTTCGGGGTGACCGAACCGGACACCGGGCTCGACACAACCCGTCTGAAGACCCAGGCCGTGCGAGATGGCGACAGCTACATCATCAATGGCCGCAAGATCTGGACGTCGACAGCCCAGGTTTCAAATAAGATTCTGCTGCTCGCGCGTACTACGCCCGCCGATCAGGTCACCAAGGCCACACACGGCCTCACCCTGTTCTATACAGATCTCGACCGCAAACGAGTGGAAGTGCGAGAGATCGAAAAAATGGGCCGCAAGGCGGTCGATTCGAACCTGCTTTTCATCGACAACCTGCGGGTGCCCGTTGCCGACCGCGTCGGGGAGGAAGGTCGGGGCTTCGAATACGTCCTGCACGGTTTCAATCCCGAACGCATCCTTGTCGCCGCCGAAGCGGTCGGCCTCGGCCGGGCAGCCATCGAGCGCGCCACCGAGTACGCGAAGACGCGCATCGTTTTCGACCGGCCGATCGGCCGCAACCAAGCGATTCAGCACCCGCTTGCCAAATGCTGGATGGAGCTCGAGGCGGCGAACCTGATGGCCTTCAAGGCAGCGAGCCTGTACGACAGCGGTAAGCCCTGCGCCGCCGAAGCGAACGCGGCGAAGTATCTTGCAGGCGAAGCGTGCTTCCGCGCATGCGAGACGGCAGTGATGGTGCACGGCGGCATGGGCTACGCCAAGGAGTACCACGTCGAACGCTTTCTGCGGGAGGCGCTCATACCACGGATCGCGCCGGTAAGCCCTGAGCTCATCCTGTGCTTCATCGCGGAAAAAACGCTGGGGCTGCCGAAGTCCTATTAGCTCGCAGCGCAGGCCGCCAGCGCTGTTCCCACTTTTTACGCGCAATGTAAATGCGCGCCAGTGCACGGTGTGCTGTAGCGGGTGCGGCGGCGGCGTTCGTCGTTGCACAGCGACAGAACATAATGCTGAGCAGCGCGCTGTCGAGAGGGCGAGCGAGCAGCCAGTCGTAACCCAAGCCTCAACAAAACAATTTTCGGCCAACCGGGGCCGCCTGGTCCGGTTAATGCTTATAGCTTGTCATCGAGCAGCTTTCGTGGCTGCTCTCGAACCAACGAAGAAAAGGACGACTTTCATGAAGACCAAAACAACGACGTGGAAACGCAGAAAGAAAGCCGCTCTTGTCGTAGCGCGGGCGAGCGGTGCTACATGGGTAGTTGCATTTTCGCGTCATGTTATTCCCGGCGCATTGTTTAAGACCAAGGAGGCGGCGCTCAAGTATGCAGCGACGCTCGCACAGGCTGCTGGATTGCGTTCACCGGACGTCACTGTCCTGGCCTGATCTGCCGCCTGCATGGCGCGCGGAGGTGCACTCCGCGCGCAGCGGTCGTGCCGAGACCAAGACGTTCCGACCGCTCGCGCGCGTCGATCGATGTCGCTTTCGACGTCCGATAAGGAGGCTTACATGTCCAATTACGCAGCAGCTGGTCTATTTGCAGTAGCAATGGCCCTCGGCGCGTGTGCAACGCAGACACATGGTCCAGGTGGGATTGCCTATGACGCCAACCGTGGCGTCAGTCGAGACGTAGGCGCTACGTCGCAAGGCGCGGGCGGTTCCGTATCGGGCGGCACAGAGACCTCGGGCGAAAAGGAACGACGCGGAAACACGCCGCCCGGCTTCGATCGTGACGGACACGGTCCGGCGACAGGCGCCATCATCGACCCCACCGGTGCTGTAACCGGCCGCAAGCCCTGATCGCCTTTCACTGCGGCGTCAGTAAACCCACCAGCTGCTTCAGCGATCCCGCGCTGGCAAAAGTGCGCGCGGAATCGAACAGTTCCGCCGTCTTCTTTCCGCCCAACACCGGATCGACCAGCCCCTCGAATTTTTCGCGCAAGTCTTCCCAACTGAGCGGGTTATCCGGGTGCCCGCGAACGATGTCCGTATCTGCCTGCAGCTGCTCTCCATCGGCAAGGTATACGACGAGGTACGCGGAGTGGGGCGCTTGACCCGTTACGGCCTCGAGCTGAACTAGAGACACCACCTTCTTGAGTGCCGTGTCGCTCATCGTCGCATCGACAAAATCCGAAGCGACCACCCGATAACCGCGTAACGCGAGGGCGATGCAGAACGGCTCGCTGAATTTCCCTTCGAGTGGCGTGCGAGGATTCAATTTACCCGCAGTCACCAGCGCGTTTGGATGGACCCGCGCGTGAACACGCACGATTTCTCTCCGACCTACCTGGCTCGCGAGGCTGCGCGCAGCCTGCGTCGATGCGTGCGTTGCGCGGCAGCTCGCGAATAGCTTGAAGCCGTTCGTCAGGATTTCCCAGCGCTCGCCCAAGTCGAGCGGCGGGACGTCGACATCGTGGTCCTGGATGAAGACGTCGAGCAGGCCCTTTTCGAGCTCGTAAAGGTGTGTTGCGGATACGAAACCGGCCGCCGCGAGCTGTGCGGCCATGATCCCGTCCATGGCGGCTTTACCCGCGTGGAACGGCTTGCCATGAGTGCCAAAAGATCCCACCAGACCGCCAGCAGTCGTGGCCGCGATCCCTAGGGCATAGCGAATCTGCGTATCGTTGAGCCGTAACAAAACAGAGGCGACGGCTGAGGCTCCTGCACGCCCGAACACGGAAGTCGGATGCCAGCCGCGTCGCTGGAGACTGCGGCCCACGCCGGGAACACCGCCGCCACCCAGCTTCGCCATCACCTCGTATCCCGTGATGAACGCGGCGAGCATGTCTTTCTCGTCGAGCCCGTGGTGCTCGCCGAGCGCGAGCGCGGTCGACCAGCACGGCGCGCTCGGATGCCCCGCGCCCATCGGATGCGTATCGTCGTAGTCCATGGCATGCGCCATCGTGCCATTCACGAGTGCAGCCACCGCAGGCGCGGTCTGACGACCGAGAAAGATCCGAGCGTTGCCGGCGGCGTTCCAGCTTTGTGCCATCGAGCGTACCGGCCGCACAGGCGCGTCGCCGGACGCGCCGATCGCCACACCCAGAAAATCGACGAGCGCGCGTCTTAGCAGCATCGATAACTGTCGCCGGAACTTCGCGCTCGAGCGTTCGAGATATAAAACCAACCAGCTGCTCGCCACGATCGGTTTGTGCAGCGTGAGCATGCGGTGCGTTCACTGAAGGCTCCTCGAGCAGATACCGGATTGCCGGAAGAACGTGACTATGCTTCATCCGGCGCGCGCTTGTCACTATCATACGAGCTGGAATTCGAGCGCTATGGCTAAAAGCCGCCGAGGAACTGCACATGTCGGAAATCGCCCGTACAACTGGAGCAACCGCACGCGTCGCGTCCTTCATTCATGGCACGGCGCTCGACGCTTTCCCGCCTGACGCCGTTCCCAAGGCCAGGAAAGCCATCGCCGACACCTTCGCCGCTATTCTCTCCGGTGCGGGATCGGAAGTGTCGCAGCCATTGCTGAGTTACATCAATGCGATGCATGCCTCGGGAGAAAGCCCGATCCTGGGCACGGGACTCTCGGCTGCGCCTGAAACCGCCGCGATGGTGAACGGCACCTTCGGCCATGCGCTCGACTATGACGACGTGCTTTCGATGATGCCTGCGCATCCGAGCGCGGTCATTCTTGCCGCCGTTCTCGCGAGTCTCGACGGCAAGAGCCTCAGCGGCCGCAGCCTTGTCGAAGCCTACGTTGTAGGCGTCGAAGTCGGCGGAAAAATCGGCCTCGGAATGACGGTGGGACACTACCACCGCGGCTATCACGCGACGGGCTCGCTCGCGTTGTTCTCCGCGCTCGCCGCATTGCTCAAGCTGCATCGCGTCGACATCTCGACCGCGCAGCAAGCCTTCGGTATTGCCGGGTCGATGTCGAGCGGCCTCAGGCGCAACTTCGGGACGATGACGAAACCACTCCATACCGGCATCGCGGCGCGCAGCGCACTGACGGCATGGCGCCTCGCGACGTGCGGCTTCACTGCAGCGTCTGACATTCTGGAGGCGAAGTCCGGCGTCTATTCAACACTGGGTGTGGCCGAATCAAACGCCGACCTCACCGCGGAACGTCTCGGGCATCCTTTCGTTATCGTTGATCCGGGTCTCGCGCTCAAGAAATTTCCGTGCTGCTACGCTTCACACCGTGCCATGGACGGCCTGCTCGCACTGCAATCGAAGCTCGGCTTCACTGCGGCAAGCGTGGAAAGGGTCGTATGCCGCATGCCGCCGGGCGGCATGCAAGTGCTGACCTACGCGCGGCCCAAGACAGGATTGGAAGGCAAGTTCAGCCTCCAGTATCCGCTCGCGGCCGGACTGCTCGACGGTGGCTATTCGCTGTGGACGTTTACGGATGAAGCGGTGCAACGCAAGGAGATCGCGACCTTATACGAGCGTATCGACGCGCACGAAGATCCATCGTGTCGCGGAGAAGACCCGGAATTCGAGAAGCGCAGCTCGGGAAGCCGCGGGTTCGTTGAAATCGAGGTGCACCTCACGGACGGCCGCTCGGCGAAGATGCGCGTCGACAAGGCGCCGGGCTCGCCTGCACGCGAGCTCACGTGGGACGATCTGCGTCTGAAGTTCATGGATTGCGCACGGCAATCCATGAGCGTTACCGAAGTCAAAGCGGAGCAGGCTTTTGCCGCTATACAGCGGCTCGAAGAGCTGGACGACATCGGCTCCGCGGTCGAGCTGCTGAGATGAACGAACGCGCCACCCATAAACACAAGAGGAGACCTCATGAAGTTTTCAGCAGGAGCACTGGTTCTCGCACTCGCTGTAGCCGCACCGCTCTGCAATGCGCAGAACTATCCGAGCCGCCCGATACGGCTGGTCATCACATATCCACCGGGAGGTACCACGGACTTCGTCGGGCGGCCGATCGCGCAGAAATTGTCGGAGTTCTATGGCCAGCCGACGGTGGTGGACAACCGTGGCGGCGCGGGTGGCGTCATCGCAACGATGATCGTTGCGCAAGCACCCCCGGACGGCTACACGCTGCTGCTCGGCACCTCGTCCGGTATGCTCATCAACCCCCTGCTGAATCCGGCGTTGCCCTACGAGGCGTTCCGCGACTTTTCTCCCGTGAGCCGCACGAACATCAATCCGCAGGCGCTCGTCGCAAACGCGGCGCTCCCTGTGAACAACGTCAAGGAGCTCATTGCTTATGCGAAAGCGAATCCAGGCAAGCTGAACGCCGCATCGAGCGGTATCGGCACACCCAATCACCTGGGCACCGAGATGCTGAAGTACCTTGCAAAAATCGACATCGTGCATGTCCCCTATAAAGGGGGCGGGCCCGCGATGACGGATCTCATCGGCGGCCAGGTGCAGCTGCAGTTTTCGAGCATCCCCACGGTGCTGGCGCACGTCAAAGCGGGACGCATCAAAATGCTTGCGATCGGCAGCGCAAAACGCTCGCCCGCATTGCCCGATGTCCCGACGATTGCAGAAGCGGGTGTTCCCGGTTACGAATACACGACGTGGTATGGCATCTTCGGTCCACGCGGTATGCATAAGGACGTCGTTGCACAACTGAACAGTGCGGTTGCCAAAGCACTCTCTTCGCCCGATGTTCACCAGCGTTTCATGTCTCAGGGTGCGGAACCCGCAGCGAGCTCACCCGAGGAGCTGACTCGATACATGCGTGAAGAGTCCGCACGCTGGGCCACGCTCATCAAGGCAGCGAAGATCAAAGTAGAGTGACCTGGCGCGCGGGGCGCAGGGAACCGTGACTATCTCGATGCGCTAGCAGGGCGCGATCGTCGCTGCACGGGAGTTGCTCTCGATTGCTAGGCGAAGCGCCTCTTACTCAAGATAGCCGCAATCCCTTAGGAGGCCGAGCCACACGCGCACGAGACCCAAGAGCGCAGGCAGCTCACAACGCATCTTTTCTTATCCCGGCGCTCTGGATGATCTTCGCGTAGCGACTGATCTCGTTGCGCAGCAAGCTGCCCATCTCGTCGGGTGTGCCGAGCCACGGATCCATGCCGGCATTACTCATGTGTTGGCGCAGCGTTGGGTCGTCGAGGGCCTTCGCGACTTCGCGATGAAGCCGGCTGATCACTTCGCGCGGTGTGCCGGCCGGCACGAACATTCCATACCAGATCGACATCTGGAAATTGGGAAATCCCGCTTCTTTGGACGTCGGGACGTTCGGCAGTGTCGCAACGCGCTTCTCCGAAAGCACGACCAGCGGTTTCACCCTGCCGCCTTTGATGAAAGGCAATGCAGGCGCGACACCGAGTATCACTTCGTCTACTTCACCGCCCATCAACGCGGTCGTCGCCACTGTCGCGCCTTTGTACGGGACGTGCACGAGGTTGATTTTTTCGAGACTCTTCAGCAACTCGTTCGCGAGATGGTTGGTCGTACCCGCTCCGCCCGATCCGTAGTTGAGCTTTCCTGGATTCGCACGGGCGAGTGCGATGAATTCCTTCAGCGTCTTCGCAGGCACGGATGGATGCAGCAGCATGACATTCTCGATCGAGGCCAGCCGCGCTATAGGTGCAAAATCCTTCGAATCGAACGCGAGATTCGAATAGAGCAGCGGACCCAGCGCGATCGTCGGTGACGTGACGAGTATCGTGTAGCCGTCGGGCGGCGATTTCGCCACCATCGTCAGCCCCACCGTTCCGCCAGCGCCGGCTCGGTTGTCGGGGATAAAGTTCTGCCCCATCTGTTCCGACATTTTCTGACCGATCGTGCGCCCGACCATATCGCTCGGTGCGCCCGGCGGAAACGGCAGAACGAGGCGGATGGGCTTGCTTGGGTAGGTCTGCGCAACGCCAGCGCCACACACGGTCGCCATAGAAAACGAAACGGCAGCTGCAGCTATCCACTTGCGGTTATACATCCGAACTCCTCAAAGTGACGCGTCATGTTACGTCACGTTGTTATCGTGTCGTGTCTTTGCCGGTGACCGTCATTCACATTCAACGGATATTCGTCTGCGCCCACCCCGTCAGGTAAGACGCAATCTCGAGGTTGTTTTTCTCGAGCATCATCATGTGCCCATTGCCGTGGATGTTTAGGGCCGGCAAGCGCACGAATTCGTGGCGCACGCCGGCTTGCTTCAGGAATTCCGAGGTGCAGTGATCGTATGGCGCGTGGTACGAGGCTTCACTGACTACGATCAATATGGGTATGCCCTGCAGGCTGGGCAGCTGCCGCGCGGGGTTGCCCTGCAGCCAGCATCGAACGAGCTCCGGCCCCATCGCGGTCGCCTGTTGCGTCATCCGCAAATCCTTGGGATCGGTCGCCGCGGGTGAAAACGCCAACGGAACTCTCGTGATGCCCCAGGCCCTTCCGAGCGGGCCATCCTTGTACCAGCTGGGCGCACCTATGACTGTGTTCTCATAGAACGGCGGACCGTTGGGCTCGATTGCGAGTATGCCTTTGACGAGCTTCGGGCGCGCATCGGCCAGCGCCCAGCCGAATGGTCCTGACTGTGAGTGCGTGAGCAAGATCGCCGGACCGATTTTGTCGAGCAGTGCGACGCCGGCATCACGATTGAGCTGCTCGATTACGCCGACATCCTCGACGTCCTCGACTTGTGAAGCGAAGAACTGATCGAACGTAGCGTCACCTGGCACGCCTTTGCCCGGCCATTGCGTGTGCAGTCTCGCCTGCGGATATTGATTGGCGAGCTCCGGTGCCGTGAACCGGCTCGACATCGCTTCGGCGTTGGGACGACGCGTCTTACCATAGGCTTCCGTGAAAAAGCCGGAGCGCGCCCGCGCAGGCTGATCGACGATGTAAACCGCATAACCGCGTTGAAGGAAGTAATCGCCCCAGCCTTTGCGCCCGTCTGGAGTAGCCATGAAGTTGGTCCCGGTCTGGCCGCCACCATGCCACATCACCACGGGATAGGGCTGCGTCCGGTTCTCGGGTATCTGGTATTGCACGTACATCTGTCCAGTACTGATCTGGCCTCCGGTGGACTTGGTATAACGTCCCCCGACAAAAAAGTAGCCTTGCTCGGCAAGCACGATGCGCCTGCTCGTTTCCGCTACGTTTGAAGGCGTGTTCGAGCACCCCGCGAGTAGTACGGTTACAGCTGCGAGTAAACCGCAAATCGAAGACTGACGCGTCATCCAAGTACTCCCTCTCTCCAAATCATGAATCGGTGACAGCTCATCAGGCACCCTCGGCTCGTGCGCCCGGAGCCTTGATCACCTTACCCCACTTCGGGATTTCGCCTCGAATGCGCGCCGCGTATTGCTCAGGCGTGTTGTTGACACGTTTCATAGCCGAGCTCCGCGAGTTTGTCCTGCAGCTCGCAACTGTTGAGCGCGCGCACGACTGTCGTATTGAGGCGCTTGACGAATTCCTTTCGAGTGCAGCAAGCTTGCCGCAACGGAGCAGGCTTGCATACGCCGGCAGATCGGTGCGCGCCCCGCCGCCGAGCAGGCGATAAACCGGTAGACCAGCGATCTTGCCCGCGATGTCCCAGGGCGCGATGTCGATGGCCGATAAACCATACGTCACCGCGCCATGCCGCCCCGCGCTATGCAACGAGCGTGTGAGCTCGTTCATGAGCAGGGAGATCTGTGTTGGATCGCGTCCAACACACACAGGCGCGATGATTCTTGTCGATGGCTGCGCGCGTTGCCGACCATATGCGATGGCCGAAGCCTTCGCCCCAGCCGGTGATGCCTTCATCCGTATCCACGCGCACGAGCAGCATTTCGAGCGCCGTGCGTGCCTGACCGCCTACGTGCGGCACGTCGCCATCGAGCTTGAGCGGCATGTTGACGACGTGCGTCGTAATCT
>JAQGNH010000006.1 GCA_028291945.1 Betaproteobacteria bacterium
AATGCTCTGATTTTATTTAATGAGTTCAACCATTTCCCTCGAGCCTTACTGTCCGTCTCCGCGGTGTAAACGTGCATGTCATTGAACGAAACGTCGCCAGTAATGAGAATTCTCTGTCCAGGAATCCAAAGCATCGAGTTTTCATCGGTGTCGCCTTGGATGTTTTTAAGGACCTCTATTTTTGAGCCCTCAAATTTAATGAACTTGGCGTCGAATTTGCTGATAGCAACAACGTGAGAGGTTGCACCTGGGCCCAGGGTTTTTTTCCATTTATCTATTTTCTCTTGATAGACCTTGTTGATTCGATCTACTACCGCAGAGTTCGCAATAATTCTCACCCTCGGATATGCCTCCTTAAAGACCTCCAGACCAAGAAAATGGTCGGCGTGCTCATGGGTAATGTAGATAATAGACAGCGGCTTTTTAGTCCCATTGATTTACTGTAATACTTTTTCAGCACTGGTTTTTGTTAACTGCGCATCGACCAACATCACTTCATGTACTCCCTCGATAATGACGGAGTTAGTCCAAAACTGATCGTCGGGGGAGGTGAACACCTTGATTGAAAAACCGTGCTGACCACCCGCAAACGCAGACGGGCACGAAATTAGAAATAAGAGACTGGTCACCGCTGAACAAACAGCAAGACCTCTCGCAAATCTAAATCGTAAATTTGCATGAAGACTTTCGTTTTTTGACGGCTCCAAGCCACGGTTGGCACCGATTACGAGGGCAATTGCGTTGTCTATCTTCATGAGAGGCCTCCTTGGGGGTCGGTTCCGAAGTGTGAATATGATAAACGTCATATTCGAAGGCGAAGGCCGATGGCTGGCAGGGCCCCTATGTCAGTGGCCTGCTGCGCCCGGTCTGTCGTGCTGCTGGAGCAACGATTTGCGCGCGGCCGAGAGCAGCGCACGCCCTTCGGCGTTGTCCCCCAGCGCGCGCGCGAGCTGTAGCGATCCCACAAGCGTGCCGGCCACTACGCTGGCCGTCGCGCGCGGCGCCGCGGGTAGCGTGGAGCGCACGGCAGCGATGAGGTGCTTCACCAAAACCGAGGACGCCCCCCGCACGATCTTCGACTGGCGCGGCATGTCGCAGCCGAGCGCGGCGACCGGGCACCCGGTTTCCAGCGACGCGAGGTGATCATCCGCGAGATAGGTTTCGACGAGCGAACGGAATGCGCTGACACCCTTGCCGGCTCGCAACTCGGCAGCGCGCGTCACGGCTAAGCTCTGGCGACCCGCGCGTTCGAGCGCCTCGACGAGCAGCGTATCGCGCGAATCGAAGTGCGCGTAGAAGCCGCCGTGCGTCAGGCCGGCTTCCTTCATCACGTCGGCCACGCCCACACCTGTGTAGCCGTGCTTGCGGATCGCGCGTCCGGCGGCATCGACGATGCGCTCGTGCGTCTCTTCCTTGCGGCTGTTGGGAGTGCGGCCCATCGGGTGGCTTTGATTTAATATGATACACATCATATTACGTCGATTGACGCTTGTCAAGCTGCACGCGCGATGCAGAGGCGGGCCGCTCGGGCGTGCCTGACTGATGAGTGGGTTATCTGACCGAAAACTGCAACGCGGTCGCCCCGCCTTCGGGCTTATGGCTGCCATCACGAACTCAATGAAGGCACGCACCTTGGCCGCCGGCAGGTGGCGCGACGGATAAAGCGCGTAGAGCGTCAAGCGGTCGTCGGGCCAATCCGGGAACAGATCGACGAGGCGGCCGTCGTCGAGCAGCGGCTGTATCCCGAGCGCCTTGATCTGCGCCACTCCGGCGCCGGATAGGCACGTTCCGAGGATGGTGTCGACCCCGCCCAGGAGCAGGCGCCCAGAGGTGGGCACCTCGTTGCGCCGGGTGCGAAACTGGGTTGGCTCATTCCTCGTGCTGATGGTTCGCAAGAGTCGCATCACGCAGGTCGAGCTCCCGCTCGATTCGGCGTCGGGCCTCGTCCTTCAGCGTGCCGCGGCGATGGAGCTCATTGATCCTGGCCCGCTCAGTAGCGATCAGCAGCAACTCGATCTCGTCGGGAAGCTCGGGCGGCACCTGATGACCGCCCGCCCGATCGGGACCGTGCTCGAAATGCTTGAGTCGCTCCTGATACTGAGCGCGAAGCGCTTGAACGGCGTTCGCCGGCAGCTCGCGCTCCTCGGCTAGTTGGTCGAGGCGCTCAATCGCGACCCTGATTGCCTGTTGGCGTGCCGCCAATTCCTCGGCTTTGTCGACGCGGCGCTCGCGCCAGCCGGCATTGTCGAGGCCCAGCGCGCGAATCACGATCGGTAACAACAAGCCCTGTCCCACAAGCGTCACCAGGATGACCGAGAACGTGAGGAAGAGAATCAGATCGCGGTCGGGGAACGGGTCACCGCTATCGGTTGCAAAGGGGATGGCCAGCGCCGCGGCAAGCGAGACGATCCCGCGTACACCGGTGTATGCGAGCGCGAACGGCCACTGCCACGGCGGCGATGGGTCCACGCGCGCTATCCTGGGAATCAGCAGACGAGGAAGATAGGTCGCTGGAAACATCCACGCAAAGCGCGCCAGGATCACGACGACGCTCACAACAGCGGCAGAGATGACCAGCGTGGATAACGAATAGTTGGCGATGCCGGTGGTCAGCGTGCGTGCCTGCAGGCCCGTCAGAAGAAACACGCTGCCCTCGACCAGATACACCAGGACGTCCCAGAAGAAGATACCCTGGAGACGGGTCGCAGCGCTGATCACGCTCATGCCATGCCAGCTGACATAGAGTCCGGTGACTACCGTGGCTAGCACGCCGGACCCGCCTAAATGCTCAGGTGGCCAATAGGCGATAAACGGTGTCAGGATCGAGAGCAAGATCTCGATTTGCGGGTCGTCAACCCAATGTCGCAGACGCAGCATCAGCCAGCCGACGCCGATTCCCCACAGGAACTCTCCTGCAACGATTGCGGCAAACATTCCCGCTGCTTTCTCGAACGAAAAAACTCCGGCGCTCACAGCCACTACCGCAAAGCGATAGAGGATAAGAGCAGTGGCGTCGTTAGCGAGACCTTCTCCTTCCAGGACGACGAGGATTCGCCTGGGTAGCTGCATTCTGCGGGCGATCGAAAGCGGCGCCACAGCGTCGGGCGGCGAAACGATCGCTCCCAAAACGAAACCCACTGACCAAGGCATGCCGAGGAGCCAATGCGTCGCGGCCGCGGCCGCGACAGTCGTGAACACGACGCAACCGACGGCCAACAGCGAAATGGGGCGCAGATTGAAGCGAAATTCCCGCCAGCTCATGGCGACCGCAGACGAGTAGATGATAGGCGGCAACACTAGAAGCAGGACAAACTCTGGCGCGAGGCTTACCGCGGGTAGGCCAGGAACGAGCGCGAGCACGACGCCTATAAGCACCAAGAGAATGGCTGGAGGAACTTTCAGCCGTTTCGCGGCGATCCCCACCGCGGCAACTACGACTAGCAGCAAGACCAGAGTCTCGATCGTACGAGTCATCGGCGCATGTGTTTGAAGAAGTTCGCCCGGCGTTTTGCACGCGGGCTGTGGTAGCGCTCTGCCATCAGTAGCAGGACTGCGGGGAACATCCGCGCGAAGGTCCACCAAAGCGACGGATTCGTCAATCGGAACTCAACTTAGTTTCACCAGTATCTTTCCGAAGTTCTCGCCCTTAAACAATTTGAGGAAGGCTGTGGGCGCGTTCTCGATGCCGTGCTCTATGGTTTCCTTCCACGTGATCTTGCCTTCGTGTATCCATCTGGACATCTCTCTCTGGAACTCGGGCATGAGATCGAAATAGTTCGCGGTGTTGAACCCCTCCAACCGAAGGCTCTTGCCCATGACGAACATGATGTTACTGGTCCGTCGGGCAGCCTTAGCTGGGCTGAGCGGCAGTCTGCTCTTTTGCCAAAGCGGAAAGACGTTGCCAGCCAAGGGTTGCTCAGATAAACGCGCTTGCCGGACAACTGACATTGGGCGGAGTGGAACCATCGGTTTGCGGATGTGAAGCTGCTTGGCAATCAACTGGCGTCGTTTTTGAAACGGTCGAGTGCCATTTGAGTATATTGGCCGACCTCGATGAGGTAGCCGTCGGGATCACGCATATAGCAACGCCATTCCGAACCGTGATTGTCTAACGGCTCGGTAAGGAAGAACGCTCCCTTGTCGCCCCATTGTTTGTAGCAGGCCCAGATGTCGGCGACGCGCAAGTTAAGAAAGCTATTCACTCTGCTGAGATCCGAAGGGGTTTCGAGGAGGACCTCGGGCTTGTCGGGAGTCGGGCCACCACCGGAATTGAGAATGATCCAGGTGTTAGCCAGCTTGATGTAGCAGGGATTTTCAGGCTTGATCACTTTCCCGCCAAGAATTCGGACGTAGAAGTCCTTCGATTTTTCCTGATCCCTCACGGTGAAGAAATGCGTGACGAAGAAGCCTTCGTTTGCAATCGGTGCATCAGGCAGATTCATGCGGTGCCTCCCGTTGTCGATAATAGGGTTTAATGATGTCTATTTAGTGCGGAGGCCCGCCCTCGCTCGCCGGCGCACGCCGAAACGCGCACGATTGTCACCTTCGCTTGGACACGTCGCCCACAGGCTTCTCGCCCTTTAACGTGGGAACTGCGCCGTCAGCTGCGAGATGCTGATGGATCAGCGCCACCGCGGCGGCGCCTTCTCCGATCGCACCGCCCACGCGCTTCACCGAACCGGAGCGCACGTCACCGATCGCGAACACGCCGCGCACGCTCGACTCGAGTGGAGCGGGCACATGTCCCGCGGCGAGGCCTTCCGTCTGACCGGTCAACACAAACCCATGGGGGTCGAGCGCCACGCCGCACCCAGCGAGCCACTCCGTCTCCGGGTCCGCGCCCACGAAAACAAACACATGGCGGATCGGCCGTTTCTCCTCGAGACCTGTTTGCTTGTCGCGCCAGGACACCGCGTTAAGGCCCTCCTCGGGGTTACCGTAAAGCTGCGTCAGTTCCGTGTGAGGGCGCAGTTCGATATTCGGCGTGGCATCAATGCGGTCGATCAGGTAGCGTGACATGCTGGAGGCAAGACTCGGCCCTCGTATCAGAACGAATACCTTGGTTGCTTGCTGCGCCAGGAATACCGCAGCTTGCCCGGCCGAGTTGCCGCCACCTACCACGACGACTTCAGTGTGCGCGCATGTCTTCGCTTCGTAGGCGGAGGCCCAATACGAAACGCCCCGGCCTTCGAACTCGGTCAAGCGCGGCACTGCGGGCCGGCGATAACGGGCACCGCTGGCAATGACCACCGTTTTCGAGCGAAGACGGCGGCCATCGGCGAGCTGTAACGACAACTCGCCGCCAGGCCCAGCCTTGCTGCAGTCCAGCGCGGCGACCTGCGCCGGGATCATCATCTCGGCGCCGAATTTCTGCGCCTGGACGAAGGCGCGGCCGGCAAGCGCCTGACCGGAGATGCCGGTGGGGAAGCCTAGGTAATTTTCGATGCGCGCGCTGGCTCCCGCCTGCCCGCCGAACGCCCGACAGTCTAGTACGACAACGTGTAGGCCTTCCGAAGCCGCATACACGGCCGTCGCGAGACCCGCGGGTCCCGCCCCGACTACGGCAACGTCGAAGAGTTCGTTGTGCGTGACCGAATCGATCATGCCCAGCGCGCGGGCAAGCGCGTCTTCGGTGGGGTTGAGCAGTACCGACCCGTCAGGGCACACAACGAGCGCGTCGGCTAATGCCGCACCATAGTGTTCAAGAAGCGCACCGGCGGCGCCATCCTGGGTGACATCGACGACCTGATGCGGACGGGCATTGCGGGTCAGGAAGTTCTGCAGTCGCTGCAACTCGGGAGATTCCGACCTCGCCATCAGCACCGGGCCGCCGGCGCCGGTTTCGATTAGTGCGACCCGACGCAGTATCAGCGCACGCACAATACGTTCGCCAAGGTCTGCCTCGGCAATGATCAGCGCGCGCAGTTGCGGAGGCGGCACAAGAATCGCCTCCAAATCCTCCTCGGCATACGCGTCTACCAGCGCGTAGCTGCCGGAAAGTTGAGCGACCTCCCCGGAAAACTGTCCTCGCCCCAGGCTCACAATGGGAACCACGCGACCCATGCCGTCACGCTGGCTGAGCGCCAGAGCGCCCTGCAATACGACGAACATGCCTGGGCCAGGTTCGCCGGTCGCGAACAGGCGGGTGCCGCGCTCAAAGCGTCGCACGGTGCCAAACCCGCCGATGCGCGTGACCTCCGGGTCGGTAAGCACCGGAAACATCTGATCGCGTCGGTTCGCGACTTCGGACGGCGGATCGTTGGGCACGGCAAACATTCAGTTTGGGTGTACGCCGATGAGATGCGTGGTCTTGGGAACACCATCGACGAGAAACTTGCGGACGATCTGCTCGCGCAGACGATCGGCATTGGTCACGCGCTCGTGCGCACGCAGGTGCTCCAGCCACGAGTCCGTCAGAAATGTTTCGATGAAACGGCCATCCTGAGCAGGATCCTCAAAAAGAGCCCAGTCGTAAGCACCATCGCGGCGGCGCTCGCGTGCATAGCTCCACAACGCCTCCAGAAACGGCAGGCGGCACTTAGGATCGATGTTCCACTCCACCGTCACCAATACGGGACCTCGGTCCTGCGCGGTCAGCGAAGACGGTCGCCAAGATCGCTTCGCGGGTTATCTTATCGGGGAGAGTTTCGACAAAAAGTCCATCTCCAACTCACCTTGATAAGTTTCGGCGCCGAGCTTCAATGATTCCGCTATGCGTGCTTGCGCCACTTCGTTAGCGAGAGCCAAATCGGACTCGTGGGCTTCCACCAGTAGCCCCTCTGCAATAGAAGCAAATGCTCCGGTGTCCACGGCCGCCTTGATATGACCAATGGCATGCGGAGGAAATGAGGCGATGCGGTGAGCCAGTTTCTCTACAAAAGGCGTCAGCTCGTGCGCCGGCAACGCTCGATTGATATAGCCGTAACGCTCTGCCAGCTCCGCCGAGAGATCATTGGAACCCAAAAGCACCTCCAAGGCGCGTCCGCGCCCCATGAGCCGTGGCAATCTTTGCGTAGAGCCGCCACCCGGAACAAGACCCCATGCTACCTCTGGCTGGCGGAAGATCGCTTTGCCAACGGCAGCAAAACACATGTCCATGGCCAGTGCGATCTCACTCCCTCCGCCCCGGGCCCGTCCCTCGACTTTGGCAATGGTCACCTTGGGCATGTTTCTGAACCGCTCGCCGATCATCTGCGTGAGACGGAAGCTACGCGTATGGGACACCACTTTCGAGCCGCCTGCAAAGCGGCCCAAACCAGAGTGGGCGATAAAGAAATCAGGAAGCGCGCTTTGCAACACCACAACTCGGACGGTCTCATCGGCCTCGAGCTCCCTGCCGAGTTTCTCGAACTCTTGCGACATAACTTCATCGAGAAGGTTTAGCGGCGGGTGATCCATGGTGACGAACGCGACTCCAGAATCAAAGCGGAGCCGGAAACATGTGTAGTCAGAGTACGGCATCGGAGTGGCTCCATTTGGATGGTGTTCAGCTCCCGCCCTTTCCGTGCCTTCCGATGCGCGCTGACTCTCCGAGCGTGCTGTCCCGGCGACAGCCGCAGCGACGGGAACCAAAGCGATCGTCTTGCGCAGAAAACTACGACGTGAGATCACCGACGTCGCTACCGTCTCGAAACGCGTGTCTGAATCCATGGTCACCTTTGAGTGGACGTTAATAAAATGGTGGTCGGGTTGGCGGCGCCGCCGGCGGACCCTATGACCGTGTGCCCCTTAAGCTTGGCGACCTGGCATACGACCGATCCGACGGCACCGGACGCGGATACATCTGAGGTGGAAGGGCGGGCGCCAGCCGTACATGCTTGAGTTGGACGCGGCGATCCCCCGATCGCGCCCCTGTGCACCTCCTTGCTCGCCTGGGACGCTGCATAACTCGTACGATGCGCCATGCAGTTACGCATATAAGGATCCACCGTCATCCAGAGGTTTTGCACTTGAACTTCGCCCGGCGCTCGGCGCCGGGCGGGGCACCGACACCGTGGCGAACTCGAAATTATCGGCACTGGGCATGCCGACAGGTCGGGATTTCAGACGGATTTCACGCGATGTGATCATGGTCGAGAGCACCTCCTGTTTGGGTCTCTTCGTCTCCGATGGTTCTCCATCTCGAAGAGCGAGGATGCCGGCTAGGGTTCCGAGACCGACGGCTTGCGCGCTCCCACCTTGAAGCGCCTACGTCGGCCGTCTGCGAATGCGGCGGGAGTCTGTGGCTTTACGAACAGGGTTACCACTTCCGGATGTCTCGCGCGCACCTTACTTTCGATGTCAGCTACCAGCCGTTCGATGTCAGGCGTGCGCAATCGATCTGCGAACTCCAGGCTCAGGGCCACGACGATATGCTCGGGACCGAGCTGGAAAGTGACGACGCCATTGACGTTAGCAACGTCAGGCTCGCCGTCCGTTATCTCCCTGATTGACGCGGCCACCGACGGGTTCGCCTGCTCTCCGATCAGCAAACCTTTGCACTCTCGGGCAATTACGGATGCTGTCGCGCCAAGCATGAGCCCGATCAGCAGTGAGGCAACGCCATCGAGCTCCGGCAGGGAGAACCGATCGGCCGCAAACGTCGCAATGGCCACAATCGCAATACCGACCAGCGCCGCGCTATCCTCAAGGAGCACCATGAACGCCGGCGGATCCTTGCTTCGGCGCACCGCCTGCCAATAGCTCAGCCTTCCTTTGGCCTTGCGGAACGCTTGCTTGGAGACCCACCATGAATAGCCTTCGAAGACCGCTGAAAGTCCAAGGACGATGTAAATGATCTGCGTGTTCTCAAGCGCCCGCGGCGCGGCGATACGTACAATTCCCTGGTAGAACGAGACTCCGCCACCGATGGCGAATAGCAGCATGGCCACCACAAAGCTCCAGAAGTACAGCTCGCGTCCGTAGCCGAGT
Organism: Betaproteobacteria bacterium; assembly: GCA_028291945.1. Classification (GTDB taxonomy): domain Bacteria; phylum Pseudomonadota; class Gammaproteobacteria; order Burkholderiales; family SG8-41; genus JAQGMV01. The sequence goes on from JAQGNH010000006.1 coordinate 8,911, forward strand.
GGATGGATAGGATCTGCGGTTTGCTTCGAGCGATGCATCCCGTATAGCAGTAGCACCTCGTTGAGTGTGTCGACCAGCGAATGGATGCCCTCGCTCATCATGGCAGCACTTCCGCTCACGGAGGCTGCGATGAACTTTGTGGCGCTCACGAGTAGATTACCGGCCAACGCCACGTAGACGACAAACTTCGATGAGCCCTGAGGCTTCGGGCGCGTGGTCAAGCTTCGGTGCGTATTCGGGCCGGTTGTCACACGCGAAGCTCTCCCAACAGCGGTTGTCATACGTATTCCCAGGGCAGAGTCATGCCCGGAATCAGTCGATGGTTCCGTTTACTGTTGCTCCCGAAACACCTGCGCGTAGGTCTTGCCATAGGGATAAAAGCGATCATGTTCACCCCTTTCCCATGCAGCTTTCAGTTCGGGCCTAGTAATGTCCCAGTCCGGACGACATTTCTTCAACAAAGCACGCAAGTCTTGCCGAAGCTCTTCGATGGTCGGTCGGCCAAAAAACCAGTAGCCGTTGTAGACCTTGAATATAACGAGACCAGGTTCGAGGACGATGACATGCGGAATCATCGGATTGTGTTCCGGATCCGTGTACTCGGCGATGTCGAGATCCTTCTGAACCTTTCGTCCCGGATCGGATAAAAAGGTCCAATGAGCGCCGACGCCAGAGCGATAGTCATTCGTCGCAAGCATGTTGTCGGTACTGATGGTGACTAGGCGGGAGTAACCGATTTCCATCTCGCGGTAAAGTTGGACCAGACCCTGGGCCTGGCGCTGATCCTTCGGGCAGTATCCTCCCCGGCTAAGCACAAGGATCATTGGATCTGGGCCCTGTAGATCGGAAAGCTTGCGACGCTTGCCCGTGTAATCGGTCAGCTCATAATCGGGAAATACTGCGCCAGCTACAATGTCAGTTCTCATGCGGTTCAACCTCCTCTAAGACTCACGTTGCGCCATTCTTCGAACGCCCTAGGGGCCCTGTGAACATCACGCGGCTTCCCACCGCGAGACCGGAGTAGCCGGCATCCTCGATGACACCGGTGAGAACCAGCGTCTTGGCTCATGGGTAATGTAGATAATAGACAGCGGCTTTTTAGTCCCTTTGATTTCCTGTAATACTTTTTCAGCACTGGTTTTTGTTAACTGCGCATCGACCAACATCACTTCACGTGCTCCCTCGATAATGACCGAGTTAGTCCAAAACTGATCGTCGGGGGAGGTGAACACCTTGATTGAAAAACCGTGCTGACCACCCGCAAACGCAGATGGGCACAAAATTAAAAATAAGAGACTGGTCACCGCCGAACAAACAGCAAGACCTCTCGCAAATCTAAATCCTAAATTTGCATGAAGACTTTCGTTTTTTGACGGGTCCATAAACTCTCCTATCTTGTTTATTCGCCGATGAAAGCATGATCGGCCGGTAGAGGTTCGGTATCGAAAACGTCGAGCGCGGCTCCTCCGATCGCCCGCAACTTCAACGCCTGTATGAGCGCCACCTCAACTGAGCCGCTGTCGGCTTACTCTCACAGGCGCAGACCAGGCAACAGGCGATCAATCGTAATGGGGAGTTCGCGGACGCGGTATCCGGTGGCATGGAACACCGCATTTGCGATTGCCGGCGCCACTGCAACCGAACCGATCTCGCCCAGTCCCTTCGT